>NZ_JBEOTA010000003.1:0-379386 GCF_040303265.1 Streptomyces sp. NPDC096040
TCGTCGTGGTTGCGCAGGAAGATGCCCCACTGGCAGCCGGACGGAATGGCCGGCGTCTTGGCGAGGATCTCCGAGACGGGGTAACGGGATTCTCGGCGCACCGCCATGAAGATCCGCGGCATCACGGGGAAGTGGAACGCCATGTGGCACTCGTCGCCGCCGCTGCGGTAGTCGCCGAAGTAGTCGACGACGTCCTCCGGCCACTGGTTCGCCTCGGCCAGCAGCACGGTGTCCGGGTACTGGGTGTCGATCTCCTTGCGTACCCGCTTCAGGAAGTCGTGGGTCGCGGGAAGGTTCTCGCAGTTGGTGCCCTCGCGCTGGTAGAGATACGGCACCGCGTCCAGACGGAAGCCGTCGATGCCCAGGTCGAGCCAGAACTTCAGCGCGGAGAGGATCTCCTCCTGGACGGCCGGGTTCTCGTAGTTGAGGTCCGGCTGGTGGGAGAAGAAGCGGTGCCAGAAGTACTGCTTGCGGACCGGGTCGTAGGTCCAGTTGGAGGCCTCGGTGTCGACGAAGATGATCCGCGCGTCCTGGTACTGCTTGTCGTCGTCCGCCCAGACGTAGTAGTCGCCGTACGGCCCGTCCGGGTCCTTGCGCGACTCCTGGAACCACGGGTGCTGGTCGCTGGTGTGGTTCATGACGAAGTCGATGATCACGCGCATGCCGCGCTGGTGGGCGGCGTCGACGAAGTCCACGAAGTCGGCGAGGTCACCGAATTCGGGGAGTACGGCGGTGTAGTCGGAGACGTCGTAACCGCCGTCCCGCAGCGGGGACTTGAAGAAGGGCGGCAGCCAGAGGCAGTCGACGCCGAGCCACTGCAGGTAGTCGAGTTTCGCGGTCAGACCCTTGAGGTCGCCGATGCCGTCACCGTTGCTGTCCTGGAAGGAACGGACGAGGACCTCGTAGAACACGGCGCGTTTGAACCAGTCCGGGTCCCGGTCCTTTGCGGGAGTGTCCTCGAAGGTGTCCGGGACGGGTTCGTTGACGATCATTTTGTGGGTGACCCTCCGATCCGCGGGGACGGTCGCAGAACCGTGAAGATATGCGCGGGTCGTCGACCCGGTTCCAGGCGCACATAGTTGGCCCTGCCCCAGTTGAATGTTTCACCGGTGAGCTCGTCGCGCACCGGCACCGACTCGTGCCAGTTCAGGCCGAGTTGCGGCATGTCCAACGAGACCGTGGCCTCCTGGGTGTGGTGGGGGTCGAGGTTGACGACCACCAGAACCGTGTTCGATCCGCTCCGTTTGCTGTAGACGATCACCGCTTCCTGGTCGGCGTGATGGAAGTGGAGATCGCGCAACTGCCGCAGGGCCGGACTGTTCCGCCGGACGGTGTTGAGGCGGGTGACGAGGGGTGCGATGCCCTCCGTCTCGGCGCGGGCCCAGTCGCGGGGTTTGAGCTGGTACTTCTCGGAGTCGAGGTACTCCTCGCCGCCTTCCTTGAGCGGGGTGTTCTCGCAGAGTTCGTAGCCGCTGTAGATGCCCCAGGTGGGGGAGAGGGTGGCGGCGAGCACGGCACGGATCTCGAAGGCGGGGCGGCCGCCGTGCTGGAGGTAGGCGTGCAGGATGTCCGGGGTGTTGGCGAAGAAGTTGGGCCGCATCCAGGCGGCGCTCTCGCCGGACAGTTCGGTGAGGTACTCGGTGAGTTCCTCCTTGGTGTTGCGCCAGGTGAAATAGGTGTACGACTGCTGGAAGCCGATCTGGGCGAGGGTGCGCATCATCGCGGGCCGGGTGAAGGCCTCGGCGAGGAAGATCACGTCGGGATCGGTGCGGTTGATCTCGGCGATCACCCGTTCCCAGAAGACGACGGGTTTGGTGTGGGGGTTGTCGACGCGGAAGATCCGTACCCCGCAGTCCATCCAGTGCCGCAGCACCCGGACCGTCTCGGCGATCAGGCCCGGCATGTCGGCGTCGAAGGCGATGGGGTAGATGTCCTGGTACTTCTTCGGCGGGTTCTCGGCGTAGGCGATGGTCCCGTCGGGCCGGTGGTGGAACCACTCGGGGTGCTTGTCCACCCAGGGATGGTCGGGTGAGCACTGCAACGCGAAGTCCAGCGCGACCTCCAGGCCGTGCCGGCCGGCCTCGGCCACGAACCACTGGAAGTCCTCCAGGGTCCCCAGATCGGGATGGACGGCGTCGTGCCCGCCCTCGGGGGAACCGATCGCCCAGGGCACGCCGACATCGTCGGGGGTGGGGGTGAGGGTGTTGTTGCGGCCCTTGCGGAAGGTGGTCCCGATGGGGTGGATCGGCGGGAGGTAGACGACGTCGAAGCCCATCTCCGCGATCGCGGGCAGCCTCCGGGCCGCCGTCCGGAAGGTGCCGTGCGGCCGGTCCTCGGTCCCCTCGGAGCGCGGGAAGAACTCGTACCAGGAGCCGAAAAGGGCCCGCTCGCGCTCGACGAGCAGCGGCAGCGGCTCGGACGCGGTCACCAACTCCCGCAGCGGATAGCGGGCCAGGACCTTGTCCACCTCGGGCGTGAGGGCGGCGGCCAGGCGCCAGGGGGCGGGCCGTGCCTCGTCGCGGAGGGCGGCCGCGGCGGCCAGCAGGACCTCCCGCTTTCTGGACTTCGGGACACCGGCGGCGGCCCGTTCGTAGAGCCGCGCGCCCTCCTCCAGGACCAGACCGGTGTCGATGCCCGCCGGGATCTTGATCTGGGCGTGGTGGCGCCAGGTGGTGACCGGATCTCCCCAGGCCTCGACCTGATAGGTCCAACGGCCCGGTTTTCCGTCGACGGTGACGGTGGCGCCCCAGCGGTCGGTGCCGGGGGCCAGTTCCCGCATCGGGGTCCAGGGGCCCGGACGGCCCTTGGGGTCCTTCAGTACGACATTGGCGGCGACGGCGTCATGGCCCTCGCGGAAGACGGTGGCGGTGACCTCGAACGACTCCCCGGTCACCGCTTTGGCGGGCCGGCGCCCCTGCTGGACCAGGGGACGGACGTCGAGGACGGGTATGCGGCCGACGGCGGTGGCCTCGTCCGCGGGGGGTGTGGCGCCGGGTGAGGTGCGCTGTGTCTGAGGTGCTGACGACTGGTGCGTGGCGGGCATGACCGCTCCTGTCCGCGGCGACGTGGGTGTGGGCGGATGGGTGGTGGGGAGGTGGGTCCTGCGGCTGTATCCGAGGGTGTAGTTGAGGGTCTACCTGTGCGGGGTGTCAGCGCTGTGTCCATGGGGTGTACCGGAGGAGCCTTCCCACCCTATTCGGGTGGGCAATCCGGCACTTTGTTAACTACTCAGCCGTATGTCTACGCACACAACCGGCCCCGTTCTGTACGAACGGGGCCGGTTGGCGTGTTCGCATGGGAGAAAACGCTTTACGATTTCGGCACCCGGAGGAGTCGGTTGGGTGACCCGAGCCCCGCACTGGACACCTTCCCGCTCGCCGCCCCCGCAATCAGGGCCGTGGCGACCTGGGCCGGGGTGGCCTTCGGGTGACCGGCGAGATAGAGCGCGGCGGCGCCCGCCACATGCGGTGATGCCATCGACGTACCGGAGTAGGTCGCCGTGCCGGTGTCGCTCCGGTACGAGTCCGAGGTGATCGCCACGCCCGGGGCGAACAGGTCGACGGCGGAACCGAAGTTGGAGAAGCCCGCGCGGGTGTCGGTCCGGTCGGTGGCGCCGACGGTGAGGGCCTGCGGCACGTCGGCCGGTGAGGAGCGGGCGGCCGGGAGGCCGCCGTTGCCGGCCGCGACCGTGTAGGTCACCCCGGACCTGATCGAGTTCCGCACCGCGGCGTCGAGTTGGGCGTTGTGCGAACCGCCCAGACTGAGGTTGGCGACCGCCGGCTTGCGGGCGTGTGCGGTGACCCAGTCGATACCGGCGATGACCTGGGCTGTCGTGCCCGACCCCGTGTCGTCCATGACGCGTACGGAGACGACCTTCGCCTTCTTGGCGATGCCGTACCGGGTCCCGGCGATGGTGCCGGCGACATGTGTCCCGTGCCCGTTGCCGTCGCCGGCGGATCTGTCGTTCCCGACGAAGTCCCAGCCGTAGCTCGCTCGGCCGCCGAAGTCGCGGTTGCTGATCCGGATGCCGGTGTCGATCACGTAGACGGTGACACCCGCGCCCCCCGACCCCGGCCAGGTGTACGCCCCGTCGAGCGGCAGACCCGCCTGGTCGACGCGGTCCAGGCCCCAGGACGGCGGGTTCGTCTGGGTGCGGTCGAGCCGCACCCGGCTGTCCTGGACGACGGAGGCCACCCGCGAGTCCGCGGCGAGCCGCCGGGCCTGGCCGGCGCTTGCCCGGACGGCGTATCCGTTCAGCACACTGCCGTAAGTATGGCTTATTTTCGCCCCATAGCGGGTGGCGACGCCCTTCCCGGCCGCCGACGCCCCCTTGATCCCCTCTTTCAAGGTGACCAGATAGCTTCCGCCGACCGAGCCCGGTCGGCCGGCGCCGAGTACGGTCCCCTCCGGTACGGCGTGCGCGGGCAGGGTGGCCGACGACAGCACTGCGGCCGTGACGGCCGCGGTCAAGCCCCCCACCAGGCGCGGACACCGGGTGATCGTCCGTGACATGGCTGTGAGTTCCCCCTCCTCAGCTCAGGGGGGCAGCGTCTCGTGCGGAGCCGGGTCCCACAAGGAGGCGTGACGTATCCCGGGGTCTGGGCCGGAGCTCCCGCAACGGCCCCCTCGACACCGGTACCGTCTGAGGGACGCCGAGCCGCACACCGCCGTACGGCTCTCACCACGAACGCGTGGAGTGGAATGTGAAGGCGATCCGTCGGTTCACCGTCCGTCCCGTTCTCCCCGACCCCCTCCGTCCCCTCAGCGACCTGGCCCGAAATCTGCGCTGGTCCTGGCACACCGAGACACGTGACCTCTTCCAGTCCGTCGACCCCGAGCGCTGGGCCGCCTCGGAGGGCGATCCGGTGCGGCTGCTGGGCAGTGTGCCGCCGGCGCGGCTCGCCGAGCTGGCCGGTGACCGCCGGTTCCTGCGCCGGCTGACGGCGGCCGCCGACGACCTCAACGACTATGTGACCGGCGACCGCTGGTACCAGTCCCAGCCGCAGGCCGCCGAACTCCCGGCGGCCGTCGCCTACTTCTCGCCCGAGTTCGGCATCACGGCCGCCCTGCCGCAGTACTCCGGCGGCCTCGGCATCCTGGCCGGCGACCACCTCAAGTCGGCCAGTGACCTCGGTGTACCGCTGATCGGCGTCGGTCTCCTGTACCGGCACGGGTACTTCCGGCAGACCCTGTCCCGGGACGGCTGGCAGCAGGAGCACTATCCCGTCCTCGACCCGAACGAACTCCCCGTGGTGCCGCTGAAGGACGCCGACGGCACCCCGGCGCATGTCTCCCTCGCCCTGCCCGGCGGCCGGCTGCTGCGCGCCCGGATCTGGCTGGCCCAGGTCGGCCGGGTGCCGCTGCTGATGCTGGACTCGGACGTGGAGGAGAACGACCTCGGCGAACGCGGGGTCACCGACCGGCTCTACGGCGGCGGCAGTGAGCACCGGCTGCTCCAGGAGATGCTGCTCGGAATAGGGGGTGTGCGCGCCGTACGGACGTACTGCCGGCTGACCGGCCACCCCGAGCCGGAGGTCTTCCACACCAACGAGGGCCACGCGGGCTTTCTGGGCCTGGAGCGGATCGCCGAGCTCTGTGCCCAGGGGCTGGACTTCGACTCCGCGCTGGAGGCGGTGCGGGCCGGCACCGTCTTCACCACCCACACCCCCGTCCCGGCCGGCATCGACCGCTTCGACCGTGAGCTGGTCGCCCACCACTTCGGCCCCGACGCCGAACTGCCCGGGATCGAGGTGGAGCACATCCTGCGCCTCGGGATGGAGACCTACCCCGGCGGCGAACCCAACCTCTTCAACATGGCCGTGATGGGGCTGCGGCTCGCCCAGCGCGCCAACGGGGTCTCGCTGCTGCACGGCAACGTCAGCAGGGAGATGTTCTCCGGGCTGTGGCCTGGATTCGATCCCGACGAGGTGCCGATCACCTCCGTGACGAACGGGGTGCACGCCCCGACCTGGGTGGCGCCCGAGGTGGTGCGGCTGGGGGCGAGGCAGCTCGGTGACCGCCGCGCCGAGGAGGCGCTGACCGTCGGTGGCACCGAGCGCTGGGACGCGGTCGCCGACGTCAGCGACCAGGAGATCTGGGACCTGCGCCGGAATCTGCGGGAGCAGCTGGTGCTTGAGGTGCGGGAGCGGCTGCGCGCGTCCTGGCGGCAACGGGGTGCCGGCACGGCCGAGCTGGGCTGGATCGACAACGCCCTCGACCCCGACGTGCTGACCATCGGATTCGCCCGGCGCGTTCCGTCGTACAAGCGGCTCACGCTCATGCTGCGCGACCGCGACCGGCTGATGGACCTCCTGCTGCACTCGGAGCGGCCGATCCAGGTCGTGGTGGCCGGAAAGGCGCACCCGGCGGACGACGGCGGCAAGCGCCTCGTCCAGGAGCTGGTCCGGTTCGCCGACGATCCGCGCGTCCGCCATCGCATCGTCTTCCTCCCCGACTACGGCATGGCGATGGCGCAGAAGCTGCTGCCCGGCTGCGACATCTGGCTGAACAACCCGCTGCGCCCGCTGGAGGCGTGCGGGACCAGCGGGATGAAGTCGGCGCTGAACGGCGGCCTCAACCTCTCGGTCCTGGACGGCTGGTGGGACGAGTGGTTCCAGCCGGACTTCGGCTGGGCGATCCCGACGGCGGACGGCGTGGGTACGGACCCGGAGCGCCGCGACGACATCGAGGCGGCGGCGCTGTACGACCTCCTCGAACAGCGCGTCACCCCCCGCTTCTACGAGCGCGGCCAGAGCGGGTTCCCGGACCGCTGGATCGAGATGGTCCGCCAGACGCTCACCCTGCTGGGCCCGAAGGTGCTGGCGGGCCGTATGGTCCGGGAGTACGTCGAACGGCTCTACACGCCCGCGGCGCACGCCCACCGCTCGATGAGCGCGGACACGGCCCGCGAACTGTCGGCCTGGAAGGGCAGGGTGCGGGCCGCCTGGCACGGGGTGTCGGTCGACCATGTGGCGACCGCCGCGGCCACGGCCACCGCCGAACTGGGCACCACCCTCGCCCTGCGCGTCCGCGTCCGCCTGGGCGACCTCGGGCCCGACGACGTCGAGGTCCAGGCGGTCTCCGGCCGGGTCGACTCCGAGGACCGCATCACGGACGCGACGACGGTGCCGCTGAAGCCGACCGGAGGCCCGGACCTGGAGGGCCACTGGACCTACGAGGGCCCCCTGGCCCTGGACCGTACGGGGCCCTACGGCTACACGGTCCGCATCCTCCCCGCCCACCGCCTGCTGGCCTCCGGCGCGGAGCTGGGCCTGGTGACGGCTCCTTCGGAGGGTGCGGCGGACGGGGCGGGGGTGCTGATGCGGTAGCCGACGAGGCGCCGGGGCGGGGCGGTCGCGCGACTGCCCCGCCCCGGTCGGGGCAGTGACGTATCCGCTCAGCCCTGGTCGTCGTACGGCGCGCACAGCCTCCGCAGTACCGCCCCGCAGCGGCGGGCGTACGCGTGCTGCAGTCCCCGGGTCGCCGGGCCGCCCGCGCGGGCGTACCACTTGGCGGCCTTGCTGAAGGCCGCGACCGTCAGCCAGACCGTGCCGTCGCCGGTGCGGGTGACCAGGAAGGCCTCCTCGCCGCACTCCGGGTGGCCGGCGAGGGTGCCGTAGGCCCAGCCCGCCCGGCGGGACTCCTCCTGCGTCCAGACGATCCGGCAGGGGGCCTTGACGAGGCCGGCGAGCGTGACGGTGACGTCCACGCCGGGGGCCGCGCGGTCGGCGGAGGCCTCGATACCCACGCCCAGGGCGCGGTGGAGTTCCCAGGTGAGGACCGCTTCGGCGGCCCTGTGGAAGACCTCCGCGCCCTCGCCTATGCGCGTGCGCACATGGAGCGGGTGGAAGCCGGGCGGGCAGGCGGCGAGATCCTCGCGGGTCGCGCCGACCGCCTCGTACGTGAAGGACATGGGAGAGAGCGTAGGGCGGACCCCGGAGATGCCTTCGTCCCGGGGTCCGCCCGTACCGCTGCTACCGGGTCACCCGGTGACGTTGACCGCCGTCCAGGCCGCCGCCACCGCGTTGTACTCGGTGCTGCCGGAGCCGTACAGGGCGGCCGCCGCCGAGAGCGTGCCGGTGCGTGCCGACTTGTAGTTGGTGGTCGACGTGAAGTACGTCGTCAGCGCCTTGTACCAGATCTGCAGCGCCTTGGCGCGGCCGATGCCGGTGACCGTGGAGCCGTTGTAGGTGGGGGAGTTGTACGAGACACCGTTGATCGTCTTCGCGCCGCTGCCCTCGGACAGCAGGTAGAAGAAGTGGTTCGCGACGCCCGACGAGTAGTGCACGTCGAGGTTGCCGACCGAGGAGGACCAGTAGTTGGCGGAGCCGCCGTCCTTGCTGGGCTGGTCCATGTAGCGCAGCGGGGTGCCGTCGCCGTTGATGTTGATCTTCTCGCCGATGAGGTAGTCGCCGGGGTCGGACGCGTTGGCCGCGTAGAACTCCACACCCGTGCCGAAGATGTCCGAGGTGGCCTCGTTGAGACCGCCGGACTCGCCCGAGTAGTTCAGGCCCGCGGTGTTGGCGGTGACGCCGTGGCTCATCTCGTGGCCGGCCACGTCGAGCGAGGTCAGCGGGTGGGTGTTGCCGGAGCCGTCGCCGTAGGTCATGCAGAAGCAGCTGTCGTCCCAGAACGCGTTGACGTAGGAGCTGCCGTAGTGGACGCGGGAGTAGGCGCCGACGCCGTTGTTCTTGATGCCGCTGCGGCCGAAGGTGTTCTTGTAGAAGTCCCAGGTCTCCTGCGCGCCGTAGGCGGCGTCGGCGGCCGCCGTCTGGTCGGTGGTGGAGCTGGAGGCGGCGCCGGTGCCCCAGACGTTGTCCGCGTCGGTGAACAGGGTGCCGGTGCCGGACGTCTTGTGCGCCAGGTTGTACGTCTTGTGGCTGCCGCGCGTGGCGTCGGTCAGGTTGTACGTCGAGCCCGACAGGGTGGTGTCGAGGCTGACGGTGCCCGAGTACAGCGTCTTGCCGGTGCCGGTGGCGTTCTCGATGCCCTGGTACTCGAAGAGCTTCTTGCCGGTGGCGGCGTCGGTGATGACGTGCAGCTGGTTGGGGGTGCCGTCGTCCTGGAAGCCGCCGACGATCGTCTCGTAGGCGAGGACGGGGGTGCCGGAGCCGGCCCAGACGACCTTGCGGGCGCCGTCGGCGGCGGACTTGGTGGAGCCCAGCGTCTTGGCGGCGCTGAGCGCCGACTTCTCGGCCTTGGCGGTGCTGATCCGCGGCTTGAGGGAGGCCACCTTGATGGCCGTCTTCGTCGCCTTGGTGACGGCCTCGGTCTTGCCGGCCTCGGAGGTGTGCACGACCAGGTCGCCGCCGAGGACCGGGAGACCGGCGTAGGTGCGCTCGTAGCGCGTGTGGACGGTGCCGTCGACGTCCTTCACGACGTCCTTGACGACCAGCTTCTCCTTGGCGCCGAGGCCTATCTGCTGTGCGGTCTCGGCGACGTCCGCCTGCGCCTTCTGGATGAGGGCGGTGCGGGCCGAGTTGGAGAGCAGGGTGGGGGCGGCGGCCAACGGCTGCTTGTCGGCGGCGGAGGCGTTGGCGGTCAGGCCCGTGGTCAGCAGGGCGCCGGCGGCGACAGCGGTGGCGATGGCCAGAGTGGTGCGCTGGTGACGCGCGTAGAGGGGGCTCACTCAAGCTCCTTCAGGGTGTGGGGAGTCCGGGGCGGTGTGGGGTTACCGAACCCGGCTGTGGGGTTGTGAAGTTGCTGTGCTGTGCGACGGGTGAGGGAAGAGTGACATCCAGGTCGCGTACATGTCAGGACCTTGAAGTGATGTTGGCCGGAAAGCAGATGCTCGGTGAATGTTGCGGACATGTGAACCGGGCGCCGCCCGAGGGGAGTCGAACCCCCGGACGGCGCCCGTCGCTCACGCCCTTGTCCTGCGGTTTACGGGAAGGTCAGCTTCCACCCGTTGATCGTCCCGACGTCCTGCGCGGCCTGGTCCTGGACCTTGAGCTTCCAGGTCCCGTTGGCCGATTCCGCCGAGGCGTTCACCGTGTAGGTGTCCGTCACGTTGTCCGCGGAGTCGGACGAGCTGAAGTTCTTCAGGCGGTACGACGTCCCGGACGGGCCGACGAGGTCGACCACCAGGTCACCGCGCCAGGTGTGGCTGATATTGGGCGTCACCTGGAGGTTGCTCGGCGCGTTCCCGGTCCGGCCGGAGACCGTGATCGACGAGGTGACCGCGGGCCCGTTGTCCGGGATCGACACGGCTGTGGTGCTCTCGTACGAGGTGCCCGTACCGCCGCCACCGCCCGAGCGGGAGCCGACCGCGATGGCCGCCCAGGCGTCCTGCACCGCCTTGTACTCGGTGCTCGTGGTGCCGTACAGCTCACCCGCCGCCGCGAGGGTGCCGGTGCGGGCGGCGGCGTAGTTGGTGGTCGAGGTGAACTTGGTGGTGAGCGCGCGGTACCAGATCTGCAGCGCCTTGTCCCGGCCGATGCCGGTGACCGGAAGGCCGTCCGCCGTGGGCGAGTTGTAGCTGACGCCGTTGACGACCTTGGCGCCGCTGCCCTCGCTCAGCAGGTAGAAGAAGTGGTTCGCGGGGCCGGACGAGTAGTGCACGTCGAGGCCGCCGAGCCCCGAGTACCAGCTGTCCTTGGACGCGCCGTCCTTGCTCGGCTTGTCCATGTAGCGCAGCGGGGTGCCGTCGCCGTTGATGTCGATCTTCTCGCCGATGAGGTAGTCGCCGACGTCGGAGGAGTTGTTCGCGTAGAACTCGACTCCGGTGCCCATGATGTCGGAGGTGGCCTCGTTCAACCCGCCGGACTCACCGGTGTAGTTGAGGCCCGCGGTGTTCGAGGTGACACCGTGGCTCATCTCGTGGCCCGCCACGTCGAGCGAGGTCAGCGGGTCCGCGTTGCCGGAGCCGTCGCCGTACGTCATGCAGAAGCAGCCGTCGTCCCAGAACGCGTTCACGTACGCGTTGCCGTAGTGGACGCGGGAGTAGGCGGCGACGCCGTTGTTCTTGATGCCGCTGCGGCCGAAGGTGTTCTTGTAGAAGTCCCAGGTCTCCGCGGCCCCGTAGTGCGCGTCGGCGCCCGCGGTGGCGGCGTTCGACGTGGTGCCGTTGCCCCAGGTGTTGCTCGACTGCGAGAACAGCGTGCCGGTGCCCGAGCTGCCGTGGTTCAGGTTGTACGTCTTGTGGCCGCCGCGGTCGCCGTCGGTCAGGTTGTACGTCGAACCCGACTGGGTCGTCGTCAGCGAGACCGTCCCGCTGTACAGGGTGTTGCCGGTGCCGGTGGCGTTCTCGATGCCCTGGTACTCGAAGAGCTTCTTGCCGGTGGCGGCGTCGGTGATGACGTGCAGCTGGTTGGGGGTGCCGTCGTCCTGGAAGCCGCCGACGATCGTCTCGTAGGCGAGGACGGGCTTGCCGGAGCCGGCCCAGACGACCTTGCGGGCGCCGTCGGCGGCCGACTTGGTGGAGCCGAGGGCCTTGGCGCGGGAGACGGCCTGCTTCTCGGCGCTCGCCGCGCTGACGGCCGGGCTGAGGTCGGCGACCTTGAGCGTGGCGCTGTTCGCCTTGATCACGCGCTCGGTGGCGCCCGACTTGGCGGTGTCGACGATCAGGTCGCCGCCGAGGACCGGGAGGCCGGCGTAGGTGCGCTCGTAGCGGGTGTGGACCGTGCCGTCGGTGTCCTTCACGACGTCCTTGACGACCAGCTTCTCCTGCGCGCCGAGGCCTATCGCCTCGGCGGTGGCGGCCTTCTCGGCGGTCGCGTCGCGCAGCAGCTCGGCGCGCTGCGAGGGCGAGAGCTTGACGGCCATGTGGGCCGGGTTGGCCCGGCCGGCCTGCGGCGCGGCCGGGGTGGCGCTGGCGGCGCCCGACTGGACGGCCGCGGCGATCAGGGCGGTGACGCCCGCGAGGGCTACTACTGCGGTGCGGTGGGGGGTGCGCCTGCGAGAGGAACTGCTTCTCAACACTGACTCCTTCTGCGTGGCCGCGGGTCACACGGCCAGGGGAGATCCGGAGGGCGGGTCGGCCGTCCGGGCAGAACTTGCGGAACAGGCGGAACGCGGAACCACGTGCGCGTGCAGTGCCGGACCCGGCAGCGACTGGGTGATGCTGTGGGGTTGCTGTGAGTCGGCGTGGGAAGAGTGGCATCGGAAAACGCGATCTGTCAGGACCGCGTCAGGAATTTGACCGGAAATGGTCCGTTGACCGGAAGTTCATGTTCGATATGTGAACCGTTCGGTAAGCAAGGGGCGGGCGCTCAGGGCGTCTTGTCGCCGTGCCAGGTCGCCCACAGGGCCGCGTACGCCCCGCCCGCCGACACCAGCTCCTCGTGGGTGCCGAGTTCGGTGAGCAGGCCGTCCTCCATCACGGCCACCCGGTCGGCGTCGTGCGCGGTGTGCAGCCGGTGGGCGATGGCGATGACCGTACGGCCCTCCAGTACGGCGGCCAGGGCACGCTCGGCATGCCGGGCGGTCGCCGGGTCGAGGAGCGCCGTCGCCTCGTCCAGGATCAGCGTGTGCGGGTCCGCCAGCACCACCCGGGCGAGCGCGAGTTGCTGCGCCTGCGAGCCGTCCGTGGCACAACCGCCCGCGCCGAGCGGGGTGTCGAGGCCGTCGGGAAGGCCGCGGACCCAGCCGTCGGCGCCGACGGCCGTCAGAGCCGTCCACAGGTCGGTGTCGCTCGCGCCCGGTTCGGCGATCAGCAGATTGTCCCGGGCCGTGCCGAGGAAGACATGGTGTTCCTGGGTGACCAGGACGACCTGGCGGCGCAGCAGCTCCGGTTCCAGCCCGGCGATCGGCACCCCGCCCACGGTCACCGTGCCCGACCCGGGCGCGTCGACGCCCGCCAGCAGTCGGCTCAGCGTCGTCTTCCCGGCGCCGGACGGCCCGACCACCGCGAGCCGCTCCCCGGGCCGCACCGTGAGATCCACCCCGCGCAGCACCTCGCCGCCGCGCTCATAGGCGTACCGCACTCCACGCACATCGATCCGGTCGTCCGCCGGCGTCGGCGCCCCGCCGTCCGCCTCCGCCCGCGGCGCCTGCGCCAGCCCCTCCACCCGGGCGAACGAGGCACTGCTCGACTGGAGTTGCTCCACCCGTATCAGGATCTGGTCCAGCGGTTCCGTGAACTGCTTCAGATACAGCGCCGCCGACACCACCACGCCGATACCGGCATGCAGCAGCCCGCCGACCAGCAGCACCCCGGCCACCGGCACGGAGTACGACACCTCGACGGCCGGGAAGAACACGGTCCGCAGATACAGCGTGTAGAAACGGGTCTTCCGGTTGGCCTCCAGCGCGTCCCGGCTCGCCGCGATCCGCTGCTCCTGGAGCCGGAACGCCTCCACCGTGCGCGCGCCCGCCACCGTCGCCGTGACGATCTCCGCGACCCCGGAGGTCGTCGCGCCCTCCGCGAGATAGCCGTCCCGGGCCCGGCGCAGATACCAGCGCAGGGCGATCCAGATCGGGGTCAGCCCGAGTATCCCGAACACACCGAGCAGCGGATCCAGTACGAACACCGCGCTCATCACGAACAGCGCCTGCACCGTGTTGACCAGCAGCTCGGGTCCGATGTCCCGCAGCGTGGTGCCGACGGCGCTCACGTCGGAGGTGCCGCGCGCGGTCAGATCCCCGGTGCCTGCGCGCTCCACGACCGACGCGGGCAGCGCGAGCGCCCGGTCCACGAACTCCTCGCGCACCCGGGCCAGGGTCCGTTCACCGAAGCGGTGGCCGACGTAGCGGGCGGAGCGGGCGAGCAGCAGCTGGGCGAGGGAGCAGACCAGGATCCACAGGGCGAGGTGGTCCACGGCGCCGACGCCCCGGCCGGCCCGCACCTCGTCCACGATCCGGCCCACCAGCCACGGGCCGGCCAGGCCGGTGCCGGCGGCGAGCGCGTTCAGCAGCAGCGCGGCGGAGAAGGCCGCGCGGTCGGCCCGCACCAGGCGGAGCAGGGCCCAGCGTACGGCGGCGCGTCCTGCGACGGGGAGTTGGCTCGTGCTCGTCGTCACCGGACGGCCTCCTCCTCCGAGTCCCGGGCCACCAGGGCGCGGTAGCCGGGCTCGTCCTCCAGCAGACCCTCGTGGGTGCCGGTCGCCGCGACCTTGCCGTCGACCAGGTAGATCACCTCGTCGGCGCGGGCCAGCATCAGGGGGGAGGTGGTCGTGAGGAGGGTGGTGCGGCCGGCGCGGGCGGTGCGGAGGCGCTCCGCTACGAGGGACTCCGTGTGGGCGTCCAGGGCGGAGGTGGGTTCTACGGCGAGGAGGATCTCGGGGTCGGTGAGGAGGGCGCGGGCCAGGCGGATGCGTTGGCGTTGGCCGCCGGAGAGGTTGCGGGCCTGGGCGGTGATTTCGGAGCCGAGGCCGTTCGGGAGGGCCTGGAGGATGTCGGTGGCTGCGGCTGCGTGGAGGGCTTGGGTGGTTTGCGCGTCAGGGGGTGCCTCGTGATGCGCGATGGCGGGTGCGGGTTGTGTGTGGCTTGTCGCGCCCACGCGGCGGTAGCCGCACATTTGATACCGCCCCGCGCCCCTTTGGGGCGCGTTTGCGCTTCCGGCGATGACATCGCTCAGGGTCCCCGCGAAAAGGTCGGCATCGTTGTCGGCCACCAGGATGCGGGCGCGTACTTCTGTCAGGGGGACGGCGTCCAGTCGAGTCTCTCCCCAGATCACGTTCGACCGGATGTAGCGGCCCAAGCGGTCGATCACCGTGGCTGTTTCTGTGGGGCTGGCGCCTACCAGGGCGTGCAGGCGGCCCGGGCGGATCCGTACGCCCGACTCCGGGTCGTGCAGTACGGCGGGGGCGGCGGGGGCCGGTTGGGTGCCCTCGTCCGGCTCCGGGGCCAGGTGCAGCAGGCGTACCACCCTGCGTGCGGCCACCACGCCCCGGCTGAGCTGGTAGCCCATGTCCAGGAAGAACGCCACCGGGCCGACCAGGACGGCGACATAGCCGTACACCGAGACCAGCTGGCCCACCGTGATCTCCCCGCGGGCGGCCATCCGGGCCGCGATCCAGGTCACCACCGCCAGGTACACCGTGGGCAGGCCGACACCGAGGGCCTGGACCCAGCTGGCGACCGCGCCCACCCGGTAGCCCTGGGCGCGCAGATGCTGCGAGTCCTTGCGGAAGGCGTCCGCGAACAGGCCCTTGCCACCGAGGCCGTTGAGGACGCGGAGGCCGCCCGCGAGGTCGCCGATGCGGGCCGTGAGGACGCTCTGGCGTTCCCGGTACTCGGTCTCCCTGCCCTGGAGCCGCCGGGCCAGCGGGCCCGCGAGCAACGCCACCACCGGCACCCCGAGCAGGACCACGCCGGTCAGCAGGGGCGAGATCGGCACCAGGAGGCCGGCCACCACCGCGTACACCACGACCGCGCCCACCCCGGGGCCGACGACGGTCAGCGCCTGGGCGATGGTCTGCACGTCACCGACGCCGATCGTGACGACCTCACCGGCTCCCACCCGCCGGGGCAGCGCGGCACCGAGCCGTACCGCGTGCCCGACGACCACCTTGACCGTGCGGTAGTAGGCGTCCATGCGCACCCGGGTCATCGTGCGGTGGCGCATGATGCTGATCCACGCGTTGACCGCCCCGAGGACGAAGATCGCTGCCGTCCATCCGGCCAGCACCGTCATGCGGCCCGGCACCAGTCCGTCGTCGACGGCCCGCGCCATCATGTACGGCGTTCCGGCCATCAGCGTCAGCCAGGCACTGCCCAGCAGCGCCCCGGCGAGCGAGCGGCCCGGCTGGCGGCGCACCAGCCACCACAGGTAGTACCAGCCGCCCCGTGTGTCGGGCGTGCCCGGATCCTCGTACGCGTCGATCACCCTGCGTCCCCCGTTCTCCTACGCCAGACTGTCCCGCCATGCCCGGTGCAGATCCGCGAACCGGCCCGTGCCCGCGATGAGTTCGGCCGGGTGGCCGTCCTCGACGATCCGGCCGTGCTCCATCACCAGTACCCGGTCGGCGATCTCCACGGTGGACAGCCGGTGCGCGATCACCACGGCCGTACGGCCCTTCAGTACCGTCGACATGGCCCGCTGCACGGCCCGTTCGCCGGGGATGTCCAGGGAACTGGTCGCTTCGTCGAGGATCAGCACCGACGGGTCGGCCAGCAAGGCGCGTGCGAACGCGACCAGTTGGCGCTGCCCCGCCGAAATGCGCCCGCCGCGCTTGCGGACGTCCGTGTCGTAGCCGTCGGGCAGTGCCGCGATGAACTCGTGCGCGCCGATCGCCTTGGCCGCCTGCTCGATCTCCTCGCGGGTGGCGTCCGGGCGGCCGATGGCGATGTTCTCGGCGACCGTGCCGGAGAACAGGAACGCCTCCTGGGTGACCATCACGACCCCGCGCCGCAGTTCGGGCACGGTCAGTTCGCGCAGGTCCACGCCGTCAAGGAGGACCCGTCCTTCGGTCGGGTCGTAGAAGCGGGCGAGCAGCTTCGCCAGCGTCGACTTGCCGGCGCCGGTGGAGCCGACCACCGCGACCGTCTGGCCGGCCGGGAGGGTGAGGTCGAAGCGGGGCAGTACCTCGCCGCCGGTGCGGTAGGCGAAGCGGACGCCCTCGAAGGCGACCTCGCGGCCGGGCAGTTCGCTCTCCAGCGGGGGCAGTTCCTTCGGAACCGACGGCTCGGGCACGGACGGGGTCTGGGCCAGCAGGCCCGCGATCTTCTCCAGCGAGGCGGCCGCCGACTGGTAGGAGTTGAGGAACATGCCGAGGCGGTCGATCGGGTCGTAAAGCCGGCGCAGATAGAGGACGGCGGCGGCCAGGACGCCCAGCTCCAGCGAGCCTGACGCCACCCGGTAGGCGCCCCACAGCACGATCACCGCGACCGAGGTGTTGGCGACCAGCCGGGAGCCGGTGACATACCGGGCCATCTCGAGGAGCGCGTCGCCGTTGGTGCGCTCGTGGCGGCGGTTCAGTACGGCGAACTCGGCGTCGTTGGCGCCCTCCCGGCGGAACGCGCGCACCGGGCGGATGCCGTTCATCGTCTCCACGAACTTCACGATCACCGCCGCGATCGCCGTGGACCGCGCCTTGTACACCCGTACCGCCCGCCGCTGGTACAGCCGCACCAGCAGATACAGCGGCACGAACGAGGCCACGGCCACCGCGCCGAGGCCCAGATCCAGCCAGAGCAGCATCGCCGAGATGTAGAGGAAGGAGAGGATGACCGTGACCAGTTCCTGGAGGCCCTCGCTGAGCAGCTCACGCAGCGACTCGACGTCCGTGGTGGAGCGGGAGATCAGCCGGCCGGACGTGTAGCGCTCGTGGAAGTCGATGCTCAGGGCCTGTGCGTGGCGGAAGATACGGCCGCGCAGGTCGAGCAACACGTCCTGGTTGACGCGTGCGGACGCCTCGATGAAGGCGTACTGGAGGCCGCCGGACAGCAGGGCGCACAGGCCGTAGCCGACCGCCACCGCGATCAGTGGGCCGTGGTCGTGGTGGCGGAACGCCGGTACGGCACGGTCGATGGCGTACGCCACCAGCAGTGGGCCCGCCTGCACGGCCGCCTGCTGGAGCAGCAGGAGGAGCGTGGTCACGGTGACCCGCTCCTTCATGGGGGCGAGGAGTGAGCGCAGGAGAGTGGCCGTGGCACCGGGCGGGACGGGCAGCACGTCCCGGTCGAAGGGGTCGCCGGTGGTGGCTCGGGCCGGTTCGGGGCCGGGGAGTTCGTCGTCCTCGTCGGGGGCGGGCAGCGAGGTGGCGGCGGTCATCGGCGGTGATCCTCCCCGGACATCAGACGGGCGTACTCGGCGTTGGTGCGGAGCAGTTCCTGGTGGGTGCCCACGGCGGTGACACGGCCGTCGGAGAGCAGGGCGACCCGGTCGGCGAGCAGGACGGTGGAGGGGCGGTGGGCGACGATCAGGGCGGTGGTGTCGGCGAGTACGTCGCGCAGCGCGGCCTCCACGGCGGCCTCCGTGTGGACGTCCAGGGCGGAGAGCGGGTCGTCGAGGACGAGGAAGCGGGGCCGGCCGACCACCGCCCGCGCGAGCGCGAGGCGCTGGCGCTGGCCGCCGGAGAGGCTGAGGCCCTGCTCGCCGACCTGAGTCGCGGTGCCCTGGGGAAGGGAGTGCGCGAAGTCCGCCTGGGCGACGGCGAGCGCGCGGGCCAACTCCGGTTCGCCGGCGCCGTCCTCGGCTCCCATGAGCACGTTCTCGCCGACGGAGGCGGAGAAGAGGGTGGGCTCCTCGAAGGCCACCGCGACAAGGGAGCGGAGTTCCTCGCGGGGCATGGCGGTGATGTCCCGGCCGTCGAGGGTGATCCGTCCGGAGGTGGTCTCGTGCAGGCGGGGGACGAGGGCGGTGAGGGTGGTCTTCCCACTGCCCGTGGCACCGACCAGGGCCATGGACTCGCCGGGGCGGATGTGGAGGTCGATGTGGGCGAGGGTGGGCGGTGACTCGGGGGAGGCGTCCGGGTATCGGAAGGAGACGGAGTGGAAACGGATGCCATCGTTGTCGGCTGACGTGGCTGCGGGCAGGGGCCGGTCCCCGTCCCCCTCCTCCCGTGCGGCGTCCCGCACCTCGAAGTACCGCTCAGTGGCCGTGGCCGCCTCCTGACTCATCGCCAGCAGGAAGCCGATCGACTCCACCGGCCAGCGCAGCGCCAGCGCCGTCGACAGGAACGCCACCAGCGTCCCCGCGCTCAGCTCGCCCTCCGCGACCTGGATCGACCCCCACAGCAGCGCAGCCCCGATGGCCGCCTCCGGGAGGGTGACGATGACGCCCCAGATCGTCGCCAGCATCCGCGCCTTGCGCAGCTCCGTGCCCCGCAGGGTCCGCACCAGCTCGCGGAACGCACGCGCCTGGCTGCGGTGCCGGCCGAAGCCCTTGATGATGCGGATGCCGAGCACGCTCTCCTCGACCACCGTCGTCAGATCGCCCACCTGGTCCTGGGCGAGCCGCGCCACCGCCGCGTACCGGGTCTCGAAGACCACGCACGTCCACATCACGGGGATCGTGGGGACGAGGATGACCAGGCCCAGCGTCCAGTCCTGGAGCAGCATGATGATCACGCCGACGAGGATGGTCACCCCGTTGACCAGCAGGAAGGTCAGCGGGAAGGCGAGGAACATACGCAGCAGCATCAGGTCGGTGGTGGCCCGGGAGAGCAACTGACCGGAGGCCCAGCGGTCGTGGAAGGCGACCGGCAGGCGCTGCAGATGGCCGTAGAGGTCCGCCCGCATCCCCGCCTCGACGCGCGAGAGAGGTCTGGCCACCAGCCAGCGCCGCAGCCCGAACAGCAGCGCTTCCGCGATCCCGAGCAGCAGCAGGTACAGCGCACCGAGCCAGACCCCGCCGGGGTCCCGGTCGGCCACCGGACCGTCCACCATCCACTTGAGGACGAGCGGGATGACCAGCCCCGTACAGGAGGCGACGACCGCCACAAACGCGGCGACGGACAGCCGCACCCGCACCGGGCGTACGTACGGCCACAGGCGCAGCAGGGTACGGACGGCGGAGCGTTCCTTGGTGGTTGCACGTGTCGGAGGCATCAGGGGCGAGCCTACGGATCGGCACTGACAACGCCCACCGAGTTTTGGCCGGACCGGGGTACATCGGTGGACCTACGACCTGGGTGTTCGAGCGGTCGTACAACTGGATCCGCCCCATCAGCCGATCGGTTGATGCCGCTTCCAGCGGGGTGGGCGATGTGGCGGGCCCGGTGCGGACGGGACCCTCGGAGCATGCCATCCGTCATCGAAGTGACAGACCTGCGGAAGTCGTACGGCGGCCGGACCGTCGTGGACGGGGTGAGTCTCGCCGTCGAGGAGGGGGAGATCTTCGGGATCCTCGGGCCGAACGGCGCCGGCAAGACCACCACCGTGGAGTGTGTGGAGGGACTGCGGGTGCCCGACGGCGGGCGCGTCCGGGTCACCGGGCTCGATCCCGTCGCCGACCACGAGAAGGTCGCCCGCGTACTCGGCGCCCAGCTCCAGCAGAGCGAGCTGCAGCCCAAGCTCACCGTCCGCGGGGCCCTTGAGCTGTACGCCTCCTTCTACCCGAGCCCGCTCGACTGGGCGCCGCTCGCCGAGCGTCTCGGCCTCACCGCCAAGCTCGCCACCCGGTTCGGCAAGCTCTCCGGCGGGCAGCGGCAACGCCTGTTCATCGCGCTGGCGTTGATCGGGAACCCACGGGTCGTGGTCCTCGACGAGCTGACCACCGGGCTCGATCCGCGCGCCCGGCGGGACACCTGGGAGCTGATCGAGGACGTCCGGGACCGAGGTGTCACCGTCCTTCTCGTCACGCACTTCATGGAGGAGGCGCAGCGGCTGTGCGACCGGATCGCGGTGATCGACAAGGGGCGGGTGGCCGCCCTGGACACCCCGGCCGGGCTGATCCGCCGTTCCGCCGGGGCCACGGTCATCAGCTTCACCCCGTCCGCGCCGCTGGACGACCACGACCTGGCCGCGCTCCCGGCCCTCGCCTCGATCGAGCGCAAGGACGGCCGGATCACGCTCTCCGGCACCGACGAGACCGTCAACGCGGTCATCACCCTGCTCGCCCGGCACCGCGTCACCGCCCACCAGCTCCGGGTCGTGGACGCGACCCTCGACGACGCGTTCCTGGACCTGACGAAGGAGGAAGCAGCATGAACACCGCCGTTCTGCGCACCGAGTTCCGGCTGTTCCGCCGTGAACCCGGCGCCGTCTTCTGGATCTTCCTGTTCCCGACGCTGCTCCTGGTGATCCTCGGCTCGATCCCCTCGTTCCGCGACGCCGACAAGTCCCTGGGCGGGCTGCGGCCGGTCGACGCGTATGTGCCCATCGCCGTGCTGATCGCCCTGATCATGTCCGGGGTGCAGTCGCTGCCCCAGGCCCTGACCGGCCACCGGGAGCGGGGCATCCTGCGCCGGATGCGGCTCACCCCTGTACAGCCCTCCGCGCTGTTGTCCGCGCAGATGGTCGTGATGGGCACCGTCGCGCTGGGCTCGGCGCTGCTCGCGCTGGTCGTCGGCCGCCTCGCCTTCGACGTACGACTGCCCGAACAGCCGGGCGGATACCTGCTGGCGCTGCTGCTCGCGACCGCGGCCGCCCTCGCCCTCGGCTCCGTCGTCTCGGCGCTGTCCCGCACCACGAAGATCGCGAGTGCGATCGGCTCGGCGGTCTTCTTTCCGATGATGTTCTGCGCGGGCGTGTGGATCCCGGTCCGGGCGATGCCGCACACGCTGTCCCGCGTGGTCCAGCTGACCCCGTTCGGCGCGGCGGCCCGCGCCCTGGACCAGGCCGCCGCCGGCCACTGGCCCGGCTGGGACCACCTGGGTGTACTCGCGGCCTGGGCGGTGCTGCTGACGGCGGGGGCGGCGCGCTGGTTCCGCTGGGAGTAGGCGGCCGGCCGTGCAGACTGGGGACATGACCGCGCGGGACACCCAGATCGACCGTCGCTGGGAGCAGTTGCACACCTGGGGGCCGTACGGGCTGCTCGGCATCAGCGTCGTCCTCGCGTTCGCCTCCGCGGACCCGCAGGCCCCGCCGGCCAAGTGGTACGTGGCCTGGTCCCTGACCGGCGCCGCGCTCGCGCTCCAGCTGTGGTGGCACGGCTCCCGTCTCCGCCGGCCCGACCGCGGGCGGACGCCGTCCCGGACCGGGACGGCCTACTACGTCGTACGCTGGGCCATCGCCTTCGCCCTGACCTGGGTCGCCCCGTTCTTCGCGTTCTACGCCGCCAGCGGCTACCTGGACGCCGACGAGACGATCCCGGGCAGCAGGCGGCAGCGGCTCGGACTGTTCGCGAGCGCGGTCACCGTGGCCGCCGCGCAGGCCGGCGGACTGCCGTTCGGGAGCGGAGTCCAGTGGGGCCTCTTCGCCGGACTGCTGGTCGCCAACTCCGGCCTGCAGATGGTGGTCGCCCATCTCACCCAGCAGGAGGCGCAGCGCGCCCGCGAGCGCACCGAGACCATCACCGAACTCGAACGCACCAACGCCGCGTTGCAGCAGGCCCTCGACGAGAACGCCGCCCTGCACGCCCAACTCGTCGTCCAGGCCAGGGAGGCCGGGATCGCCGACGAGCGCCGCCGCCTCGCCGCCGAGATCCACGACACCATCGCCCAGGGCCTGGCCGGGATCATCGCCCAGCTCCAGGTCGCCATCAACACCCCCGACCCGGACCAGGCCGAGGACCACCTGGACCGTGCCCTGGCCCTGGCCCGGCACAGTCTGGGCGAGGCCCGCCGCTCCGTGCACAACCTTGCCCCGGTGGCCCTGGAGAACGACGGCCTGCCCGAGGCGCTGCAGAAGACGGTCGCCGAATGGGGCGAACGCACCGGCACGCGCGCCGAGTTCACCGTCACCGGCACCGCCGAGCAGCCGCACGGGGAGGTCGCGGCCACCCTGCTGCGCATCGTCCAGGAGGCCCTCTCCAACGCCGCCCGGCACGCGCGCGCCTCCCGGGTCGGTGTCACCCTCTCCTACCTCGGTGACGAGGTCATCCTCGACATCCGCGACGACGGCACCGGCTTCGACCCGCTCGCCCTGCCCGCCCGCACCCGCGCCGCCGGCTTCGGCCTCGACGGCATGCGCGCCCGCGCCGAACGCATCGCCGGTTCCCTGACGGTGGAGTCCGAACCGGGACTCGGCACGGCGCTGTCGGCGCGCGTACCGTTGGTCCGCCATGACACCTGACCTCCCGATCTCGCTGCTGATCGTCGACGACCACCCCGTCGTCCGCGACGGCCTGCGCGGCATGTTCGAGTCCGCACCCGGCTTCACGGTCCTCGGCGAGGCCCCCGACGGTGTCGCCGCCGTCGCGCTCGCCGTGACCCTCGACCCGGACGTGATCCTCATGGACCTGCGGATGCCGGGCGGCTCCGGCGTGGACGCCATCCGTGAACTGACCCGGCGGGGCGCCCGCGCCAAGGTGCTGGTCCTCACCACGTACGACACGGACTCCGACACCCTCCCGGCGATCGAGGCGGGCGCCACCGGCTATCTGCTGAAGGACGCCCCGCGCGAGGAGCTGTTCACCGCCGTCCGGGCCGCCGCCCAGGGCCGTACCGTCCTCTCCCCGGCCGTCGCCTCCCGCCTGGTCTCCGCCGTCCGCGCGCCCCGCGCTCCCGGCAACGAACCGCTCTCCGCCCGCGAACGCGAAGTCCTGGCCCTGGTCGCCAAGGGCACCTCCAACCGCGAGACAGCCCGTGAACTCTTCATCAGCGAGGCCACGGTGAAGACCCATCTCACCCACCTGTACGCCAAGTTGGGCGTCAACGACCGCGCGGCAGCGGTCGCGACGGCGTACCAGCGGGGGATCCTCAGCTAGGGCCTGTCCGGCGGATCATGCCGCAGACGCGGTGTGCGGCACGCGCTCCCCCAGAGGCTTGTCGTCACTCGCCGACGTCCCCCAGTCTTCGGCCGGGGGTGCCCCCGCGCGAGCTTGTTCGAGCGTGGGGGAGGCTGATGTCCACGCCTCCTCCGCCTTGCAGCCGCACGCACCACACCCCGCTCACCAGCGTCGATGAGTCACCGCTGATGTCCTGCGACTTGATCCGCCGGACAGCCCCAGCCCGCAACAGCCGGAGACCGCCTCAGCCGGCCACCTTGAGCAGCAGCACCGCCCGCGGCGGCACCGTGATCGCCGTCCCCGCCTCGTGCACCACCCCCGGTGCCTCCCCCTGCTCCTCCCGTGAGGTGTCCACGAGCACCTCGTAGCGCTCCGCCCACGGCGGCCCGGGCAGCAGGAACTCCGCCGGGCGGTCGCCGGCGTGCAGGACGGTCAGGAAGCTGTCGTCCAGGACCGGCGCCCCGCGTTCGTCGCGGCCGGGGATGTCCCGCCCGGAGAGATACATACCGAGGGTGGCGGCGGGCGCGTACCAGTCGCCCTCGGTCATCTCCTCGCCGTGTGCCGTGAACCAGGCCAGGTCGCGCAGTCCGTCCGCCGAGTGGGCGCGGCCCGAGAAGAAGGAGCGGCGGCGCAGCACCGGATGGCGGTGGCGCAGTGCGATGAGCCGGGAGGTGAGGTCGAACAGCTGACGCCAGGCCGGGTCTTCCAGCAATCCCCAGTCCAGCCAGCTGATCTCGTTGTCCTGGCAGTAGGCGTTGTTGTTGCCGCGCTGGGTGCGGCCCAGCTCGTCGCCGGCGACCAGCATCGGAACGCCCGTCGACAGCAGCAGGGTCGTCAGCAGGTTCCGCAACTGCCGCCTGCGCAGCGCCCGTACGCCCTCGTCGTCCGTCTCGCCCTCCACCCCGCAGTTCCAGGAGCGGTTGTCGCCGGCGCCGTCACGGTTGTTCTCGCCGTTGGCCTCGTTGTGCTTCGCCTGGTACGACACCAGGTCGCGCAGGGTGTAACCGTCGTGCGCGGTGATGAAGTTGACGGAGGCGTAGGGGCGGCGGCCGCCCCAGGCGTAGAGGTCGCTGGAGCCGGAGAGGCGGTAGCCGAGGTCGCGGACGTCCGGGAGGGCTCCGCGCCAGAAGTCACGGACGGCGTCCCGGTAGCGGTCGTTCCACTCCGTCCACAGGGGCGGGAAGGCGCCCACCTGGTAGCCGCCGGAGCCCACGTCCCACGGTTCGGCGATCAGCTTCACCCGGCGCAGCACCGGGTCCTGGGCGATGACCGCGAGAAAGGGGGAGAGCATGTCGACGTCGTGCATCGAGCGGGCCAGCGCGGCCGCGAGGTCGAAGCGGAAGCCGTCCACGCCCATCTCGGTCACCCAGTACCGCAGCGAGTCCGTGATCAGGCGCAGCACATGCGGGTGGACCACATGCAGGGTGTTGCCGCAGCCGGTGTAGTCGGCGAAGTGCCGGGCGTCGTCCTGGAGCCGGTAGTAGCCGCGGTTGTCGATGCCCTTCAACGACAGCGTCGGCCCCAGCTCGCCCGCCTCGGCGGTGTGGTTGTAGACCACGTCGAGGATGACCTCGATCCCGGCCGTGTGCAGCGCGCGCACCATCCGCTTGAACTCGCCGACCTGCTGTCCCGTCGTACCGGAGGCGGCGTAGGCCGCGTGCGGGGCGAAGTAGCCGATGGAGTTGTAGCCCCAGTAGTTCTTGAGGCCCCGCTTCAACAGGTGGTCCTCATGGGCGAACTGGTGGACGGGCAGGAGTTCCACGGCCGTCACACCGAGGTTCACGAGGTGCTCGACGGCGGCCGGGTGGGCCAACCCCGCGTAGGTCCCGCGGAGTTCCTCGGGTATGCCCGGGTGCAGTCTGGTGAAGCCGCGCACATGCAGCTCGTAGATGACGGAGTCCGCCCACGGGGTCTTCGGGCGGTGGTCGTCGGACCAGTCGTCGTCATCGTGGACGACCACGCCCTTCGGGACGTGCGGCGCCGAGTCCCGGTCGTCGCGGACGGTGTCGGCGACCCGCTGGTCCGGCCAGTCCCGCACATGCCCGTACACCTCGGGCGGCAGGCCGAACTCTCCGTCCACCGCACGCGCGTACGGGTCGAGCAGCAGCTTCGCCGGGTTCCAGCGGGCACCGGTCCACGGGTCCCAACGGCCGTCGACCCGGTAGCCGTACCGCTGCCCCGGCAGCACACCCGGCACGAACCCGTGCCAGATCTCGTGCGTCAGTTCGGTCAGCGGGACCATGGTCTCCCGTCCCCGCTCGTCGAAGAGACAGAGCCGGACCGCCTCGGCCCCGGCCGCCCACAGGGCGAAGTTGGTGCCGGCCACCCCGTCCGGGCCGACCCGGAACCGGGCGCCCAGCGGAGTCGACGACCCCGGCCGGGCCGCCGGGACGGGCAGGGCCGTCCCGTTCACCGCGGGGGCGTCCGCCCTCGGGGCCCGCGCCCGTGCTCCCTGCTGCTCGGCTGCGCTCGTCACCTGTCGGCCCCTTTTTTG
The DNA here is from genome assembly GCF_040303265.1 of Streptomyces sp. NPDC096040. Classification (NCBI taxonomy): domain Bacteria; kingdom Bacillati; phylum Actinomycetota; class Actinomycetes; order Kitasatosporales; family Streptomycetaceae; genus Streptomyces; species Streptomyces sp. NPDC096040. The sequence continues at coordinate 25,707 of NZ_JBEOTA010000003.1, forward strand.
TTCCGCGGCTCGCCGACCCCCGGGGGCGCACCCCACCCGTGTCCGGGCAGCCGACCGTGCCCGGACTCCCGGTCCCGGGCACGGTCGGCGGCTCGCTACGGCACGCCCGCGACGGCTCTCCCACGGGCGCGGCGGCTCCCCAGCTCGTCGTCCTTCCCTCTGTTCTGCCCAGTGCCGGCGTCGCACTCACGTTTCCCCGGGGCGTGCCCGCTCGTTGAGTCCCACGTGAGTCATGCACAAGGGCGCGCACGGCGCGCGGGGGCCGCGTTGGCCGCGGTACTGACATGGGTGGGGCTGCTGGCGGGAGCCGTCGGCTGCTCCTCCGACGACACGGAGGGGCTGGGCATCGACCACGTCCTCGGGGGCGCGCCCCCGGCCCCCGAGGACGTCATCCGCATCTCCCCGGACGACGGCACCAAGGCCGTACGCCCAGGCGAACGGCTGACGGTACGGGTGCCCAGCGGCCGCCTGGAGTCCGTCAGCGTCGTCAAGTCCCAGGACGCCCAGGACTCCCCGGTCCCCGGGCGTATCGGCGCGGACGGCATGACCTGGCGGCCGGACGACCCGAAACTCGCGCTCGCCGCCAAGTACACGGTCGACGCGGTCGCCCTGGACGGCCACGGTCGCCGCTCCGCCCGCCACACCACCTTCACCACCCTGGTCCCCGACGAACGCTTCATCGGGTACGTCACCCCCGAGAACCGCGCCACCGTCGGCACCGGGATGATCGTCTCCCTCGCCTTCAGTCGCGAGATCGAGAACCGCGCCGCCGTCGAACGCGCCGTCCAGGTCACCGCGAAGCCCGCGGTCGAGGTCCGCCCGCACTGGTTCGGCAAGAACCGCCTCGACTTCCGCCCCGAGCACTACTGGCAGCCCGGCACCGTCGTCACCGTCGGCCTCGAACTCCGCGACGTCGAAGGGGCCCGAGGGGTCTACGGCCTCCAGCACAAGACGTTCACCTTCACCGTCGGCCGCAGCCAGGTCTCCCTCGTCGACGCGTCCGAGCACACGATGGAGGTCCGCCGCGACGGCGACCTGCTCGCCACCGTCCCGATCACCGCGGGCGCGCCCGCCCACACCACCTACAACGGGAAGATGGTGGTGATGGAGATGCACGAGGTGACCCGCATGAACAGCCGCACGGTCGGCTTCGGCGGCGAGTACGACATCCCCGACGTCCCGCACGCCCTCAAACTCACCGACTCCGGCACCTTCCTGCACGGCAACTACTGGGCACCGGACGCCCCCGGACGCGTCAACGTCAGCCACGGCTGTGTGGGCCTGCGCGATGTGAAGGGCGGCAGCTCGGACACGCCCGCGGGCTGGTTCTACGACCGCAGCCTGATCGGGGACGTCGTCGAAGTCGTGCACAGCAACGACAAAACAGTCGCTCCCGACAATGGCCTCGGAGGGTGGAACATGGGGTGGAAGGAGTGGAAGGCGGGCGGCGCGGTCAAGTAACCAGGTGGGGGGCCGGGTCGGTGGGGCGAGAAGTTGCGACGCAACGGTGACATTCGCCCAACACCACGCTCAAAACCCTGCGGTTACTATGCGCCAATGCGCGATCGGCACGCGCCCGGGGTGGGCCTGACCAGGCCCTGGGAGGGGAGAAGGACTTTGAACGTACGGCCGATATCGGGGGCGGCGGTTCGGGCTCGCGGGAAGGGCCTGGCCGTCGCGGCCGGTGTTCTGCTCATGGCCGTCACCGCGTGCGGGGGCGGCTCCTCCGGCAAGGGGAGCGGGGACACCAAGCAGAAGGACTCCACGGCACAGGCGAGCAAGCAGTCCGTCGCCACCGTGACCATCAGCCCCAAGTCCGGGGCGACCGGTGTGGACACCAAGGGGGCGCTCAAGGTCGGCGCGGCCAAGGGCAAACTGACCGAGGTACAGGTCAAGGACTCCAAGGGCAACGAGGTCGACGGCGCGATCGCGGCGGGCGGTGCGAGCTGGACGCCGGCGGGCCACCTCGCCAACTCCACGAAGTACACGGTGCACGCGGTCGCGAAGGACGCCGAGGGGCGTGAGTCGGCCGAGGACTCCACGTTCACCACGCTCACCCCGAAGAACACGTTCACCGGCTACTTCACACCGGAGGACGGTTCCACGGTCGGCGTCGGCATGCCGTTCTCCATACGGTTCACCCGGGGCATCACCGACCCGGCCGCCGTCGAGAAGGCGATCACCGTCAAGACCGAGCCGGCGGTCGACGTCGAGGGCCACTGGTTCGGCAACGACCGCCTCGACTTCCGCCCCGAGAACTACTGGAAGTCCGGCACGAAGGTCTCCGTCACGCTCAACCTCAACGGCGTCGAGGGCCGCGACGGGGTGTACGGCCAGCAGGCCAAGACCGTGAAGTTCACGATCGGCCGCAACCAGGTGTCCGTGGTCGACGCCAAGAAGCACACGATGAAGGTCATGCAGGACGGCAAGGTCGTGAAGACCCTCGCCGTCACGACCGGCAAGCCCGGCTACGACACGTGGAACGGCCAGATGGTCATCAGCGAGAAGCTGCGGGTGACCCGGATGAACGGCGAGACGGTCGGCTACGGCGGCGAGTACGACATCAAGGACGTGCCGGACGCGATGCGGCTGACCACGTCCGGCACCTTCATCCACGGCAACTACTGGGGTGGCGACGCCTTCGGCAACTACAACGCCAGCCATGGCTGCGTGGGGTTGCGCGACATCCGGGGCGGGGGCGACCGGGGGCTGCCAGCCGCCTGGTTCTACGACCACTCGATGATCGGGGACGTGGTGACCGTGAAGAACTCGCATGACGCGACGGTCCCTCCGGACAACGGTCTGAACGGGTGGAACATGTCCTGGAAGGAATGGACCAAGTAGTCCTTCCGGGGCGCGGATGAACCGGCGTTAACCTGCTGGGCATGACTGTGACCCTCGAAGTCGCCGAAGGCGTCGGGACCCTCCGTCTCGACCGGCCCCCGATGAACGCCCTTGACGTCGCCACCCAGGACCGGCTCAGGGAACTGGCGGAAGAGGCCACCCGCCGCGAAGACGTCCGCGCTGTCGTGATCTACGGCGGCGAGAAGGTCTTCGCGGCCGGGGCCGACATCAAGGAAATGCAGAACATGGACCACGCCGCCATGATTCTGCGCTCCCGTGGTCTCCAGGACTCCTTCACCGCCGTCGCCCGGATTCCCAAGCCGGTCGTCGCCGCCGTCACGGGGTACGCCCTCGGCGGCGGCTGCGAGCTCGCCCTCTGTGCCGACTACCGGATCGCCGCCGACAACGCGAAGCTCGGTCAGCCGGAGATTCAGCTCGGGCTCATCCCGGGGGCCGGGGGCACCCAGCGGCTGCCCCGTCTGGTCGGGCCCTCCAAGGCCAAGGACCTGATCTTCACGGGCCGTATGGTCAAGGCGGACGAAGCCCTCGCCATCGGTCTGGTCGACCGGGTCGTACCCGCCGCCGACGTCTACACGGAGGCGCACGCCTGGGCGGCCAGGCTCGCCCAGGGGCCCGCGATCGCGCTCAGGGCCGCCAAGGAGGCGATCGACACCGGCGTCGAGACCGACCTGGAGACGGGGCTCGCCGTCGAACGGAACTGGTTCGCCGGGCTGTTCGCGACCGAGGACCGCGAGCGCGGTATGCGGAGCTTCGTGGAGGAGGGGCCGGGCAAGGCGAAGTTCCTGTGATGTTCGCCTGGTTGTGAAAGCCCCGAACCACTTGCAATTGACGTGATGTCTGATTCCTGGGTCCCTCGATGGGGCGGTTTATGGGAGCCTTAACGCACCCTTAAGTCTGCCTTGTCGAGGGAGTCCGTCGATTGCCAGGAGATGAGTCGTCACCGCAGGTCGGACGGGCTGTCGAAGGCCCCGAAATGCCGATGGCATATGCCGTTCGGCCGGTGCCGGGCGGAGTCTTCGCGGAGGCGTATTCCTCCGGAACGGCCCCGGAGGGCCCGCAGGGCGGCCATGATGGGGGCATGGCGGGGCTGGAGGGCATCGAACAGCCGCGGGGACACAGCCGTGCGGCCGCGGCGCGGTGGTCGCCTGCGGTCGAGGACGAGCGGGCACTCAAGGCGATCGAACTGTTCGGCAACCCCACGGAAGCAGAGGTTCCGCTGCCGTCCCGCCCCGAGTCCGCCGCCACCGCCCGCCGGCTCGCCCAGGTCGTCGTCCTGCGCCAGTGGCGGCTCAGCCCCAAGATGACGGAGGACGCGGTCCTACTCGTCTCCGAACTCGTGGGCAACGCCGTACGACACACCGGCGCCCGCGTGTTCGGACTGCGGATGCGCCGCCGCCCGGGATGGATCCGGGTGGAGGTACGGGATCCCTCGCGGGGGCTGCCCTGCCTGATGCCGGTTCAGGACATGGACGTCAGCGGGCGGGGCCTGTTCCTGGTGGACAAGCTGTCGGACCGGTGGGGCGTCGATTTGCTGCCGCGAGGCAAGACGACATGGTTCGAGATGCGGGTGGCCGACCGATAGCGGGCTCGCCTGACTGGCCCCCTATCAGGTCAATCACGCATTTTCTTACCCAACCCCCCTTAAATGGGACGGGTGACCACCACCAACCGACGCGACGTCCTCCGCGCAGGCGCCGGCCTCATCGCCGGAGGCACACTCGCCACCGGTTGCGGCAACACCGGCACCGACGCACCACCCCCGCACCCTGCCGCCAACCTCGCATCAACCACCCCCACCTCGGCTGCCCCCACCTCCGCCGCCCCTGCCCCCCGCGCCTTCCCCGGGCAGCCGCTCCAGATCACCCACGGCCCCAGCGCGAGCGCGGCCGTCGCGCTCACCTTCCACGGCCAGGGCGACCCCACCCTCGCCACCCAGCTGCTCACCACCGCCGAGAAGCACGGCGCCCACCTCACGGTCCTGGCCGTGGGCAGCTGGCTCGACGCACACCCCGCCATGGCCCGCCGCATTCTTGACGGCGGCCACGACCTGGGCAACCACACCCAGCGGCACATCTCCATCAACGCCATGGCCGAGGCCGACGCCCGCCAGGAGATCACCGACTGCGCGGACCGCCTCAGACGGCTCACCGGGTCGATCGGCAGCTGGTTCCGTCCGTCCAGGACGGCCACCGCATCGCCGCTGGTCGCCCGGCTCGCGACCGAGGCCGGCTACCCGCACGTGCTGTCGTACGACGTCGACTCGCTCGACTACACCCGGCCCGGCGCGACGGCCATCACCCGCAAGGTGCTCGCGGAGGTCACCGGCGGTTCGGTGGTGAGCATGCACTTCGGGTATGCGGACACGGTCGCCGCCCTCCCTGTCGTACTCCAAGAACTCGACGGCCGCGGGCTGCGCGCGGTCACCACCACGGAGCTGCTGAGCTGATGCGAACCACGAAAGCCGCCCGACTGCCGGCCGTCGCCGCTGCCCTCGCCGCCCTGGCGCTGCTGTCCGCGTGCGGCGGCGGATCCGGGGCCCCCGAGACACCGGCCGCCCGCAGTACCGCTCCCGTGCAGCCGCAGGCGAAGAAGGCGGACCCGGTCGTCGACGTGCTGCCGGGAATGCCCCCGGTCCTCGACCCGACCGACGTGTACTCCGCCGACCGCCCCGGCAACCTCTCGCCGGTCGTCAAGGACTTCCCGTCCCGGATCTACGTCCCCAACACCAACTCCGACACCGTCTCCGTCATCGACCCGAAGACGTACACGGTGACCGACACCATCCGGGTCGGCCGCCAGCCCCAGCACGTCGTGCCGTCCTGGGACCTGAAGACCCTGTGGGTCAACGACGACCTGGGCAACAGCCTCATCCCGATCGACCCGAGGACCGGCCGGGCCGGCAAGCCGGTCGCCGTGCACGACCCGTACAACCTGTACTTCACGCCCAACGGCAGGTACGCCATCGTGATGGCCTCCGCGGACCGGCAGTTGGTGTTCCGGGACGCCCACACCATGAAGACCGTCAAGACCGTCCCGGTCAGCTGCTACGGCGTCAACCACGCCGACTTCTCCCTGGACGGACGGTACTTCATCGTCTCCTGCGAGTTCAGCGGGGAGGTGCTCAAGGTGGACACCGAGAAGATGGAGGTGCTCCGGCAGGAGAAACTGCCGTTCCACGGCGCCATGCCGCAGGACGTCAAGGTCTCGCCCGACGGCAAGCTGTTCTACATCGCCGACATGATGGCCGACGGGCTGTGGATCCTGGACGGCGACGCCTTCACCAAGCCCACCTTCCTCGCCACCGGTAAGGGCGCCCACGGGCTGTACGTCAGCCGGGACTCCCGCAAGATGTACGTCTCCAACCGGGGCGAGGGCACCATCTCCGTCTTCGACTTCGCCCAGAACCGGCTGACGGAGAAGTGGCGGCTGCCGGGCGGCGGCAGCCCGGACATGGGCGGGGTGTCGGCGGACGGCAAGATCCTGTGGCTGTCCGGACGTTACAACTCCGAGGTGTACGCCATCGACACCCGCACCGGCACCGAACTCGCCCGCATCCACGTCGGCAGCGGCCCGCACGGCCTCGCCGTCTATCCGCAGCCGGGCCGCTACTCCCTCGGCCACACCGGCATCTTCCGCTGACCGCGCCGCCGCGGCCGGTGGTTCACGTCCTGAACAGCAGCGCCTCGGCGCCGACCGGCAGATAGCCGGCCGCCTGGAGCGTCCGCACGCTGCGGGCGTTCCCCGGGGCGACCTGCGCCCACAGGGGCTCCTCGGCCAGCTGCCGGGCGGCGGTCACCAGTTCCCGGCCCAGCCCTCGCCGCCGTACCCCCTCATCCACCTCCACCGAGACCTCGAGCCGCCCGGCGACACCCCGGCCCAGGACGACCAGTCCGCCCTCTGTCGCCCAGGCGCGCACCTCGTCACGGCGGGCTCGGGCGTAGGCGACCCGGGAGTGGTCGGGGCCGGTGAGTTCGGTCAGCGGGAGGTCCGGTCGGCCGGGGAGCGGGGTGGCGACCAGCAGCGCGTCGATCGTCTCCTGCTCGCGGCCCGTGCGGTCCATCAGAGCGGCCAGGAAACGCGCGTTCATGGTCGCGCAGAGGGGGTCGCAGGGGGTCGCGCGCAGGGTGTCGTACACCCACTCCGGGTCCTCGTCGACGAAAACCACCGAGTGCGCGGTGAAGGAGAGGACCCCCGCGTCCCGGGCGGAGGGCTGCGGGACGACGGTCGTACGGCCGTCCGGTGGCGGGAAGACACCGCGGGCCGCCGCGTCGAGAACGTCCCGCAAGGTCTCCATGGCCGTGCCCGCTCCTTGAGTCTCCACCCACTGGAAGGCCCACACTTCCAGGCATGCTGCGCCAGACCGTTAATCTGACCTGCGACAGTACGCCGACACGGCACAAGCAACACGAACAAAAGGGGCGGATCGGTGGCGGACATCGAAGAAGCGCGCATCCACTTCCAGCGGATCGATGCGGACGGTGACGGGTTCGTCACCGCCGCCGAGTTCAAGACCGCTCTCGCGCAGGGGGGCGACTGGAACGTCACCGAGACGGTCGCCCAGGCGATCATCAACAGCCGCGACCTGGACGGCGACAGCGTTCTGTCGTTCGACGAGTTCTGGGCCCACCTGAGCAAGTAGGCGCCAGGAGCGAGGAGCGAAGGGGGTCCGGTTCCCGGGCCCCCTTTCTCCTGTCCGGGGTTCAGGCCTCATGCCCAGGGTCCGACGCGGACGAGGCCCGGAACCGGCAGCTCACCCGTTCGGCTCAGCTGCGGAATAGGTCGCGTACGCCCGAGGTTGGTGCCGCACAGCAGCTATTGCATGCATGCGCATCGACTCTCGAAAGGCGTTGTCATGAAGATCGGCATCATCGGCGCGGGCAACATCGGCGGCAACCTCACCCGGCGGCTCACCGCCCTCGGGCACGACGTGGCCGTGGCGAACTCGCGCGGCCCCGAGACGCTCCGCGAACTGGCCGAGGAGACGGGAGCGACGGCCGTACGGGCCGAGGAGGCCGCGCGCGGCGCCGACGTCGTGGTCGTCACGGTCCCGGTGAAGGCGGTACCGAACCTGCCGGCGGGCCTGCTGGACGGCGCGGCGGCGAACGTCGCCGTGATCGACACCGGCAACTACTACCCGCGCGAGCGTGACGGCCGTATCGACGAGATCGAGGACGAGGGCATCACGGAGAGCCGCTGGACCGAGCGCCGGATCGGCCACCCCGTGATCAAGGCCTTCAACGGCACGTACGCCCAGGACATCCTGGACCGCGGGCGCCCCGCCGGCGACCCCGACCGCCAGGCCGTCCCGGTCTCCGGCGACGACGAGGCGGCCAAGCGGGTCGTCCGCGCCCTGATCGACGAACTCGGCTTCGACACGGTCGACAACGGCGGCATCGACGACTCCTGGCGCCAGCAGCCGGGCACGCCGGTGTACGGCCTGCGGGCGGGCGTCGAGGGCGTACGGAAGGCCCTGGCGGAGGCGTCTCCGGAGCGGCCGGAGGACTTCCGGGGATAGGGCGGTGCGGCGAGGGGCCGGGGTTTCTGTGAATCCTCCGGACCGGGATCGGGCCGCTGTGCGCCACATGGCGTAGACGTCGCCGCCGGTGTTCTATCCAGAACACGGCAGACCGTGCCGTGCAGCCGCGTCACCCTACCCGGCTGCACGGCGCCGCCCGGACACCCCGTGGGCTTGGGGAAACCGCCAAGCGCGAGAGCGAGACCGGGGGACGCTCCCGGCACAGGCGGCTCCACGGGGACGGCCGGCGGCGGGACCGAACTGGGGAGCCCGGCCCCGCCGCCGGTGCCGCACCGGACGACGGCTTTCGAGGTGATCACCCGTCGAAGGCCTGGTCCTTCAGTTGGTCCATGGCTCGCACTGCCAGCCACTGGCGTCCTGTCACTATCCGGCCCTGCGCTCGCCATTGCTCCAGGACGCGGCTCACCGTGCGCCGGGAGGTGAGGAGGAGGCCTGCCAGGTCGTCCTGGGAGAGGGGGCGGGCTGTGCGGTGGCCGGGACCGTCCGGTTCCGGGAGGCCGCAGCGTTCGACCAGGTCGAGGAGGAGGGCGGCGAGGCGGGCGGGGGCCGGTTCGGTGATGCCGGCGCGCTGGGTGTCCGCCTCGCGCAGCCGTCGTACCAGCGTCTGCTCGAAGGCGGTGGCGATACCGGGGCGGGCCCGGGCCAGCACGTGGAAGCGGCCGGCGGGCAGGTGCAGAAGGTCGGCGTCGGTGGCCGTGACCAGCGTGGCGGAGCGGCGGCCGCTCTCCACCGAGCCCTGTTCGCCGAGGAGTTCGCCGGGCCCGCGCAGCGCGAGCAGGGCGCGGTAGCCGGCGTGCGACTGGGCGACCACCTTGACCCAGCCGTGCACCAGCACGACGAGATGGTCGGAGCCAATCACCCTGCGTGAGGAACTGCCGGCCGGCGAGGAGCGGGACCCGCGTCGCCGCCCTCAGTCTCCCTTCTTCGCCCAGGCCGCGAGGGCCGCCTTGCTGGCGAAGTCCGCCACGTTCTTGTCGTGCGGGTCGCTCGTGTACTGGTGGAAACGCCACTTGGCCTTGATACGCGGGTGGCCGGCGCTGACGTAGTCGGCGATCCAGAGGCCGTCGCCGGCGAACGAGGTGGTGTCGATGGTGAGCCAGAAGTCGCGGTTGGTGTACAGCACCACCCGGTTGCTGGGCCGCAGTTCCTGCACTGTTCGGATGAAACGGTCCTTCTCTGCGTTGCTCGCATGCGTGCCGTCGCCGGTGGTCTCCCAGTCGACGGCGAGGATCTCGCCCGCCTTCTCGGGGGCGTGCTGGACGAAGTACTCGGCTTGGGCGGTGAGGTTGCCCGGCCAGAGGAAGTGGTAGTAGCCGACGACCAGTCCGGCGTCGCGTCCGGTCTTGGTCTGGGCGGCGAGCTTGGGGTTGACGTACGAACGTCCCTCCGTCGCCTTGATGAAGACGAAGGAGAGGCCGTCCGTGTCGTAGGCGGAGGACTGGTACGCGCTCACGTCGATTCCGTGCAGCATGTGGGGGCTCCCTGGGTGCCGGTGGGGGAGACAGGAGTGGGGGGCGGGAATTGCAACTGCGTATTCCGTATTCCCAGGTTCGGCACGGGCGATCCGCGTGGGCGCGTGAATTGTCAGTTCCGGGCGGCCACCTCGCCGAGCACGGCCGCCGGCTTCGTCGACCAGTCCGAGGTGATGATGCCGGCGTGGTCGGCCGCGAGCAGTGCGAGGCGCGCCGCGACCTCGGCATCCGTCGGGCTGGTCGAGGAGATCGCCGGTGAGACGTTGTAGGCGTCCGTCATGATCAGGAGTAGTGGTTCGTGGAGTAGAACGACGTGTCGTAGCCGTTGTTGACGTAGGTCGCGGCGTCGCCGTCGAAGAACACGAACCAGGGCCGGATACCGGCGTCGTACCGGCTGGTGCTCGGGTCCCCGTTCGCCGCGCCCAGCACCGCCGGGAAGGCCTGGGCCGCGGAGATCTGCCCGGCGGCGTACAGACCCCGCAGGTGGTCGCCGTACTCCTCGTCCGTCCAGTAGTGGTCGAACGGGTTGGCCTGCTCCACCGTGCCCGGGATCAGCTCGAAGACGAACTTGCCCTTGAGCGCGTCCCGGGTGGGCCAGGCGTCGGCCTTGCGGCCGCGTCGAGTGTGGAGTACGACGAACCGAGCAGGTCGGCGGGCTTGTACACGCTGCTCTGCCGAGTTTCTGGGAGACGAGCGTGTCGAACTCGTCCGGCCCGAGGCCCACGTTGTTGTTGAACCCGACCTTCATCTCGACCTTGACGACGACGGGCGCGTGGTCCGGTGCAGTTGCTCCCGGGCAACTCGCTGGGCTGTCGGCGTATTCGCAGTTGTTGTCGTTGCCGAAGGGGTTGCTGTGGCTGACTCGCCACCGCTTGCTGATGCTGTCCGCGTATACGTCCAGCTCCAGAGGCTCGCTACGGAAGGAGCCAGCAGGGCTCTCGCGATCGTACGAGTGTCAGACGCCCCGCCCCGAAGAGGTCAACCCGACGAACCCCACCCACGCCTCACGTGACACCGTGACGACAGGCCCGGCGACGGCCTTGGAGTCCCGGACGTGCACAACTGCCGTAGCAGCCGCGACCTCCACACACTGACCGCCCTCGGCGCCGCTGTAGCTGCTCTTGAACCAGGCGAGGCCGGATGCCACGGTCGAGGACTCAGCGTTGTTCATAGCGATCTCAGCAACCCTTCGATGAAGCCCAACGAGTCTCGCGAGGTGAGAGCCTGTGATCGGATAATCCCATAGCGCGCGGCGGCGATAGTCGTCTGTGCAGGCTCGGTCTGAAGGGCGCTGGTTCCCTGTGCTTCCGCGTACACGAACCTCTTGCCGTCCTGCCGAGAGACGACCGTGAACGGTCCGTCCACACCGGCGTGTTCCTCGCAGTCGAGCGGGATCACCTGGATCGCGACGTTACGCTTCTGGCCGATCAGGAGGAGTTGCTCCAACTGGCCGCGCAGGACGTCCTTTCCGCCGAAGCGACGCCGCAGGACTGACTCGTCCAAGAGGAAGCCCAGCAGGGGCACAGGCCGCCGATCGAAGATGTCCTGTCGGTCCAGTCGCAAAGTCACCCGCTGCTCGATGGTTTCCGGGTCCAGAGGTGGACGCCGCATGCTGAGCAACGCCCTCATGTACTCCTCGGTCTGGAGCAGGCCGTTGACGACAAGCGTGTCGTACATGAGCAGTTCGATGGCCTCCTTCTCCAGCGCCGCCATCCCCTGAAAGAAGACGGGATACTGCGCCCGCTCCACCTGCTCCTTCCACAGGCACAGCAACCCGTCCGCCCGTAACACCTCATCCGCCCGGTCGATCGTCCGAGACGACGGGATCCTCCGCCCCTGCTCGAACGACGCGACCGTCGCCGCCGAGTACCCGATCAGCTTGCCGAACTCCGCGCGGTCCAGCCGCTCCCGCAGCCGTAGCGTCTTCAACGTCTGCCCGAACGCGGTCATCACCCGAGGTCCACCATCGCCTCGCCCCCGCCGGGTGCCTCCGCAGCCTCCGCCACCACCCCAGCCACCGTATCGTCCGTCACCGACCACCGCCCTCCCCGGCCCAACGCCTCCGCGGGGACCGCCGTAACGCCGCGAGCCTCGTACCCGTGCCGACACCGCACGTACAGCAACCCGCGTCGGTGCGTCACCACTGGTCACGCTACGCCACCAACGAGACCGTTATCCGCATGACGAGCAAGCCCGACAGCCCCACCGCCCCCAGGTAACCCACCACTCCCACCGCGCACTTGACCACCGCACCGGACCACCCCGCCGCCCACACCTTCGAGATGCGTTTCACCTCCACCCCGCGCGGAGCCCGCCTCGCCCGCCGTCTGACCGCCGTCCGGCTCGACGCCTGGGGTATCCCGTACGACACGGAACCCCATGACGACATCGTGCTGATCGTCGCCGAACTGACCGCCAACGCCGTACGGCACGGTCATGTCCCCGGCCGGGACTTCCACCTCCGTGTGCACGCCCCGGCCGATGCACGCCTCGTACGTGTCGAGGTCACCGACACCCGCGCCGAACGCCTCCCGCCCCGCCCCGTCGGCCTCTATACCGCCGACATGACGGAAACCAGCCGCGGGCTGCTGATCGTGGCGGGCCTCGCTGCTCGCTGGGACTGGCACCCGCGTCCTGGCGGGCCGGGCACAACGGTGTGGGCGGACTATTCCCTCAGCACTCGATGATGTTCACCGCGAGCCCGCCCCGGGCCGTCTCCTTGTACTTGACGCTCATGTCGGCGCCCGTGTCCTTCATGGTCTTGATGACCTTGTCCAGGGACACCTTGTGGGAGCCGTCGCCGCGCATGGCCATGCGGGCCGCGGTGACCGCCTTGACCGCGGCCATGCCGTTGCGTTCGATGCAGGGGATCTGGACCAGGCCGCCGACCGGGTCGCAGGTGAGGCCGAGGTTGTGCTCCATGCCGATCTCGGCCGCGTTCTCCACCTGCTCCGGGGAACCGCCCAGTACCTCGGCCAGCGCGCCCGCCGCCATCGAGCAGGCGGAGCCGACCTCGCCCTGGCAGCCGACCTCGGCGCCGGAGATGGAGGCGTTCTCCTTGAAGAGCATGCCGATCGCGCCGGCGGCGAGGAGGAAGCGGACCACTCCGTCCTCGTCGGCGCCGGGGACGAAGTTGATGTAGTAGTGCAGGACCGCGGGGATGATGCCAGCGGCGCCGTTCGTGGGGGCGGTGACCACCCGGCCGCCCGCCGCGTTCTCCTCGTTCACGGCCATCGCGTAGAGCGTGATCCACTCCATCGCGTGCGCCAACGGGTCGCCCTCGGCGCGCAGTTGGCGCGCGGTGATGGCGGCCCGGCGGCGTACCCGCAGACCGCCCGGCAGGATGCCCTCCCGTGACATCCCGCGCGAGACGCACGCCTGCATCACCCGCCAGATGTCCAGCAGACCCTCGCGGATCTCCTCCTCGGTGCGCCAGGCCCGCTCGTTCTCCAGCATCAGCGCGGAGATCGACAGACCCGTCTCCTTCGCCAGGCGCAGCAGCTCGTCGCCCGTGCGGAAGGGGTACTTCAGGACCGTGTCGTCCAGCTTGATGCGGTCCGCGCCGACCGCCTCCTCGTCGACGACGAACCCGCCGCCGACCGAGTAGTACGTCTTGGACAGCAGCTCCGCCCCGGACGCGTCGTACGCCCAGAGGGTCATGCCGTTCGCGTGGTACGGGAGCGTTTTGCGGCGGTGCAGTTTGAGGTCGGTGTCGTAGGAGAAGGCGATCTCGTGCTCGCCGAGGAGCGACAGGCGTCCGGTCGTCCTGATCGTCTCGACCCGGTCGTCCGCGGTCTCCACGTCGACCGTGCGCGGCGAGGCGCCCTCCAGGCCGAGCAGTACCGCCTTCGGGGTGCCGTGGCCGTGGCCGGTCGCACCGAGGGAGCCGTACAGCTCGGAGCGTATCGACGCGACGGAGTCCAGCAGCCCCTCGTTGCGCAGGCGTCGTGCGAACAGGCCGGCCGCGCGCATCGGCCCGACGGTGTGGGAGCTCGACGGGCCGATGCCGATCGAGAACAGGTCGAAGACCGAGATGGCCACGGGAACTCCTCCTAGGAGGGTGGGGGCACACGCCATCGGGTGCCCCCACCGGGGAACTACTTGTTCAGACCGGGGTACAGCGGGTGCTTGTCGGTCAGGGCGCTGACCCGGGCCTTCAGCGCGCCCGCGTCGTACGACGGTTTCAGCGTCTCGGCGATCACGTCCGCGACCTCGGTGAAGTCCTCGGCCGTGAAGCCACGCGTGGCCAGCGCCGGGGTGCCGATCCGCAGACCCGAGGTGACCATCGGCGGCCGCGGGTCGTTCGGGACGGCGTTGCGGTTGACCGTGATGCCGACCTCGTGGAGGCGGTCCTCGGCCTGCTGCCCGTCCAGTTCGGACTCGCGCAGGTCGACGAGGATCAGGTGGACGTCCGTACCTCCGGACAGGACGTTCACACCGGCCTCGCGGGCGTCGGGCGCGGTCAGCCGCTCGGCGAGGATGCGCGCACCCTCCACCGTACGACGCTGGCGCTCCTTGAAGTCCGCCGAGGCGGCGACCTTGAAGGAGACCGCCTTCGCCGCGATCACATGCTCCAGGGGACCGCCCTGGAAGCCCGGGAAGACGGACGAGTTCAGCTTCTTCGCGAAGGCCTGGCGGGCCAGGATGATGCCGCCGCGGGGGCCGCCGAGCGTCTTGTGGGTGGTGGAGGTGACCACGTCGGCGTACGGCACGGGGTTCGCGTGCAGACCGGCGGCCACCAGGCCGGCGAAGTGGGCCATGTCGACCCACAGGTACGCCCCGACCTCGTCGGCGATCCGCCGGAACTCCGCGAAGTCCAGCTCGCGCGGGTACGCCGACCAGCCGGCGATGATCACCTTCGGCCGGTGCTCCTTGGCGAGCCGCTCCACCTCGGCCATGTCGACGAGACCGGAGTCGTCGACGTGGTAGGCCACGACGTCGAACTGCTTGCCGGAGAAGTTCAGGCGCATGCCGTGGGTGAGGTGGCCACCGTGGGCGAGGTCCAGACCCAGGATGGTGTCCCCGGGCTGGGCCAGCGCGAACAGGGCCGCCTGGTTGGCGGAGGCACCGGAGTGCGGCTGCACGTTGGCGTACTCGGCGCCGAACAGCTCCTTCACCCGGTCGATGGCGATCTGCTCGGTGACGTCGACGTGCTCGCAGCCGCCGTAGTAGCGGCGGCCCGGGTAACCCTCGGCGTACTTGTTGGTGAGTACCGAGCCCTGCGCCTCCATGACCGCGACCGGAGCGAAGTTCTCCGAGGCGATCATCTCCAGGGTGGACTGCTGGCGCTCCAGCTCGGCGTCGACCGCGGCCGCGACCTCCGGGTCGAGCTCGTGCAGGGGCGTGTTCAGAACGGACATCAGTTTCTACGACTCCTCAGCCGGTGTTTCTACGACTCCTCCGCCGGTGCGCTACGGCGCTCAGCCGGCGGTGAAGGCGGTGTACTCGTCGGCGGAGAGCAGGTCGGCCGGCTCGTCCGCGACGCGCACCTTGAACAGCCAGCCGCCCTCGAACGGGGCCGAGTTCACCAGGGACGGGTCGTCCACGACGTCCTCGTTGACCTCGGTGATCTCACCGGTGACCGGCGAGTACAGGTCGGAGACCGACTTGGTCGACTCCAGCTCGCCGCAGGACTCGCCCGCGGTCACCGTGTCGCCGACGGCCGGGAGCTGGACGAAGACGACGTCACCGAGCGCGTTGGCCGCGTGCTCCGTGATGCCGACCGTCGCCACGCCGTCCGCGGCGGCCGACAGCCACTCGTGCTCCTTGCTGTAACGCAGCTGCTGGGGGTTGCTCATGGCCTGAATTCTCCTGTACGCGGGGGAGTGCTGGGGAAAGAGGACTGCTGGAAAGGGACGTGAGCAGCGGAAATGTGCGCAGGGTCACGCGGGCGCCGCGCTCGGTGTCCGATTCTCGTCTAATTCTGAGTCTGACTCTGTGTCTACTTCTGGCGCTTGTAGAACGGCAGCGCCACGACCTCGTACGGTTCGTGGCTGCCCCGGATGTCCACGGCCACGCCCGCCGTGCCCGGCGCCGAGTGCGCCGCGTCGACGTACGCCATGGCGATGGGCCTGCCCAGGGTGGGGGAGGGGGCACCGGAGGTGACCTCGCCGATCACCTCGCCGCCGGCGACCACCGGGTACCCGGCGCGCGGCACCCGGCGGCCCTCGGCGATCAGGCCGACCAGCACCCGCGGCGGCCGGGCGGCGGCACGGTCGGCGGCCTCCCGGAGCGCCTCGCGCCCCACGAAGTCGCCCTCCTTCTCGAACTTCACCACCCGGCCGAGCCCGGCGTCGAAGGGGGTCAGCGAGGTGGTCAGCTCATGCCCGTAGAGCGGCATGCCGGCCTCCAGGCGCAGGGTGTCCCGGCAGGACAGCCCGCAGGGCACCAGGCCGACACCCTCACCCGCCTCGGTGAGTGCCTGCCACAGCCGCACCGCGTGTTCCGGCTTCACGAACAGCTCGAAGCCGTCCTCGCCGGTGTAGCCGGTGCGTGCGATCAGCGCCGGGACCCCGGCGACGGTGCCGGGCAGCCCCGCGTAGTACTTCAGGCCGTCCAGATCGGCGTCGGTCAGCGACTTCAGGATGCCCGGCGACTCGGGCCCCTGGACGGCGATCAGCGCGTACGCGTCCCGGTCGTCCCGCACCTCGGCGTCGAACCCGGCGGCACGCTCCGTCAGCGCGGCGAGGACCACCTGGGCGTTGGAGGCGTTGGCCACGACCATGTACTCGGTGTCGGCCAGCCGGTAGACGATCAGGTCGTCGAGGATGCCGCCGTCGGCCCGGCAGATCATGGTGTAGCGGGCGCGCCCGACGCCGACGGAGGCGATGTTGCCGACCAGCGCGTGGTTCAGCAGGGCGGCGGCCTGGGGGCCGGTCACGGTGATCTCGCCCATGTGGGAGAGGTCGAAGAGCCCGGCCCTGGTCCGCACGGCGACATGCTCGTCGCGCTCGGAGCCGTAGCGCAGGGGCATGTCCCAGCCGGCGAAGTCGGTCATGGTCGCGCCGAGCGCGCGATGCACGGCATCGAGCGCGGTACGGCGGAGTCCAGCGGAATCGGAACTGCTCATCGGTCGGTCGTCTCCCAAGGGTCCCAGGGCATGACAGGCGAGGTCTGTCCTCCCCATCTGTCATCGGAACCTGAGAGGTTCGCCCTGACCACACGAGTGGTCACGGCTTGCACCTTGGGTGGGGCCACTGACACAGCGGCCCGCTTTTCAGATGTGCCTCGCCCGCGCGGTAACGGGGCCTGAGAGATTCAAGGGAGGGACTTGCTCCTTCGGCGCCCCAGCGAAGACTGCTGGGGACTCTCCCGCGCGGATTCAAGCGGCCGGTATGCAGTTGGCGGGCACATCATTGCATGCCGGGCGGAGCTTTGTAACAGGGCTGTGGCGCGGAGCGGACGGAACCGCGAGACACCGTGCATTACCTTCTCTTTACGTTAAGTGGGGAGAACCTTTCCTGAACCCCCAGGGAGGACGATCACGGTGACAAGCACCACGGCATACGCGACGACGGGCATCACCCTGCCGGGACAGCCGACGGCCCCGGCCCGCGAGCGGTGTGACAAGCGCCCCGCACCGGTCGTCCGCGATCTGCGCGACCGAGCCGGACACAGCCCGCACGGCCTGCTCTTCGGCCCCCGTGACCTGGTCGTGGTCACCGGGCTGCCCGGCAGCGGCAAGTCCACCCTGATGCACCGCACCGTCCAGGGCATCCGGATCGACTCCCAGGACACCCGCGACCGCTGGGACGCCCGCCTGGCCCGCTTCCTGCCGTACACCCTCTACCGCCCGCTGGTCCGCCTCGCCCACTACGCCGGACTGCGCCGCGCGCTGCGCACCGGCGAGGGCGTGGTCGTGCACGACTGCGGCACCCAGGCCTGGGTGCGTGACTGGCTGGCCCGCGAGGCCCGCCGCCGCGACGGCACCCTGCACCTGCTGCTCCTGGACGTCACGCCGGGCACGGCACTGGACGGCCAGCGCGAGCGCGGCCGGGGCGTCTCCCGGTACGCCTTCCTGCGCCACCGCCACGCCGCCGCCCGCCTGGTGCGCGCGGTGGAGAAGGGCGGCCCGCCCCAGGGCGTCGGCTCGGCGGTGCTCCTGGACCGGGACGCGGCTGACGTGCTGTGCCGGATCGCCTTCGGGAAGGCGGAGAAGCTCGCGGGGTGAGGCTTTCCGGCAAGCGGAGCGCTCACGAGGTGAGGCTCTCCGGCAAGCGGAGCGCTCACGGGGTGAGGCTTTGTCCCCGCAGGGTGAGGCATTGTCACAGCCACCCGCTAGCCTTTTCAGCCTCAGCAGCAGTGGTTTCCAGCAGGCGGTAGGCAGATGGACTTCCCGGCGGACATTCCCGCGGACTTCCCGGCACAGGCACACCCCCACCCGCACGGCGGTTGGCCCGGCAACGAGCTGGAGGAGGTCCTGTCGGCCTCCCTCGGCGTCCCCGCGGCGGCGGGCCGGCTCATCGAGGTACTGAGCCGGAGCTTCCTGTGGGTCCCGCTGCCGGAGGGCGGCGGCCCGCACAGCGGCTCGCTGGACCTGCCCACCACGGAGATCCAGGGCCAGGTGTACGTCCCGGTCTTCAGCTCCGAGGAGCAGTTCCGACTGGTGGTCGGCTCCCATCTGTCGTTCACGATCGCCCCCGCCGTCGAGTTCGCCCGCGGTCTGCCCCCGCAGGTCGGCATCGCCGTGAACCCCGGGGGAGTGGTGGGCGTCCCGCTGCCGCCGGAGGCGGTCGCCGAGCTGTGCCGGTCCGGCCGTACCGAACTGGACGGCGCCGCCTCGGGCGGCCGGGTCCGCCTCTTCGAGCCGGACTGGCAGGACGACCCGATGGACTTCCTGGCCGCGGCGTCGGCGGAGTTCGCGGCGACCGGCGTGGTCGCCACGGCCCGCCGCTGCCTGGCCGTGGTCGAGACGGCAGACCCGGTGATGTTCGTGGGCGTAGAACTCTCCCAGTGGGAGGGGGACATAAGGGCGCTGCCCCTGGAGGCGCTGGGCAAGGCCCTCGGCAGGGTCCCGGTGAAGTGGCCGGTGAACCTGGTCCTGCTGGACGTGGCGGAGGATCCGGTGGGCCACTGGATGCGGGACAACGTCCGCCCCTTCTATCAATACGGTCACTGAAAGCGCCCCGTAAGGGGCGCGAGGAACTGCGCGACCAGCCACAACGAAACCCGCACTCGCGCACGACCAATCGGCCCCCACCCCCTGGGCGCTTAAGCTGTCACCACACGCGGGGCAACTCTTCGAAGGGGCGGTACGACAGGTGAGCGCGAGCCTCAGCGGCAGCGTCGAGCACATGCTGCGCCAGGTCACGCCCGGGCGCTACGACGCCTACGAGGCACTCCTCCGCGCCCTCGCCACGCCCTCCTCCGGCCAGATCTGGATGCTGCTCTGGCACGGCCAGGCCGGCTCCCCCGACGCCCAGTACGGGAACATGGAGGTCGACGGTCACGGCTACGCCCCCTGCGTGACCTCGGCCCAGGAACTGTCGGCGAGCGGCTGGAACCGCTCGTACGAAGTGGTCGATGGTGTCGACGTGGCCCGCACCCTCTATCCCGACCACTTCGGTCTCTGGCTCAACCCGCACGCCCCGGGCGGCGGCGTCGGCATCCCCTGGCTGGACCTGCGCCGCATCGCGACAGGCCTGGACCGCCAGCCGGCCGGGCCGCTCCGCCTGGCGGAACCCGCGATCGAGGTCCCGCAGTTCTACGCGCTGCTGTCGCAGAACGCCCACCGTACCCCTGCGGTCCGCTCCCTGCGGCGGGCCTGGGTGCAGCCGGCGCTCGGGGCGCCCTATCTCGCGATCGGGCTCGACGTGTACGACACGTCGCCGTCGGCCGTGGACTCGGTGCGGGCGATGATGCAGCAGTCGATCGGGGCGGTGCCGGACGGGCTGCCGGTGTCGACGGTCGCCATGACCGACGAGTACGACCCGGTGGTGATGTGGATGAGAGCGGCCGCACGGCCGTTCTACGACCGCGAGGCGCATGCGGCGCTGCCACCGGCGCCGGTCGCGGGGTACGGGTATCCGCCGACGCCCGGCGGCTACTGACAGCACTGTGCCCGCCTCTCGTCCGAGAGGCGGGCACAGTTGTCACCGGGTCACGGCTTGGTCGTGCACTGCGTCTTTCCGACGCACGTGGAGTAGAAGATCTTCGCGGTGACGGCGCGGAATACGCCGTAGTCCTTGTCGACGACGGTCTTGCAGTTCGCGCCGTAGTGCGCCTTCTCTATGTGGAACTTCTGGAATTCCACCTTCGGAGTTATGTAGCCGTAGCGCTTTCCGGGAACGCTGAGGTTGTGTTCCACGGAGATTCCCGTGGTGTTCGACTTGGATACCGTGTAGTTGGTATTTCCGTTGATTTCGGCCACGGCGACCTTGACGCTCAGGCCGCCACCGCTTGTCCAGCCGGACGTACGCGACTTGGTGATGCTGAGGGTGTACTTGAGCGTCGAGGTCTGCGAGCTCGAGTTGTAGGCGCCCACGGTGCCACCCGATGACTGGTAGTACCGGGGGCCCACCGAATCGACGTCCCAGAAATGCCCGGTGCCGCAGTTGTCCGGGTGCACTTCGGCGGCGGAGGCGGCCGTCGGTACCGCGAAGCTCGCACCGGCCAGAAGTGCGGCAGTGGCCACAGCGCGGCCGACCATTCCAATAGCGGTCATTTCCTTGTCCCCGTTTCCCGTTGGAGTGGCGGTTGTTTCGCCGACGGGGCATGAAGTTAGCGCTGTGGTGTGTGTGCTTCAAGCGAGAAATACGGAACCTGCTATTCAATCCTCAAGGGATCCTCAATTACTTAGTGAAACCATGGCGTTGCGCGCGCTAGGCACCCTAATTGTCCATTCTGCGAGAGGGGGTAAAATCCCCATAATCGGGCAAGTCGGGCGGCTGGCTGAATGCCGTGTGGCCTGCATCACTGTGGTGTGATCGCGGCATGGGCGGGCGATCGGCATCGGTGACTCTATGTGCGTAGATAGCGAGACTTTGTCGTATTTCGTAATGTGTTAATGAGTTATGTCCATGTCCGGCATGTGTTACCCGTCGTTCGGATAACGAAACTCCCAGCTCTCATCACGGTTACGCATCCATTCACCGTCAACTCTGGCAACCGGTCGCCACAGCGTTGAAGACTCGCGCTCCAAGGGGTGTTCACCCCTGCCCAGGAGAGAGTGATCATGCCGCTACCAGCGGCAAGTGCAACCCGGCTACAGCCGGTTGAGAGGGGTCCCTGCTCAGATGACGGCACCATTGCACGAGCCGACCGCGGAAGCGGCCCCGAGCGCGGCCGAAGAGGCGGCTGTCGCCGCTGGTGAGAAGGCCGTGCAGGGGCGCTCCCTGGGCCGGATCGCCTGGGAGCGTCTCAAGCGCGACAAACTCGCCCTCGCGGGCGGCATCGTCGTCCTCCTCCTCGTCGTGGTCGCCCTCCTCGCGCCAGTGATCACCCACCTGGTCGGCCAGGACCCGGATGCTTACAACGAGAGCCTCATCGACCCTCTGTTCGGCACCCCCAAGGGGTCGTTCGGCGGCGTCAGCGGCGACCACCTGCTGGGTGTTGAGCCCGTCAACGGCCGCGACATCTTCGCGCGGATCCTCTACGGCGCCCGCGTCTCGCTCCTGGTGGGCTTCCTGTCCGCCGTCGTCGCGGTCGTCCTGGGCACCGTGCTGGGCATCCTGGCGGGCTTCTTCGGCGGCTGGGTGGACTCGCTCATCAGTCGTGTGATGGACGGCCTGCTGGCCTTCCCGCAGCTGCTGTTCACGATCGCCCTGGTCTCCGTCATGCCGAACGAGATGCTGGGCCTGTCCGGGTCCAACGTGCGCGTCTTCGTGATGATCCTGGTCATCGGCTTCTTCGGCTGGCCCTACATCGGACGCGTGGTGCGCGGCCAGACGCTCTCCATGCGTGAGCGTGAGTACGTCGAGGCCGCGCGGTCGCTGGGCGCCGGACGGTTCTACATCCTGTTCAAGGAGCTGCTGCCCAACCTGGTCGCGCCCATCATCGTGTACACGACGATGATGATCCCGACCAACATCCTCACTGAGGCGGCGCTGAGCTTCCTGGGCGTGGGCGTCAAGCCGCCCACGTCGTCCTGGGGACAGATGCTCTCGAGCGCGATCGACTACTACGAGTCGGACCCCATGTACATGGTGGTTCCGGGTGTGGCGATCTTCATCACCGTCCTCGCCTTCAACCTTTTCGGAGACGGCGTGCGGGACGCGCTGGATCCGAAGGCGTCCCGCTGAAAAAGCCGTACCCAAAAGCGTCCCGTGGCACCAACACGGGGTCTCTCATCAAATCCGGAGGATCCGAGATCGTGACTACCCAACGCACCTCAGGGCGGCGTAAGAAGGCGTTTGCCGCCGCTGCTGCGGTCGCCGCACTGCTGACCACGGCGGCGTGCGGCGGCAGCAGCGACGACAACAGCGGTTCGAAGAACGGCGCCGCCGGCTTCGACGCCGCGAACAACAAGGTCGCCCAGGCTTCCCTGGCCAAGAAGGGTGGCACGCTGCGGTTCGGCGGTGCCCAGGACGCCGACTCGTGGGACACCACGCGTGGCTACTACGGCTTCATGTGGAACTTCGCGCGTTACTACAGCCGCCAGCTGGTCACGGGCAAGACGGAGCCGGGCAAGGCCGGCGCCCAGCTCACCCCGGACCTCGCCACCGGTCTCGCGAAGGTTTCGGACGGCGGCAAGACGTACACGTACACCCTGCGTGACGGCGTCACGTGGGAGGACGGCAAGCCGATCACGTCCAAGGACGTCAAGTACGGTATCGAGCGCGTCTGGGCGCAGGACGTGCTCTCCGGCGGTCCGACCTACCTGAAGGACTTCCTGGACCCGAAGGGCGAGTACAAGGGCCCCTACAAGGACACGTCCAAGGACAAGCTGGGTCTGAAGTCGATCTCCACCCCGGACGACAAGACGATCGTCTTCCACCTGCCGAAGGCCAACTCGGACTTCCAGGACGTGCTGGCCCTGGTCTCGGCCTCCCCGGTCCGCCAGGACATGGACACCAAGTCCAAGTACGGCCTGAAGCCGTTCTCCTCCGGCCCGTACAAGTTCGAGTCCTACAGCCCCGGCAAGAGCCTGACGCTGGTGCGCAACACCGAGTGGAAGCAGTCCTCGGACCCGGTCCGCAAGGCGTACCCGGACAAGATCACCGTCGAGTTCTTCTCGGACGCCAACCAGCTGGACCAGCGCCTGCTCAACGGTGACCTGGACCTGGACATCAACCAGACCGGCATGTCCCCGCAGGGCCGCACCACCGCTCTGAAGGAGCACAAGGCCAACCTGGACAACCCGGTCTCGGGTTACATCCGGTACGCGGTCTTCCCGCAGAGCGTGAAGCCGTTCGACAACATCGAGTGCCGCAAGGCCGTCATCCTGGGCGCCGACCACGTGTCGCTGCAGACCGCCCGCGGTGGCCCGATCGCCGGTGGCGACATCGGCACCAACATGCTTCCGCCGTCCGTCCCGGGCTCCGAGGGCCAGAAGTACGACCCGTACGGCATCTCCGGCGCCAACAAGAACGGCAACGTCGCGGAGGCCAAGAAGGCTCTGAAGGCCTGCGGCAAGCCGAACGGCTTCTCCACCACCATCGCCGTCCGTAACAACAAGCCGGTCGAGGTGGCCACCGCCCAGTCGCTCCAGGCGTCGCTGAAGAAGATCGGCATCAACGCCCAGATCGACCAGTACGACGGTTCGCAGACCGCCGGCATCATCGGCAGCCCCTCGAACGTGCAGAAGAAGGGCTACGGCATCATCATCATGGGCTGGGGCCCGGACTTCCCGACCGTCCAGGGCTTCGGTCTGCCGCTGTGGGACAGCAAGTACATCCTGCAGAGCGGCAACAACAACTACGCCCTGATCAAGGACAAGACGATCGACGGTCTCTTCGACCAGTACGTCACCACCCTTGACGAGGCGGGCAAGGCCAAGGTCTCCACGGAGATCAACCACAAGGTCATGGAGGGCGCGTACTACCTGCCCTTCACCTTCGAGAAGTTCATCAACTGGCGGTCGGACAACCTGGCGAACGTCTACACGACGGACAACTACAGCGGTACGTACGACTTCGTCAACCTCGGCCTGAAGAACCCGAAGAAGTAAACCGGCACACCCGCCGTACGGCACGAAAGGCAGGTGAAGGCCGGCGCGGCGTGGTCGTGGGCCATCGGAAGACCTCCGGTGGTCCGCGGCCCCGCGGCGGGCCGTAAGCTGTGCTCGCTTACCTCATCAGGCGGCTGTTCGCCGCCGCAGTGATGCTCGTGGTCATCGTGATGGTGGTCTTCGGCATCTTCTTCCTCGTCCCCAAGTGGGCAGGCGTCGACATCGCCGCGAGCTTCGTGGGCAAGCAGGCCGACCCGGCTGCCGTCGAGGCCGTACGGGAGAAGCTGGGCCTGAGCGACCCGATCTACATCCAGGTCTGGGAGTTCTTCAAGGGCATCTTCGTCGGCCGGACCTACTCCGGCGGCGGCGACGTGACGCACTGCGCCGCGCCCTGCTTCGGCTACTCCTTCCGCAGCGAGCAGGCGGTCTGGCCGGTGCTCACCGACCGCTTCCCGGTGACCCTGGGACTGGCGCTCGGTGCCGCGGTGCTGTGGCTGGTCATCGGTGTCGCGGCGGGTGTGCTCTCCGCGCTCAAGCGGGGCACCATCTGGGACCGCGGTGCGATGGTCGTCGCGCTGGCGGGTGTCTCCCTCCCCATCTACTTCACCGGTCTGCTCAGCCTGGCGATCTTCGCCTTCGGGCTGAAATGGATCGACGCGCAGTACGTGCCACTCAGCCAGAGCGTCGGCGGCTGGTTCGGCGGCATGATCCTTCCTTGGATCACTCTCGCCTTCCTGTACGCGGCGATGTACGCCCGGATCACCCGCGCCACCATGCTGGAGATCCTCGGCGAGGACTACATACGCACGGCCCGCGCGAAGGGTCTCACGGAGCCCGTCGTCATCGGCAAGCACGCGATGCGCTCCACGATGACCCCCATCCTGACCATGCTCGGCATGGACCTCGGCGCCCTCATCGGCGGCGCCATCCTTACGGAGTCGACGTTCAACCTGCCCGGCCTCGGCCGCGCGGTGCTCGACGCCATCCGTAACCAGGACCTGCCCATCATCCTGGGCGTCACGCTGATCACTTCTCTCGCCGTGCTGATCGCCAACCTCGTGGTGGACATCCTGTACGCCGTGATCGACCCCCGAGTGAGGCTCACATGACCGACCTGAGCAAGAGCGGAGCCGCCCTGGGTGAGCCCACCTCCGGCTCCGCCGCCCCGACCTCCTTCCTGGAGGTGCGCGACCTCAAGGTGCACTTCCCGACCGACGACGGCCTGGTCAAGTCCGTCGACGGACTCAGCTTCACGCTGGAGAAGGGCAAGACCCTCGGCATCGTGGGCGAGTCCGGCTCCGGCAAGTCGGTGACCTCGCTCGGCATCATGGGCCTGCACACCGCCGGCCAGTACGGCAAGCGCAAGGCGCAGATCTCCGGCGAGATCTGGCTGGACGGCACCGAGCTGCTCTCCGCCGACCCCGACCACGTGCGCAAGCTGCGCGGTCGCGAGATGGCGATGATCTTCCAGGACCCGCTGTCCGCGCTGCACCCGTACTACACGATCGGCCAGCAGATCGTGGAGGCGTACCGGATCCACCACGACGTCGACAAGAAGACCGCGAAGAGGCGCGCGGTCGAGATGCTCGACCGGGTGGGCATCCCGCAGCCCGACAAGCGCGTCGACAACTATCCGCACGAGTTCTCCGGCGGTATGCGCCAGCGCGCGATGATCGCGATGTCGCTGGTCAACAACCCCGAGCTGCTCATCGCGGACGAGCCGACGACGGCCCTGGACGTGACCGTCCAGGCGCAGATCCTCGACCTGATCCGGGACCTGCAGACGGAGTTCGGCTCCGCGGTCATCATCATCACCCACGACCTGGGCGTCGTCGCCGAGCTCGCCGACGACATCCTGGTGATGTACGGCGGCCGCTGTATCGAGCGCGGACCGGCCGACAAGGTCTTCTACGAGCCCCGCCACCCCTACACCTGGGGCCTGCTCGGCTCGATGCCGCGTCTCGACCGCGAGCAGCAGGAGCGCCTGATCCCGGTCAAGGGTTCCCCGCCCTCCCTGATCAACATCCCGTCCGGCTGCGCCTTCAACCCGCGCTGCCCGTACGCCGACGTCCCCAAGGACAACGTCACCCGCACGGTCCGCCCCGAGCTGACGGATGTCGGCAGCCAGCACTGGGCCGCCTGCCACATGACGCAGGAGCAGCGGGAGCGGATCTGGACCGAAGAGATTGCGCCGAAGCTGTGAGCGAGGACAAAGCGGTGACCATCCCTGCGCAGGGCGAAGGTGCCACCCTCACCAAGGACGCCGCCCCTGGCGAGACCCTGCTGAAGGTGACCGGGCTCCAGAAACACTTCCCGATCAAAAAGGGTCTGCTCCAGCGGCAGGTCGGCGCCGTACACGCGGTCGACGGCCTCGACTTCGAGGTCAAGGCCGGTGAGACACTGGGCGTCGTGGGCGAGTCGGGCTGCGGCAAGTCGACGATGGGCCGACTGATCACCCGGCTCCTCGAACCGACCGGCGGCAAGGTCGAGTTCGAGGGCAGGGACATCACACACCTCGGGGTGGGCGGCATGCGTCCGCTGCGCCGAGATGTGCAGATGATCTTCCAGGACCCGTACTCCTCACTGAACCCGCGCCACACCATCGGCACGATCATCAGCGCTCCCTTCAAGCTCCAGGGCGTCACGCCCCCGGGCGGCGTCAGGGCGGAGGTCCAGCGGCTGCTGTCGGTCGTGGGCCTCAACCCCGAGCACTACAACCGCTATCCGCACGAGTTCTCCGGCGGCCAGCGCCAGCGCATCGGCATCGCCCGCGCGCTCGCCCTGAAGCCGAAGCTGGTGGTGGCCGACGAGCCCGTCTCCGCCCTGGACGTCTCGATCCAGGCCCAGGTCGTCAACCTCATGGACGACCTCCAGGAGGAGCTGGGCCTCACCTACGTGATCATCGCGCACGACCTCTCGGTGGTCCGGCACGTCTCGGACCGGATCGCGGTGATGTACCTCGGCAAGATCGTGGAGCTGGCCGACCGCGAGTCCCTGTACAAGGCGCCGATGCACCCGTACACCAAGGCGCTCATGTCGGCGGTGCCGATCCCGGATCCGCGCCGCAAGAACGCCAAGAGCGACCGCATCCTGCTTCAGGGCGACGTGCCCTCGCCGATCTCCCCGCCGAGCGGTTGCCGCTTCCACACCCGGTGCTGGAAGGCGACGGAGGTCTGCAAGACGACCGAGCCGAAACTCGTCGAGCTGAAGCCCGGCCAGCAGGTCGCCTGCCACCACCCGGAGAACTTCGCCGACCAGGCCCCGCAGGACACGGTTCTGCTGACGATCGCCAAGGAGGCGGCCGAGTTGGTCGCGGACGAGGTTCTCGCGGAGTCCGCGGCCACCTCGGCGGCGGTGGCTGCGGAGGTCGCCGAAGCCGGGACTCCCGCGGAGGCCGAAAGCCGGGAGCCGGCGGAGGCCGAGAGCCAGGAGAACCAGGAGTCGACCGACAAGCAGAGCTGACCGCCTGTCGAACGGTGACGAGGAAGTACCGGCGGGGGCCACCCCCGCCGGTACTTCCTTTTTCGCGTCTGGCGGGCGACCGCCGGGCTATCCCCAGACCAGCAGCCGCCATTCGACGGAGGGCTTCACCCCGAGCTGCATCACCCGGTCACTCTTCGTGCCGGTAAATCCCGTGGTGTACGCCGCCGTCGCGTTGCACCCGGCCACCTTCAGGACGGAGCCGCCGGACCCGTCGGTCACCTTCGCGTCACCAGGTCCCAGGCAGATCAGCCGCACCGTGATCTGGGAGCCCGTCTTCGCCAGGGGCACCTCGAGCCGCGCGGTGCCGCGCCCGCTCCGCGCCGTCAACAGCTTTCCGGACGGTACCGGGTACTTGAGGGACTCGAGTACCGGCAACCGCGTTTTCGCGGCCATCGAGGCGTGGGCTGCGGTCGGCGATGACGATTGCCGCGCAGTGGAATCCGCGCCACCGCAGCCTGCCGCGGCCATCAAGGCGACGGAGAGTACGGCAACGCGCGCTGCGCAGGGTGAGAAACGAGCTCCGGCGACGGAATTCATCCCTTGGTGCTCCAGAATGCCGGAATGTGGTACGGGTATTTCGCGACGCCCTTGCGCGCGATGACCCACTTGCAATTCGCGCCGTAGTGACCGACGTCCCAGTTCATCACCTTTCGGTCGGCGCCGGCGTGTAGGTATCCCTCCCGCCAGGACGCCGGCACCTTCCAGCTGTCCGTGTAGGAGATCGACGCCGACATCGAGAGCGCGAGGGAGACGGATACGCTTGCCTTGGCCTTGGCGAAGATGATGCCCTCTTCGGCCGACACGGAGCCGGTGACGGTGCCGGTGACCGATGTCCCCGCGGTAAGGGTGATGCCGAGAGTGTGTCCGCCCGGCGCGCTGGACGGCGGCACCATTCCGATCCGGTCGGAATGAATATTGCTGACTTCGTACACCGACTCCGTGCCGCAGTTGTCCGGATGCACTGTGCCGGACGTAGCGGCCTGGGCCGAGGTCGTGCCCACGGCGATCAAAGAGAGCAACGCCGCGCCGACAGACATGGTTCTCGCGTATTGCGTCAAGATTCTGGCTCCTGGTCGAGGAGCGGAGGAAATCCGTCTACCACCCCGTGTGGCGACTCCCCCGTAAGCCTCAACCTAGCGCTTGGCCCGGTTAGTGCGACAGAGAATTGGTGATCTCGTTGCCATTGTTTTGTGGATAACCTCAAGTAAAGCTCAGATGGAATTGGGAATACCGGTTTCCGTGTCCCTATTCGGCGGAGGTGTCGTTTTATGACAGGTTGGCAAAGTCATGTGCATGACTGAACGGGAAGCTGCAAGGTTGGGCGCATCTGTCTGATGGGACCACGCACCGAAGGGACGACTCATGCGCCTCTCCCGTTCGGCACGTCTGGCGGCTGTCGCTACCGCGGCAGCAGCCTCCTTCGTCATCGCGGCCGCCCCCGCCCCCACCCCGGGCGCCACGGGCATCGGTGACCCCTACTTCCCGCAGCTCGGCAACGGCGGTTTCGACGCCCGCCACTACGACCTCGACGTCGCCTACGCTCCCGACACCGGGCGCCTGGACGGCCGTACCACCCTCACCGCCCGCGCCACCCAGAACCTCTCCTCCTTCGACCTCGACCTCCAGAAACTGGAGGTCACGCACGTCGAAGTGAACGGCAGACGCGCCCGGTTCGCGCGCACCGGCGACGAGATCACCGTCACGCCGAGGAACCCGCTCGCCGAGGGGCACGAGTTCACCGTCGCGGTCACCTACGGCGGGATACCCGAACCCCTCAACGGCCCCATCGTCTTCGGCTCCGACTACGGCTGGATGAAGACCCCCGACGGCGTCTTCGTCGCCTGCGAGCCCAACGCCGCCTCCACCTGGTTCCCGTCCAGCGACCACCCTTCCGACAAGGCCACCTACGACATCCGGATCAAGGCGCCCAAGGGTCTGACGGGTGTGTCCAACGGCCGGCTCGTGAACACGTACGACAAGGGCGTCTCGACGTACACCCACTGGCGTGAGTCGAAACCCATGGCGACCTATCTCGCCACCGCCACCATCGGGAAGTTCGACGTGCGGACGGGGAAGACGCCCTCCGGCATCCCGATCTACGTCGCCATCGACCCGGTCCTCGCGAACAGCAACAGCGTCGACGTGTACGCCGTGACGGCCGCCGCCACCGACTACTGGTCGCAGATCTTCGGGCCGTACCCCTTCGAGGAGACCGGCGCGATCGTCGACGACATGCCGGAGGCGGGGTTCTCGCTGGAGGTGCAGAGCAAGCCGGCCTACTCGGCGGTGCGCAACGAGACGACGATCGTGCACGAGCTGGCCCACCAGTGGTTCGGCGACTCGGTGAGCGTGGCGCAGTGGAAGGACATCTGGCTCAACGAGGGCTTCGCCACCTACGCCCAGTGGCTGTGGGCGGAGCACCAGGGCACCCGCTCGGCCCATGACTCCTTCCTGGCCGGCTACAACTCCCGCGCCGCCGACACCCCCTTCTGGCAGACCGTCGTCGCCGACCCGCAGCGCGACACCATGTTCGCCTCCGCCGTATACCAGCGCGGCGCGATGACCCTCCAGATGCTGCGCGAGCGGATCGGGGACACCGCGTTCTTCAAGCTCCTCCCCGCGTGGACGAAGCTGCACCGCTACGGCAACGCCGACACCGCCGACTTCATCCGCCTCGCGGAGAAGGTCTCCGGGCAGCAGCTCGACGACCTGTTCCGGACCTGGCTGTTCACCACAGGGAAACCCGCCCTGTGAGCCTGGCTTTGTAAGGTTCATGCACCCTGCCGGGTCACAATGTCAGGGTGCAGCTCCAGAACCTCTTCTCTCCCTCCGTCCAGCACACGCTCGATGTCATCGGCATCTTCGTGTTCGCGATCTCCGGCGCGCTGCTGGCCGTCCGCAAGAACTTCGACGTCTTCGGCATCGCCGTGCTCGCCGAGGTCACCGCGCTGGGCGGAGGGATCTTCCGGGACGTGATCATCGGAGCGGTGCCCCCGGCCGCCTTCACGGACCTGGGGTACTTCATCACCCCGCTGCTCACCGCGCTCGTGGTGTTCTTCCTCCACCCGCACGTCGAGCGCATCCAGTCGGCGGTCCTGGTCTTCGACGCGGCCGGTCTCGGCCTGTTCTGCGTGACCGGCACGACGAAGGCGTACTCCTACGGCCTCAACCTGACCGCCTCGGCCGCCCTCGGGCTCGCCACCGCGGTCGGCGGCGGCGTGCTCCGGGACGTACTCGCCAACGAGGTTCCCTCACTGCTGCGCTGGGACCGCGATCTGTACGCGGTCCCGGCGATCGTCGGGGCGACGATGGTGGTGCTGTGCATCCACTACGACACGTTGACCCCGTTCACCAGCGGGGTGGCGGTCGTCACCGCTTTCGTGTTGCGCCTGCTCGCGATGCGGTTCCACTGGCGAGCGCCGCGTGCGTGGAATCGGCGGACGACGGTTCGTGAGGAGTAGTTCCGGCCCGGGCGTGGCTCTGGCCCATGTTGACGGTGAGCCACTCGAAGACCTCCGGCACCTGGGGCCGCCACAGCGCCATGTTGTGGCCGCCCGCGCTGCGCGGCAGATACACCACGTGCACGGTGGTCGGCGCCTTGGCGATCTGTTCGAGCGCCACCCCGGCCTGGTAGCCGTCGCCGGACTCGCCGGAGAGGTAGAGGGCGATCCGGGGCGGGGCGGCAGCCTTCCGGAGCAGCAGGTAGGGGTTGTTCCGCTCGCGCAGGGTCACGCTCTGCGCGGCGAGTGAATTGCGTTCGCCGATCGGGTCGTTGTAGCCGGACAGGCTCACCGCGGCCCGGTAGCGGTCCGGGTGGGCGACGGCCAGCTTGACCGCGCAGTGCGCGCCCGCCGAGTACCCGGCGACGGCCCAGTTGGCCGGAGCCGCGGCGGCGCGGAAGTTGTCGGTCACCATCTTCGGGACGTCGATGCTGAGCCAGCTGTCGGCGTTGACCGTGCCCGGGATGTTGGCGCAGCCGGTGTCGACACCGGCCAGCAGGTTGGTGCGCGGGGCGACCAGGATGAAGGGCGCGACCTTGCCGCTCCTCATCAGCGGCAGCAGCTGCTCGTGCACCTTCAGCGAACCGAACCAGGCCTTGGCCGAGCCGGGGTAGCCCGGCAGCAGTTCCACCACCGGGAACCTGTGGTTGCGGTACGCCGGTTCGTTGTACTGGGGCGGCAGCCAGACGTAGACCTCGGCGTTCACGCCTGAGACCCGGCCCTTGAGCTGGGTGACGCGCACCCCGCCGGCGGCGTGCATACCCGGTCCGGTGGACGCCGTGAAGGCCTGCCTCACCTTGGGCAACCGTGTCAGCGCTATGCCGCCGGTACCGTCCCGGCCGAGGTCGGCGGCCTGCTGGACGTGGTTGCCGGTACCGAGCAGGTCGGCCCAGTTGTCGTACAGGCTGTTCTCGTTGTTGACCAGTACGAAGATCAGCGTCACCGCCGTGGCCTGTGCGAACAGCAGCATCAGGACCCGGGCCGCGGTGCGCACGGCCTTGGGCCCGCGCATCCTCGACCACAGGACGAGCGGCAGTATGAGGGCAACCACGGACAGGACGATGGTCGTGTAGAGGAACGGAGTCCCGGTGAGGCTCATGTCCCCATAGAGGGGAATTACCGGCTCCGGGTTACGGACGTGTCCGGACACTTACCTAGAAATTGCCGGAACCTCACCCGGCCGAGTGGATCCCTTACCCGCCGATCACACCGCGCCGACCCGCATCCGGCCGGAAAAGCTACCGCTTAGTAATTTCCTGTTGTACTGTTCACGCATGCCAGAAGCAGCTTCCACGCGAGCCGTGATCGGCGACAGCGAGTTCGACCGAGACACCGCCGTCACCCGGCGCGCGCCCGGGGTCTACGACATCGACCTCTCGGCCGGCTGGACCATCATCAACGCCGTCAACGGCGGCTATCTGCTGGCCGTCCTCGGCCGGGCCCTCGCGGACACACTGCCCCATCCGGACCCGTTCACCATCTCGGCGCACTACCTGACCGCGTCCCAGCCGGGCCCGGCCGTGATCCGCACGGACACCGTCCGCACCGGCCGCACCCTCTCCACCGGCCAGGCCTCGCTCTTCCAGTACGACGACGAAGGCAACGAGGTCGAGCGCATCCGCGTCCTCGCCTCCTACGGTGACCTCGCCACCCTGCCCGACGACGTCCGTACCACGGCGACCCCGCCCGCCATCCCGCCCATGGACCAGTGCTTCGGCCCCGAGGACGGCCCTGCCCCGGTCGACGGCAGCTCCGCCATCACCGACCGCCTGATGCTCAAGCTGGACCCGGCGACCCTGGGCTGGGCCCTCGGCGCCCCCTCCGGCAAGGGCGAGATGCGCTCCTGGTTCGGCCTCGCGGACGGCCGTGACGCCGACCCCCTCGCCCTGCTCCTCGCGGTCGACGCGCTGCCGCCCACCGCCTTCGAGATCGGCCTCAAGGGCTGGGTCCCCACTGTCGAACTCACCGTCCACGTCCGCCACCGCCCCGCCCCGGGCCCGCTGCGTGTCTCCATCACCACCCGCAACCTGGCCGGCGGTTTCCTGGAGGAGGACGCCGAGGTCTGGGACGGCGCGGACCGACTGGTCGCCCAGTCACGGCAGTTGGCCAGGGTTCGCCTGGGCTGACGTACCTGCCCGTGACCCCGTTCTGTCACGGACGTGTACCAGCGAGTAAAGCGCGGACGGCCAGGAAGACGCAGGTCAGGGCGGCGACTTGAGCCGCCCTTTACCCGAATCACAGGCCGGGGACAGTGCGGGCTCAAGTACGCCCTAAGCGCCGTTGGTTGAGTGCCACGCCTCAGGACTCCCTCATCCTTTATGGAGCTGTCTCTCATGAAGCGTGTACGTCTCGTCCCCGCGGTCGCCCTGCTCGCCGTGTCTCCGCTGCTGCTGACCGCGTGCGGCTCGGGCGACTCGTCGTCGTCCTCCGGCAGCGCCAACTCCGGCCAGTCGCAGTCCTGTCAGGCGCCGTCGAGCATGCCGACCGGCAACGCCACCGGGGCCCCTTCCGGCGCCCCGTCCGGCGCCCCTACGGGCAACGCCACCGCCCAGCCGACCGGCACCCCCACCGGCATGCCGAGCGGCGGCCCCGGCGCCGGCACCGGCGGTCAGGGCGGCCCCGGGGGCGGCCAGGGCGGCGGCGGTTGCGGCGGCGGCCAGGGCGGTCCCGGCGCGGGCGGTGCGGCCCCCAGCGGCGCTCCGACCCAGCAGGCCACGAAGAGCTGACGCCGGACGCCGTACGACAGGGGCGGTACGTCCGACGACCGGACGACCGCCCCTTCGTGTTGCCCGCGGACCCGAAACGCACGCCCGGTCCAGGAGACTCGCTGGTCGGGGTCGTGGACGGGACGCCACACGGGGGCGGAGGGGCCGTGCTGGCGCAGGTCGGCCAGCGGGCCGCGAGGACGGGCACGTCGTAGGGGAAGCGGGACGGGGCGGGCAGGCCGATGCGGACTAATCCAGCCAGTGCTGGCGTCCGAGGCTGATCAGCCGCATCTGGCGGGCGGCGACCCGGGTGACGCGCTGCTGCTCCGTCTCCGAGGGCTCCGGCGACTCCAGGGTCTCCAGGAACAGGGACGCCGTCATGAGCATCTGGTCCACATAGAGGTGGGC
The DNA here is from genome assembly GCF_040303265.1 of Streptomyces sp. NPDC096040. Classification (NCBI taxonomy): domain Bacteria; kingdom Bacillati; phylum Actinomycetota; class Actinomycetes; order Kitasatosporales; family Streptomycetaceae; genus Streptomyces; species Streptomyces sp. NPDC096040. The sequence continues at coordinate 59,783 of NZ_JBEOTA010000003.1, forward strand.
GAGCATCAGCAGGTCGTCGTCGTTCCAGCCCGCCGCCTCGGGGTCCTTGGCCAGCTCGGTCCTGACCTCCTCGGCGAACCGGGCCAGTTGGTCCCGGATGGCCTCGCGCACCGGCTGCACCCCGCCGTGCCGTTCCCGGGCGATGAACCGCACATGCGCCGGGTGCGCGGCCACATGGTCGGCGATCAGCCGCACGGCACGGTCGATGCGTTCCGGGCCGGGTGTGGAGACCGTCGTGCGGACCATGGGGTGCAGGCTGCCCAGCGCCTCGTCGACGAGGGCGACGCCCAGATCGGCGGTGGAGCGGAAGTGCCGGTAGAAGGCGGTCGGGGCGACGCCGACGGCCCGGGTGACCTCGCGCAGCCCAAGGCTGCTCAGGCTCTGCTCCTCCAGTAGCCCCAGTGCCGCGTCCAGGAAGGCCTGGCGGGTCTTCTGCTTCTGGGCCTGCCGGATGCCGAGAGTGTGACTCATGTCATCCAGTTAACAACTGTTCTCCGGAATTGAAAAGCCGTGCGGGTTGCTAGACTCGAAGTCAGTGAACAACTGTTACTACAACCGTTCACCCAAACTTAACGGAGGGGGGATCGAATCCCATGCTGTTCCTCGTCGCCGCACTCATGCTGCTCGGCGTGGTGCTGGGCACCGTGGCCCACGCGCCGCTCGACGTCACCGCAGGACTCGCCGCCGTGATCGTCGTCTGGCTGGCCGTCTTCGCGCTCCGCGAGCGCCTCGCCCGCCGTCGCCGCACCTCGGCCAACTGACCGTCCACCACGACTTCCAGGAGCTGAGCATGCTGCACCTCACCGCCCCGGCCACCACCACCCGCCCCCAGCCCCGCACCCGCGACGCCGACGGCATGGCCGTCGCGTCCTTCATCCTGGGCCTCCTCGGCCTCCTTGTCCTGAACCTGTTCCTGGGCCCGATCGCGATCGTCCTGGCGCTGGTGTCCCTGTGGCGCGGCACAAGCCGCAAGGGCCGCGCATACCTGGGCCTGGCCCTGGGCGTGGCGGACCTGGCGGTCCTCGGCATCGCGATGGAGGTCTCGAACACGGTGTCCTGGAGTCTGTGAGCAGGGCTCGGGACAGGCGTGTCCCAAGGGGGCGCGGGACTGTTCTGGGTATGCGGCTACCGCCGCGTGGTCGCGACCGACCCGCACGGCCCGCAGCGACCCACCGGCCCGAGCCGAGCGCGGCGCCCCTCGGTCCTACGGCGGAGCCACCCCCGTAGAATCGACTCACCATGGCCTACCTCGACCACGCAGCCACGACCCCGATGCTCCCGGAGGCGGTAGAAACTCTCACCGCCACCCTCGGTATCACCGGCAACGCGTCCTCCCTGCACGCCTCCGGCCGCAAGGCCCGTCGCACGGTCGAGGAATCCAGGGAGACCCTCGCGGAAGCGCTCGGCGCCCGCCCCAGCGAGGTCGTCTTCACCTCCGGCGGCACCGAGGCCGACAACCTCGCGGTCAAGGGCCTCTACTGGTCCCGCCGCGACGCCGACCCCACCCGCACCCGCGTCCTGTCCAGCCCCGTCGAACACCACGCGGTCCTCGACGCGGTCCACTGGCTCGGCGAACACGAGGGCGCGACGGTGGAGTACCTCCCCGTCGACGCCTATGGCCGGGTCCACCCCGAGGCGCTGCGCGAGGCCATCGCCCGCAACCCCGACGACGTGGCCCTCGCCACGGTCATGTGGGCCAACAACGAGATCGGCACGGTCCTGCCGGTCCGTGAACTCGCCGACGTGGCAAGCGAGTTCGGCATCCCCCTGCACGCCGACGCGGTCCAGGCCGTCGGCCAGACCCCGGTGGACTTCGCCGCCTCCGGCCTCGCCGCCATGACCGTCTCCGGCCACAAGGTCGGCGGCCCGTACGGCATCGGCGCGCTGCTCCTCGGCCGTGAGTACACCCCCGTACCGGTCCTGCACGGCGGCGGCCAGGAGCGGCACGTCCGCTCCGGCACCCTCGACGTCCCGGCGATCGCCTCCTTCGCGGTCGCGGCGAACCTCGCCGTCGAGCGCCGCGAGTGGTTCGCCCGCGAGATCGGCGCCCTGCGCGACCAGTTGATCGACGCCGTGCGTACGGCCGTACCGGACGCGATCCTCGGCGGCGACCCGGTGGACCGCCTCCCGGCCAACGCGCACTTCACCTTCCCCGGCTGCGAGGGCGACTCGCTGCTCCTGCTGCTCGACGCCCAGGGCGTCGAGTGCTCGACGGGCTCCGCGTGTACGGCCGGGGTGGCCCAGCCGAGTCACGTCCTGCTGGCCACCGGGACCGACCCGGACCTGGCCCGCGGCACCCTCCGTTTCTCGCTCGGCCACACCTCCACCCAGGCCGACGTCGAGGCGGTCGCGAAGGTGATCGGCCCGGCGGTGGAGCGCGCCCGGGCCGCCGGACTGAGCTGATCCCGGCCACGGCGGCGGTGGTCCGCGACACGCGGAATCAACCCCAAGTCGCTTCCAGAGGACGCAAGTTCCCTGCCTCGGCGCAGAGCCCCGAACCCGTTCCCTCCGATTCCCGTTCCGCTTCCGGCGGACTGCCGGCCGCGGGCCTCACCTCCGCGGACACCGCGACCGCCCCGGAGTCAGGCCTGTCCGACGCGCCGAACAAGCCCCATGTAACGGTCCCAGTCCCAGTGCTTCCCCGGGTCGGTGTGATCCGTCCCCGGCACCTCCACATGACCGATCACATGCTCCCGGTCCATGGGCATGCCGTACCGCCGGCATATCGCGGCCGTCAGCCGCGCCGACGCCGCGTACATCGCGTCGGTGAAGTCCTCCGGGCGGTCCACGAAGCCCTCGTGCTCGATGCCGACACTGCGCTCGTTGTACGACCGGTTGCCCGCGTGGAACGCCACGTCCAGCTCGCGGATCAGCTGCGTGATCCGCGCGTCCCTGCGCACGATGTAGTGCGCCGCCGCCCCGTGCGCCGGATCCTGGAAGGCCTTCACCACGCTCGCGTAACCGCCCTGGGTGACATGGACGACCACCCGGTCGATCGGGTAGTCGTCCGGCCGGTCCGCCGTGCGGTAGTTCGCCGGGGACGCCGCCGCCCAGCGCGCGCCCCTGAAATCCACCGCACCCGCCACCCGGGACCTGCGCACACCGGGCAGCCGCCAGTACAGCCGCGCCAGCTCGTCCCTGGTCAGCACCGCCGTGCCCACGGCCGCCGCCGCCCCGCCGACCAGCAGCGCCCGCCGCCCGATCCGCCGGTCCCGATCACCAGTCGTCGCCCCCATGTGATCCCCAACGGATACTCGCGGGCCCCGGTTCCCGCGTCCCTTTACTCTGGAGGGGTTATGACTGACACCTCGCAGCGCACCCGCCCCCTCCGCGTCCTCGCCGCCATGTCGGGCGGCGTGGACTCCGCCGTCGCCGCCGCCCGCGCCGCCGAAGCGGGCCACGACGTCACCGGCGTCCATCTCGCGCTCTCCGCGAATCCCCAATCCTTCCGTACCGGCGCGCGGGGCTGTTGCACCATCGAGGACTCGCGCGACGCCCGCCGCGCCGCCGACGTCATCGGCATCCCGTTCTACGTCTGGGACCTCGCCGACCGCTTCCGCGAGGACGTCGTCGAGGACTTCGTCGCCGAGTACGAGGCGGGGCGCACCCCCAACCCGTGCCTGCGCTGCAACGAGAAGATCAAGTTCGCGGCCCTGCTGGACAAGGCGCTCGCCCTGGGCTTCGACGCGGTCTGCACCGGCCACTACGCGAAGATCGTGACGCTCCCCGACGGCTCCCGCGAACTGCACCGCGCCTCCGACATGGCGAAGGACCAGTCGTACGTCCTCGGCGTCCTGGACGAGCAGCAGCTCGCGCACGCGCTCTTCCCGCTCGGCGACACGCTCACGACCAAGGGCGAGATCCGCGCCGAGGCCGAGCGCCGGGGCCTCGCGGTCGCGAAGAAGCCCGACTCGCACGACATCTGCTTCATCGCCGACGGCGACACCCAGGGCTTCCTGGCCCAGCGGCTCGGCAGGGCCGAGGGCGACATCGTCGACGAGTCCGGCGCGAAGCTCGGCACCCACGAGGGGGCGTACGGCTTCACCATCGGCCAGCGCAAGGGGCTGCGGATCGGCACCCCCGCCGCCGACGGCAAGCCGCGCTACGTCCTCGACATCTCACCCGTGGACAACACGGTCACGGTCGGCCCGGCCGCCGCCCTCGATGTCACCGGCCTCACCGCGATCAAGCCCCGCTGGTGCGGCACCGCCCCCACCGGCCCGGGCGTCTACACCGCCCAGCTCCGCGCCCACGGCGGCGAGACCGAGGTGAGCGCGGAACTGGTCGACGGCACCCTGCGCGTCACGTTCACCGAGCCGGTCCGGGGCGTCGCCCCCGGCCAGGCGATCGTCCTGTACGACGGCACACGCGTCGTCGGCTCGGCGACCATCGCTACCACGGCTCGCCGGGAAGCTGCCACAGCCTGATCATCGAGAACTCGCAGGAGCTGGCACGGCCCGACCACCCGGCATAGGCTGGCCCCGCGGAAGGCCCGCACAGTGTGAGCCGGCGGCGGGACCTCCCCGCCCCTTCGGGAGGTGGACGGTGCTCCTGCGCTTTCGAGTGGCGAATCACCGCTCGATCCGGGACGAGGCCGAGCTGACACTTGTCGCTGCAGCAAGCAGCGCTGACAGTTCCGACGGCATCGCGCGGGACAGCGGGATCGCTCAGGACGGTGGCGGGCACGTGCCGGTGCTGCCCGTGGCCGGGATCTTCGGTGCGAACGCTTCCGGCAAGAGCAACCTGCTCAGCGCGTTCCACGCCATGCGGGAGGCGGTACGCACCTCCTTCGCGGACTGGGCCAAGTATCCCGGGGTGCCTCACCGGCAGCCCTTCAAGCTGGATGCCGCCAGCGCCGAGGAGACCACCCTCTTCGAGGTCGACCTGGTCCTTGGCGCCCGCACCCCCGTCCGTTACACGTACGGCTTCGAACTCTCCGACGACCGGGTCGAGGCCGAATGGCTGCACGCCTACCCGGGCGGCATCCGGCAGGTCTGGTTCGACAGGGAGGCGGACCGCCCGGCGGAGGACGGCGACGAGTACCTCTTCGAGAGCCCGGCCTTCACCGGCCGCCGCGACGACCTGGTTGCGCTCACCCGGCCGAACGCCCTCTTCCTCTCCACGGCGGCCACCCTCAACGACCCTCAACTGTCCGCCCTGCACCGCTGGTTCCTGAACAACCTGTGGCTGATGACCCCGGGCGCGGACATCAGCCACCGTGCCGACTGGACCAAGCGCCGCCTCACCGAACTCCACGACGACACCAGCTACCGCGAACGACTCGTCCAGCTCCTGGCCGCCGCCGACCTGGGCGTCACCGGCTTCGACCTCGACGCGGACACCGGCGCGGTCTCCCTTCGGCACCGGACGGAGGGGGCGCAAGCGGTGGCCCTCGACTTCTTCACCGAGGAAAGCTTCGGTACGCACGCGTGGTTCGCTTTCCTCGGCCCGATGCTCGCCGTCCTCGACAACGGGACGACGCTGCTGGTGGACGAGCTCGACTCCAGTCTCCACCCCACGCTGGCCGCCGAGGTCGTGCGTCTCTTCCAGGACCGCAAGGCCAACACCAAGGGCGCCCAGCTGGTCTTCACCACCCATGACGCCACGCTGCTCGGCAACGCCGTACTCGACCGTCCGCTCCGGCGCGACCAGGTATGGCTGACCGCCAAGACGAAGTCCGGCGCGAGTGAGCTGTATCCGCTGGTCGCCGCCCATCCGGAGGAGGGCGAGGACCTGGAGCGGGGCTATTTGCGTGGCCGGTACGGAGGGGTGCCCCGGGTGACCCCGGGCGAGATCGCCCGCGAGGTGTCCTGGCTGGAGGAGAAGGCGGCAGCGACGGCGTGAGCGAACGGGGTGGGCGCGGAGCATGAGCAGCAGGCGCAGATCGAAGAAGGACGCGGCGAGCACGGTGATGCCGCCGCAGGCGCCTCCGTCGCAGTACTCACGTCGCGAGCGGGTGCTTTACGTGGGGTGTGAGGGCGAGGTGACCGAGTACGACTACCTGCGGTACCTCAACAAGGAGTTCGGGAGTGGGGACAGCGAGACCGGCCGACCGCCCTTCACCATCAAGCCGGTCCGCAAGGCCGACGGCCTGATCCCGTCCCGTACCGTAAAGGCGGTGGTCGAGGCCGCTCAGGGGGAGGACGAGACCTGGGTGCTCTTCGACCGAGACAGCCACCATGACATCCCCGAGGCGTTCGAGGCCGCTGCGGACTCGGACACCGAGGTCTGCTTCTCCCACCCCTCGTTCGAGCTGTGGTTGTTGCTGCACTTCCAGCAGTTCGGCGGTGCCCAGGGCGCGGCGAAGAACACGCACGTCCTGGAGAAGCTGCGCAAGGCCGACCCCGCATACAAGCGGTTCGACAAGCCCGACAAGGGGCTGAGCGATGCCCGCACCAAGGCGCTGAAAGGCAAGGAGAAGACGGCGGTGCAGCACGCGCGAGCCCTGGTCGGTCAGTGTGAGCACGGTTCGTGCAAGCCCGCCAACGCCACGTTCGAGGAGCCGAAGTACGGTCGCTCGGCGAAGGAGCGGGCCGCCCGCTCCGGACATGCCAAGAACTGCGACGTCCTGAACCGGGACCCCTCCACCGACGTGTGGCGGCTCCTGGTCAGTCTGGGCATCGTGAAGGTCTGAGCGGCGGCCCTGATCCCTGGTCGTACCGCTCCGAATGTCCGGTTCCGGACGGGTTACCTCCTTCACCCGCGGGCCGTCTAATCTTCCGTAGCACCTCCATTTCCGTACGAAGGATCCGCGCGTGGCCAGAATCACCCTGCCCGAGCTCGAACGCCATCTCTTCTCGGCCGCCGATATCCTGCGCGGCCGGATGGATGCTTCCGAGTACCGCGACTTCATCTTCGGGATGCTCTTCCTGAAGCGGGCCTCGGACGAGTTCGAGCCGGAGTGGAAGCGGGTGTATGAGGAACGGCTCGCGCAGACCGTTGGTGACGAGGCGAAGGCGTTGGCCAAGGCGAACAATCCGGGCGCCTATCCGCGCGTCTTCTATGTGCCGCCGCGAGCGCGCTGGTGGCGTGGACCGCACCACGACCCGGAGACGCCGCAGAGCCCGGCGCCCGGCATCATGGCCTTGACCGAGAAGGTCGGCCAGGGCCTGGACGAGGCTTTGGTGGCGCTGCAGGAGGGCAATGACCTGCTCGCGGGCATCGCCTCGCACATCAGCTTCAACGAGGTGGTCGGCACCAAGCCGCGCTTCACCGATCCCGAACTCCGTTCACTGGTCCGGCACTTCAGCCTCTACCGGCTGCGCAACGAGGACTTCGAGTTCCCCGACATGCTGGGTGCGGCCTACGAGTACCTTCTCGGCCGGTTCGCGGACTCGGCCGGCCAGCGCGGCGGCGAGTTCTACACGCCGCGTTCGGTGGTGCGGATGATGGTGCGCCTGGTCGACCCGCAGCCCGGGGAGTCGGTGTACGACCCGTGCGCGGGCTCCGGCGGCATGCTGATCGCGGCCCGCGAGCACGTCGAGGAACACGGCGGTGACCCGGAGGAACTGTCGGTCAACGGACAGGACAAGAACGGCCCGTCCTGGTCCATGGCCAGCATGAACATGGTCCTGCACGGCATCCACACCTTCGACCTCCAGCACGGCGACACGCTCGCCGAGCCACTCCACCTCGACGAGAACGGGCGGCTGCGCAAGTTCTCGGCGATCTTGTCCAACCCTCCGTTCTCGCTCCCGTACGACGAGGACGCCGTCGCAAAGGCCGACGAGGACCACGGCAAGCGGATGCACTGGGGCTGGACGCCTGGGAGCGGCAAGAAGGCCGACCTGATGTTCGTCCAGCACATGGTGTCGGTCCTCGAGGAGGACGGCGGACGAGCGGCCGTCGTCATGCCGTACGGGGTGCTCTTCCGGGGCGGCAAGGAACGCGACATCCGCATCGGGATGCTCCGCGCGGACTGCGTCGAGGCCGTCATCGGCCTCGGCCCGAACCTGTTCTACGGCGCGGGCGTCCCGGCCTGCATCCTGATCCTGCGGCCCCCGCACGGAAAGCGTGATCCGAAGCGGCTGAACAAGGTCCTCTTCATCAACGCCGACCGGGACTTCACGCCCGGCCGCAACCAGAACGAACTCGGCCCCGAACACATCGAGAAGATCGTGACGGTCTTCCGCGAATGGCGTCTCATCGACGGCTACTCGCGCGAGGTACACCGCGACGAACTCCTCGCCCCCGACGCGAAGGGCGTTCCCGAGGCGAACTTCAACATCCGCCGCTGGGTCGACAATTCACCGCCCGCGGAGCCGCAGGATGTACGGGCGCATCTGTACGGGGGCGTGCCGGTCGCCGAAGTCGCCGCCAAGGAGAAGCTGTTCAAGGCGTACGGAGTCGACGCCGGTTCGCTGTTCGCACGCCGGGACGGAGACACGGATACGGATACAGGCTCAGGTGCCTACTACGACTTCCTACCGGAGGGCACGGAGGCGACGGCCGCCCGTATTCCGCGACTGACGTACGCGCGGGAGGCGGAGCTGCGCGAGACGTACGACGAGTGGTGGTCGAAGAGCTCCGGTCTCTTCGCGCAGCTCGCGGCGGACCGGAAGCTCATGGATCTGCGCGGCGGGCTTCTTGACGGGTTCACGGCCGCGGTCGGCGGGGCCGGGGTCCTCGACGAGTTCACGACCGTCGGCATCATCGCCGCGTGGTGGACGGAGAACCGCTACGACATGAAGGCCCTCGCGGCCGGCGGCTTCGAGCGGGTCCTGGAGGGCTGGGTCGACTCCGTCGAGGCGATCGTCGACCCGGCGGTCCCGGGTGGTGGCGCGGACGACGCGAAGCGCTCGTCGGTCTCTCCGGCGGAGCGGCGCCGGGCCCTTGACCAACCGGTGGTACGGGAGTTGATCCCGGAGTTTCTGGAGGCGGTCAAGGCGGCGGACGTGGCGGTCGCGGAGGCGGAGGCTGCCGCGAAGACGGCGGCTGAGGCGAGGTCGGCGGTGGTGGATGCGGGTACGGACACGGACGACGAGTCCGACTCCGGTGAACCGGCGGAGCCCGTCTCCCCGGAGCAACTCGCCGCCCTCGAAAAGGCGTTGGCGGCAGCCAAGAAGGCCCTGACGGCGGCGCGCAAGAAGCGCAAGGCGCTCGACGACCGTTTCCTGCCAGACCTGAAGGCGGCCGCGGACCTGAAGAAGGCCGAGGAGGGCGGCCCGGAGAGCGTCGTCCTAGCGGTCCTCCGCCGCGACCTGTCCGACCGCCTGAACGTGGCGTTGGCGGCGGGCCGCCGCGAGATCGTCGCTTCTTTCCGACGCTGGGTCGAGAAGTACGAGGTGTCGCTGACGGACCTGGAGAAGCGGGCGGAGTCCACGTCTCGCAGGATGACTATCGAGTTGGGAGGGCTCGAATATGTCTGAGCGGGACTTGCTGCCACCGAGGCTGAGCGGCGTTGCTGTGCCTCTTTCGAGAGTTGCGGCGATTGCATCCGGGATCACCTTGGGACCGAGCCGAGTCCCAGCCAGGCGGCCGACAGGCTATCTCAGAGTTGCCAATGTGCGACAGGGAAGCATCGATGTTGGCGATCTCGCCAAGCTGGAAGAACAGCCTCAGGACCGCCCAAGGTATGAAGTGCGCCCCAGAGACGTGCTCCTCGTCGAAGGGCATGCGAATCCGCACCAGATTGGGCGATGTGCGATTGTTCCTCCGGAGCACGCGGGGTTGCTCTACCAGAACCACCTGTTTCGCCTTCGTTTTGATGGGGCAGTACCAGAATTTGCCCAGATGTGGCTCAACTCGCAGTACGTACGGAAATATTGGCTAAGTAGGTGCGCAACGAGCTCCGGGTTGTACACCATCAATTCGCGGCTGCTCGGGGATGTTCCATTCCCTATGCTGTCGATTCAGGAACAGGAAGGGGTTGTCGGCATCAACTCGGCAGTGGGGCAACGAATCGCCGCGTTGGAGCGTGTGCTGGACAAGGTGCAGATCGCTGAATCTGCCCTTGCGGCCGATGCGTTGCGCCAAGTCGGTGCAGCTGGTCTGTGTCTCGACTCGGTCGCCACCGTTGCGGCCGGTGTCACGCTCGGCTCGGAACCAGTGGGCGACGGAACCGTCGAGTTGCCCTACCTTCGCGTTGCGAACGTGCTCGATGGGCGAATCGACACCACTGACGTCAAGACGGTCCGTATCGTGAAGACGCAGTATGAGCGCTACGCCCTCAGGAAGGGTGACCTGCTACTTACCGAGGGTGGCGATCTCGACAAGCTGGGCCGAGGCGCCGTCTGGGACGGCCGTATTGACGAGTGTCTGCACCAGAACCACGTGTTCCGGGTTCGTTGTGGCGAGCAGATGTTGCCGGACTTCCTCGCGCTGTATACCGCGTCGCCCGAGGGCCGCGCCTACTTCCAGCGTGTGGGTAAGCAGACGACCAACCTTGCGTCGATCAATTCGACCCAGGTGAAGCAGATGCCGGTTCCGGTACCGCCGGTGGAGGAGCAACGGCGTCTACTCGGCCCGGTACATGCGGCTCGGGAGCGGGCCGCCGTGCTGCAACAGCAGATCGCCAAGCTCCGCACGATCCAGCAGGGCGTGATCGAAGACCTGCTCAGCGGTCGGTCCCGAGTGAACCGGACCTGAGGCTTTCTATCAGCGCACCGAATGACGCCCGGCCCGTGACGAACACGCTCGCCGGGCGCTTGCTGTCCCGCACAGCAACTCCTGCCCGCACCGGGGCGACCTCGACGCAGTTGTTGCCACCGGAGTCGGAGTATGAAGACTTCAACCACTGCGGGCCGGGCAACGTGCGACACCCCTTACAGCTCTCTTGCGATCTTGCGGACGAAGTCCCTGGACTTGGTGGGAGTCAACGCCACCTTCTCCGCTATGTCCAGTCGCGTTCGGAAGTTCGCCAGTTGGGTTGGTGAGTCGATGAACACAGGCTCTGCGGGGGAGTCCATATGGACCGTGTCCAGATGGGGATTGGGCGCTTCGGCGTACAGCACGGAGGAGTCCCCGAGCAGGGGGAAGCCGCCTGCTTCGAAAGGAACCACGCGCAGCGTGACATTGGGGCGTTCGCTGGACTCCAGCAGGTGCTGGAGCTGGGCCCTGGCCACATCGCGACCGCCGAGCTGCATGCGCACGGCCGCTTCGTGAATGACACCCGAGTAGGAGATGGGCGAGTCACCGGTCACCACGGTTTGGCGCGCCAGGCGGTGTGCCACGCGCAGCTCGATCTCCAGGCGGGCGAGTGGAGGGAAGAACAACTCGAAGATGGCGCGGGCGTGTTCCTCGGTATGGAATAGGCCGGGCAGGTGCGCGATCTGCACTGTTCGCAAGCCGACGGCGTAATCCTCCAGCGCGGAGACGTCCAGGAAACCAGGCGGGATCTTGCCCCGGTACTCCTCCCACCAGCCGGTCTTGCGACTGCCGGTCAGGTCTGCCAAGGCGTCGACGAGGTCGGCGTCGTCGCATTCGTAGATGCTGGCGAGGCGGTGCAGGCGTTCCTCGCTGATGCCGAAGCGGCCGGCCTCGACGTTCGAGATGACCGTGCGGTCAGTGCCGAGCAGTCCGGCGGCTGTTGGCGCGGACATACCTGCCGCCTCGCGGAGCCGTCGCAGCTCGGTGCCGAACCTGCGTTGAAGGATGGTCGGGGTCTGTCGAGGTGACATGAAGCCTCTCCTTGTGCTCGCGCACAGTGTGCCGAGTCGATGACTCACGGTCTATCAGAATCCAAAGGTTAACTCTTCTGTGTAGCTGAGTAGCAACGTTATGTGATCTCGCGGTACCTTGTTAATCGCGCCTCCCTAGTCCCCGCCGCCCGGCGGAAGCGCACCGGCCTCCCCGCCCTCCGGAAGGCAGGGTCCCGGCAATGCCAACGCCATCCGGTAGTTCGCGACAGGCGCCGTAAAGAACCCGTACCGCACCACGGAGGTAAACTCTCGTGAGCAGCAACGAACAGAGCACTGATCCGAGCAACGAATCGACCCACCCCGTCAGTTACAACGTCAGCTACGGCGACCACCCCGCCCCGATCCCGTTCGCCGCGCCCTGGACGTACGAGATCCACTTCCCCTGCGATCCGCGCGGTCCCCGGGTCGTCCGGGGCGCCGTCCGCGCCGTACTTCACGCCCACGGGGTCGGTGAACTCGTCGACCGGGCCGAGCTGTTGACCTGCGAGCTCGCCACCAACTCGGTGCGGCACACCAAGGGTCCGGTCATCGTCCGGATGCACTGGCTCTGCCCCGTGCTGCGCGTGAGCGTCTGGGACGCGAGTCCGGATCTGCCTCCGTTCGCGCCGGGCCTGGCGATGCCCGATCCCGCCGCTCCCTGCGGCCGGGGGCTGCCGATCATCGAGAGTCTCGCCGACCGGTGGGGTGGCTGCGGCTCCGTCGACGGGCCTAACGGCGGACCGGGCGGCAAGACCATCTGGTTCGAGGTCGCCCTTGGGGGTGATTTCCGGCCACCTTCCCCGGTGCTCGCCGCCTGATCCGCGCGCACCCCGCGCCACGCTCTCCGGCCGCCGATAGAGTTTCGATCACCTGTCCTGCCTACCGGGGGGCGGGGATCGAGGCCGGTGGCCGGGGAGGGCAGGCGCGTGGCGGAGCAGCCGGAGTACGTAAGGACCGAGCGGCCGCTGATCGAGCAGCTGACGGCGATGGGCTGGGCCCATCTCCGGGGCGGCCCCACCGCCGGGCCGGCCACCGCGCCGCAGGCCTCGGACCGTGCGAGCTTCGAGACCGTCGTGTACGCGGACCGGTTCAAGGCCGCCGTGGCCAGGATCAACCCGAGGCCGTCGGACGGGGAACCTTGGCTGAGCGACGCGCAGCTCGACCACCTGCTTGCCCTGGTCCAGGGCACCGCGCCGGGGCAGGGCCCGAAGGAACGCGGCGTCGCGGGGAACCTGGAGGTGACCGATCTCCTGCGCAAGGGCCGCAATGCCCGCACCCTGCCGGGCTGGACGAAGGGCGACCCCGAACACGTACGACTCGTCGACTGGGACGGCGAGTTCGGGGAGCAGCCTGACACTCCCGGCGGCGGCAATGACCTGCTCGTCGTCTCCCAGTTCCGGGTTGAGCGGAAGGACGCCGCTCCCGTCACGCCCGACCTCGTGCTGTTCGTGAACGGGCTGCCCTGGGTGGTGATCGAGTGCAAGGCGCCCGTGGTGTCCGGCCCTCAGGGAGACGTGCGGGCCGCCCTGGACGACGCCGTCGACCAGGTTCTCCGGTACGCCAGCGTCAACTCCCCGTCCGCCGTACCCGAGTTCGTCCGCTTCGCGCAGGTCCTGGTCGGCACCGACCGCGACCACGCCGAGACCGGCACGGTCACCGCAGAACCCCGGCACTTCGCCCCGTGGCGCACGGTCGCGCCCGTGAGTGAGGACCGCGTACGTGAGGAGGTACACAAGCCCGCGTCGGCAGCCCTAACCGACCAGGAGATCCTCGTCGCCGGGATGCTGCGCCCTGCCCATCTCCTCGACCTGGTAAGGGACTTCACCACCCGGCTCGGCAGCGGTCACCGTACGGTCAAACTGGTCGGCCGCCACCAGCAGTTCAAGGCGGTGAAGGCGCTCACGCGAAAGCTGGAGGAGCGGGACCGGAAGGCGGCGGCCGGCGTGGCCGTCAGCCACCGGGGCGGTGTCGTCTGGCACACCCAGGGCTCCGGTAAGAGCCTGACCATGGCGTTCCTCGTCCGGCACCTGCGCAGCCGTCCCGCTCTGAAGTCGCACAAGGTGGTCGTGGTCACCGACCGCATCGACCTGGAGAAGCAGATCCGTGCCAGCCTCGCCGCCACCGAGGAGAAGGTACATCGCGCGCCGGGTGTCAAGCGGGCCAGAAAGTACCTGGAGGTGGACGTCGGGGACGTCGTCCTCGTCACTCTGCAGAAGGCGCAGCGCGACGACACCGCGTACGACGGCCGGGAGGAGTCACTGCCCGACGCCGCCCCCGCCGACGATGACGAGGACGGTGCCGAGGACGAGGGACACGTACAGAACCGGGTGGCCAATCCGCACCACCACGTCGTCGTCCTGATCGACGAGGCCCACCGGGGCCAGGACAAGTGGCAGCACGCCCGCTGGCGAGCCATGCTCCCGCGCGCCGCGTTCGTCGGCTTCACCGGCACGCCGGTGATCGACCGCAACCGCAAACGCAGCGAGGAGATCTTCGGCCCGTACACCGACACGTACACCCTGCGCGACGCCGAACTCGACCGGTCCGTCGTGCCCGTTCGCTACGAGGCGTACGCCGTACCGCTCGAAGTCATCGAACAGGCCGCCCTCGACGCCCGGTTCGACGAGAAGGTGCCGTCCGATCCGAAGCTGCGGGCCGAGGTGCTGCGCAAGTTCGGCCGCCGCAAGGAGATTCTGGAAGCCCCGTCGGTGATCGAGGTCAAGGCCGAGCACATGCTCGACCACTGGGCCCGCACCGCGTTGCCCGACCGCTTCGGGGCACAGATCGCCACCGTCTCCCGGCTCGCCGCCGTCCGCTACCACACAGCGCTGCTCGCCGCCCGCGACCGCCTCGTCGCCCGCCTCGACGCGCTCGACCCGGCCCTGATCGCCGACCCCATGGCCGCGCTCGAAGCCGACGACGAGGAGCGGGCGCTCCTCATGCTCCTGCCGGACCGCGAGGTACTGAGAACGCTCGACGCGGCCGTCGTCGTCTCCCCGGCCAGGCAGGGCGGCAGCGATCCGGAGTCGTGGCGGCCGTGGATCACCAAGAGCCACCAGGACGCGCACATCGAGCGCTTCAAGAAGGGGCTGCCTCCCCGCGACATCACGGCCGACCCGGCATGGAACGTCAGGACGCACGGGCTGCAGCCGTCCGGCGTCGGCACCCCGGCGAGCGGCGGCCAGGTGTGGAACGTCGATCTCGACCTGCCCGCGGACAGCGGACCGCCCGCGCCGCCGGATACTGAGGGCAGTGCACCGCCCGAGACCATGGCCTTCCTGGTGGTCCAGTCGATGCTGCTCACCGGCTTCGACGCACCCGTCGAGCAGGTCCTCTACCTGGACTGCAAGCTGTCCGGCGCGGGACTGCTGCAGGCCGTGGCCCGCACCAACCGGCCCTACCCGGCCAAGAAGTGGGGCCAGGTCGTCGACTACGTCGGCATCGGCCCCGAACTGGCGCGCTCGCTCGCCTCCTACGACCAGGAGCATCTGCGGCATGTGCTGGGCTACCCGAACGTCTCCGTGGACCACCTCCAGCCGGACTACCAGGGGCCGCAGCCCGACGGCCGGAGCCCGGACCGGGACGGACTGCTGCTGAGGTCCGACGCCGCCGCCAAGGCCCTCCTGGAAGACCTCGGGGCGAAGGTCACCCGCTTCCTGGCCGGGCAGAACGTCACCGACCCCGGCGACGAGTCGCAGTGGGAGGACTTCCTCGGCGAACGCCTCGACGACCCGCTGCGGCGCGGCGAGTTCGACGAACGAGTCCGCGACTTCCTGACCGCGCTCAACGCGGTCCTGCCAGACCCTGAGGCACTGAAGTACCGGGGTCTCGCAGGCCAGTTGGGCACGCTGCAGTACATGGCCAGACGCCGCTACCTCGACGGCCGTGAACAGTTCAGCCCGCGCCGCTACGGGGCCAAGGTGCGCCGGCTCATCTCGCAGCACATCGAGACCACCGGGATCCGGCAGCGGATCCCACCCGTCGAACTCACCGACCCGGAGTTCATGGAACGGGTCGACGCGAATGCCGACCCCCGGGCGCGGTGCTCGTACATGACGGGCTCGCTGAAGCTGCGCATCACCGCGAAGATCGGCGGCGACCGGGCAGGTTACCAGCGGTTCAGCGTCCGTCTCGAAGAGATCATCGCGCGGATGCGGGACGACTTCGAGCAGGCCGCCGCCGACCTGAAGCGTCTGGTCGGGGACGTGGCCGCGGCGGAGCGGGAGCCGGAGAACGACGACGCTCTCGACTCCCGGACCGAACGACTAGTCCTCGGACTGCTCCAGCAGCACGCCGAAGAAGCCGGGCGGGAACCCTGGCCGCCGGGCACCGATCTGATCCGGGCGGCCCGCGGTCTTACCAGAGAGATGTCGGTGCTCGTCCGGCGTCCGCAGATACACACACAGGTCGCTGCCCGTAACCGCATGCGCAGCGAACTCTGCGAGCACCTGGAGATCTGGCTCGACATGGACTGGGACGACATCGGCGACCTCGCGAGCCATCTGACAGAGCTGGCCGTGGAGAGGTATGAGTACTTCCTCGCATACCAGCCGCGCGACGAGGCGGACGGCGGGGACACCTGAATCGGTGACCGCTGATGACTGCCAGGCAGGGTGATGTCGATGCCGGATGGTAGGAAGTGCGGGTGAGCACCGTCGTCGAACAGGCCATCGCTGATCTCCCCGTGCCCAGTGGGTGGCGGTGGGATGTAGTCGTGCGGCCACGGCGCCGTACTCTCGGCATCGAGATCGCCGAGGACGGCCGGGTGCTCTTCGCGATTCCCGCGGGCGCGGATCCGAAAGAGATCGCCGACGCGGTGCGCGGCCGGATGCCGCGTCTTGCCGCCGAGGTCCGCCGCCGTCAGGACCTGCGGGCGGCCGAACCGGTCAGGGACCTGATCGGCGGCGAGGGCTTCGCCTACCTGGGCCGCCGGTACCGGCTCAGGCTCACTCCCGACGACGGCAGCAGTCACGTACGACTGCGACAGGGATGGCTGGAGCTGCCCCGATCGCGGTCGGCCGCCGCTGATGCGGGGCCCCTTGTGGAGTGGTACAGCAGCCGCGGGGAGCGCTGGCTCGGTGCCCGGCTGCAGCCGCTGGCGTCACTGGCCGGAGTGCGTGATCTGGCAGGCATCGAGGTGCGGGACCTCGGCCGTCGCTGGGGTGCCTGTTCCCCTGAGGGCGCGATCACGGTGCACTGGGCGGTGATACAGCTGCCGGTCGCCCTGGTGGACCTCGTCCTGATCCATGAGCTCTGCCACCTCAAGTACCCCGGCCACGGAGCGGCTTTCCGCCGGGCCGTCCGGCTCGCGCTACCCGACGCAGACGTGCGCGAACGGCAGTTCGCCCAGGAGGAGCCGCGACTGTGGCGCGGAGCTGTCTCCTCGACAAGGCACTAGGAAGGTGCCCATTGCCCGAACCGGCTGCTGCCCCAGGCCGTCGCGTAGGGGACGGTCTCGATGAGGCGGTAGCCGGTCGAGTCTACGAGCGCGTCGCGGACGGTCGTGCTTTCACCCGTCGGGTTGTCCGGTCGAGCACGATCAGCGTGAAGTGGCGGTCGGCCACGGCCGCCTTGAAGCCCGCCGCGGCCCGCGCGAGGCCGCGCAGAGGCGCGCTAAGAGAAAAACTCCGCCAGCGCCGGCCCGAGCGCCTCCGGGTCCACCATGTGCGACTGGCCCTCCAGCGTCCGGTACGTCCCCCGGGGCGCCGCTTCGGCCACCGCCCGGGCCGCCTCGCGCATCCAGGCGGGACTCGCGCCGCCCCCGAGGGACAGCACGGGCACCGTGATCGAGGCCAGCCGGTCCTGGGGCACCAGGCCGTCGCCCATCACGGCGTTGTCGTACGCGAGGCTGGGCGCGAGCGCCTCCATGCCGGGCCACATGGGGGACTGGCGGGCACCCTGGATCATCTCCTCGGCCAGGCCTGTCAGCCGCAGGAACAGCTCGACCGCGTCCCCGCGCCGGCCGTGCTCCAGCGCCTCGGTGAGGTGGTCGGTGTACTCGGCCCGCTCCTTCGCGCCGCCCTCGTAGACGGCGTACGGCACCTCGTACACGGCCACCTGACGCAGCGGCAGCCCGCTCGCCGCCGCCTCAAGGACCAGCGCGCCGCCCGACGAGTGGCCGTACAGCGCCGCCTCGCCGCCCACCGCCTCGATCAGTGCGGCCAGGTCCTCGACCTCGCGGGCGACCTCGTACGGCTTGGTGTCACCGCTTGCGCCCCGGCTCCTGCGGTCGTAGGGGACGACGGTGAAGCGGTCGGCGAGGGGCACGGCGAACGGCGCCACCGTGGCCCCCGCCGACATCGCCCCGCTCACCAGGATCACCGCGGGGCCGTCACCGGTGCGTTCGTACGCGACGGGGGTCCCGTCGCGCGAAATGGTCTTCTTGTCCATGCCTCAGCAGACTGCCCCAAGGCGCGGAACTAACGGCTCACGACACCTCGACGTCGTAGAAGCAGAGGTGGTCCTTGATCCGGGCGACGTCGGCCTTGGGCTCGGGATACGCCCAGACCAGGTCCGGAGCGTCCGGCAGGGACCAGTAGGAGGCGGTCCCCTTGAAGGGGCAGACGCTGTGCGACTCGGAGGGCGTGAGCAGATCGAGCCGCACGTCGTCGGCGGGGATGTAGTAGCGCGGGGGACAGCCGGTCTCGTGCAGCACGAGGGCCCGGTCGCTCTCGGCGAGAACCAGATCGCCGTGCGTCACGCGCACGTGCCGGTCACTGTCTTCGATGGTGATGGTGTGTCCTGAGGCCATGTAGAGGTGACGCGCATCGGCGCCCACTTGTTCCCGACGCCGGCACCCGCACCCGCCGCCATGCCTACCCTGACCCCATGCGAATCTGCGTCTTCCTCTCCGCCGCCGACCTCGACGACCGCTACACCCGCCCCGCCCGCGACTTCGGCAAACTCATCGGCGAGGGCGGCCACGCCCTGGTGTGGGGAGGGTCCGACACCGGTCTCATGAAGGTCGTCGCGGACGGAGTCGAGGAAGGCGGCGGCAGGCTGATCGGCGTCACCGTCGAGTTCCTCGCGAACAAGGCCCGCCCCGGCGCCGACGAGATGGTGATCGCGTCCGACCTCGCGGAGCGCAAGCGGCTCCTGCTGGAGAAGGCCGACGCCGTGGTGATCATGGTCGGCGGCACCGGCACCCTGGACGAGGCCACCGAGATCCTGGAGCTGAAGAAGCACGGCCGCACCGACAAGCCGGTCGTCCTGCTGAACACCGCCGGTTTCTACGACGGCCTCAAGCAGCAGTTCCGCCGCATGGAGGAGGAGGGCTTCCTGCCCCGGCCCCTGTCCGAGCTGATGTTCTTCGCCGAGGAACCGGCCGCGGCGCTCGCCCACCTGGAGGCGGCCCGGAGCGCCGGCTGATGCGAGCATGGCCCCCATGGCAACTCATGTGATCACCGGTGCCGGTTCCGGCATCGGCGCCGCCGTGGCCCGCCGTCTCCACGCGCGCGGGGACGACCTCGTCCTGCACGCGCGCGACGCCGGCCGCGCGAAGGAACTGGCCGCCGGGTTCCCCGGCGCCCGCACCCTGGTGGGCGACCTGGCGGACCCGGACAAGCTCTCCTGGGCCTTCTCGCACCAGACGCTCCCGGACCGGGTCGACTCGCTGCTGCACATCGCGGGCGTGGTCGACCTGGGCGAGATCGGCGAACTGACCCCGAAGTCCTGGCGCCACCAACTGAACGTCAACCTGGTCGCACCGGCCGAGCTGACCCGCCACTTCCTGCCCCAACTGCGCACCGCCCGCGGCCATGTGCTGTTCGTGAACTCGGGCGCCGGCCTCACCGCCCACGCGGGCTGGTCGGCGTACGCGGCCTCCAAGCACGGCCTGAAGGCCCTCGCCGACTCCCTCCGCCACGAGGAACACGGCAACGGTGTCCGGGTCACCTCGGTCTACCCCGGCCGCACGGCGAGCCCGATGCAGGCAAAGGTCCACCAGCAGGAGGGCAAGGAGTACGACGAGGCGAGGTGGATCGACCCGGAGTCGGTCGCGACCACGATCCTGACGGCCCTGGACCTCCCGAGGGACGCGGAGATCAACGACCTGACGATCCGCCCCGGTATGTGATTCAGCGACTCCGAGAACCCCCGTCGGCCCACCCCGCTTAGGCTCCTCACGTGAACGCAACCCCCTCCTTCGGCCCCGCCACCGGCATCGGCTCCCTCCCCGGCACCGACGCCCGAGAGGCCGCCAAGACCGCGACCGGCAGCTTCGAGGACTTCCCCTTCCTCCCCGAACTGCCCGCGCGCGGCCCCGGCGCCGACATGATCGGCCGTACCGCGGGCCTGCTCGTCGAGCTGTACGCGCGCGTGGAGCCCAGCGGCTGGCGGCTCGGCGACCGGCCGGGCCGGGACACCCGCCGGGCCGTCTCCTGGCTGGGGGAGGACCTGGACGCGCTCGAGGAGTTCACCCAGGGATACGAGGGTCCGCTCAAGGTCCAGGTGGTGGGCCCCTGGACCCTCGCCGCCGCCCTGGAGCTGAGGAACGGCGAGGCTGCCCTCTCCGACCCCGGCGCCTGCCGTGACCTGGCCGCCTCCCTCGGCGAGGGCCTGCGGCTGCATCTGGCGGAGGTCCGGCGCCGTATCCCCGGCGCCCGCACCGTGCTCCAGCTCGACGAGCCGTCGCTCACCGCCGTGCTGCGCGGTCAGGTGAGGTCGGCCAGTGGCTACCGCACCCACCGGGCCGTGGACCGCCAGGTCGTCGAGTCGACGCTGCGGGACGTCATGGGAGTCCACGCCGGCGGCCCGGTGGCCGTCCACTCCTGCGCCCCCGACGTCCCCTTCGCACTGCTGCGCCGTGCCGGGGCCGCCGCCGTCTCCTTCGACTTCTCGCTCCTCACCGAACGTGACGAAGACGCGATCGGCGAGGCCGTGGAGGGCGGTACCCGGCTGTTCGCCGGTGTCGTGCCGGGCACGGACACGGCATTGTCAGACCCTGCCGGTAGCGTCATGGGTGTCAGGACGCTGTGGCGCAGGCTGGGGCTGCAACCAGGGCTTCTCGCGGAGGCCGTGACGGTCACCCCGTCGTGCGGGCTGGCGGGAGCTTCCCCTGCCTACGCCCGGCAGGCGCTCGCCCACTGCGTCCTGGCGGCGAGATCACTCGCGGACAACCCAGAGTAACGGGAGGAACACGGTGGCCGGCGACAAGCAGCAGGCGGAGACGGCGGTGCCCGCCGAGGCACGGGAGCAGCACGCGCGGCTCGCCGAGCAGATCGAGGAGCACCGCTTCCGGTACTACGTGAAGGACGCTCCGGTCATCAGCGACGCGGAGTTCGACAAGCTCCTGAAGTCCCTGGAGGCGCTGGAGGACGAGCACCCCGAGCTGCGCACCCCGGACTCGCCGACCCAGAAGGTCGCGGGCGCGTACGCGACGGAGTTCACGGCGGTCGAGCACCGCGAGCGCATGCTGTCGCTGGACAACACCTTCAACGACGAGGACCTCGCGGCCTGGGCCGAGCGGATCCACCGGGAACTGGGCGACCAGGAGTACCACTTCCTGTGCGAACTGAAGGTCGACGGCCTCGCCGTCAACCTCACCTACGAGCGCGGCCGGCTCACCCGCGCGGCGACCCGCGGCGACGGCCGCACCGGCGAGGACATCACCCCCAACGTCCGTACGATCGCCGAGATCCCGGACCGGCTGCACGGCGACAAGGTGCCTGACCTGGTCGAGATCCGCGGCGAGGTCTACTTCCCGATGGAGAAGTTCGCCGAGCTCAACGAGCGCCTGGTCGCGGCCGGTGACAAGCCGTTCGCCAACCCGCGCAACGCGGCGGCCGGTTCGCTGCGCCAGAAGGACCCGCGGGTCACCGCCTCCCGCCCGCTGCACATGGTCGTCCACGGCATCGGCGCCCTGACGGGCTTCGAGGGCATGACCCGGCTCTCCCAGGCGTACGACCTGCTGAAGACCTGGGGGCTGCCCACCTCCCCGCACAACCGGGTGGTCGACGACCTCGACGGCGTACGGGAGTTCATCGCCTACTACGGCGAGAACCGGCACTCCGTGGAGCACGAGATCGACGGGGTCGTCGTCAAGCTCGACGAGATCCGCCTCCAGGGGCGGCTCGGCTCCACCGCGCGGGCGCCGCGCTGGGCGATCGCCTACAAGTACGCGCCGGAAGAGGTCAACACCAAGCTCATCGACATCAAGGTCGGTGTCGGCCGCACCGGGCGGGTCACGCCGTACGCGCAGGTCGAGCCGGTCACGGTGGCGGGCAGCGAGGTGGAGTTCGCGACCCTGCACAACCAGGAGGTCGTCAAGGCCAAGGGCGTGCTGATCGGCGACACCGTGGTGCTGCGCAAGGCCGGTGACGTCATCCCGGAGATCCTCGGCCCGGTCGTCGACCTGCGGGACGGCAGCGAGCGGGAGTTCGTGATGCCGGCCGAGTGCCCCGAGTGCGGGACGCCGCTGCGGGCCATGAAGGAGGGCGACATCGACCTCCGCTGCCCCAACGCCCGTACCTGCCCGGCCCAGTTGAGAGAGCGGGTCTCCTATCTCGCGGGGCGTGAGTGCCTGGACATCGAGCACTTCGGCGCGGTGGCCGCGGCGGCGCTCACCCGGCCGCTGGAGCCGGCCGACCCGCCGCTGATCGACGAGGGCGACCTCTTCGACCTCACGGTGGAGAAGCTGCTGCCCATCAAGGCGTACGTGCTGGACGCGGACAGCGGGCTGCCCAAGCGCGACCCCAGGACGGGCGAGGAGAAGGTCGTCACGGTCTTCGCCAACCAGAAGGGCGAGCCCAAGAAGAACACCCTCGCCCTGCTCCAGAACATCGAGGAGGCGAAGACCCGCCCGCTCGCCCGCTTCCTCAACGGCCTGTCCATCCGGCACGTCGGACCCGTCGCCGCGCAGGCGCTGGCCCGCGAGTTCCGCTCCGTCGAACGCATCGAGCAGGCCACCGAGGAGGAGCTGGCGCACATCGACGGCGTCGGCGGCATCATCGCGACGGCGCTCAAGGAGTGGTTCGCCGAGGAGTGGCACCGCGAGATCATCCGAAAGTGGAAGGCCGCTGGAGTTCCGCTGGAGGACGAGTCCACCGGCGAGAACGAGGGCCCGCGTCCGCTGGAAGGCCTCACCGTGGTCGTGACCGGAACCCTGGAGCACTACACCCGGGACGGCGCCAAGGACGCACTGCAGAGCCGCGGAGCCAAGGTGACCGGCTCGGTGTCGAAGAAAACGTCGTTCGTGGTCGTGGGTGACAACCCCGGATCGAAGTATGACAAGGCGATGCAGTTGAAGGTTCCGGTTCTGAACGAGGACGGATTTGTCGTCCTTTTGGAGCAAGGACCGGACGCGGCGGCCGAAGTCGCCCTTCCAACCGGGGAGTAGCGGTTGAAGGCCACCCGTTCGGCGCATATCAGATGCATACGGGTGGCCGGGGCGCAATCGGGCGACCGTCGACGACCGCTGCCCGTGGAAGCCTTCTGCGGCCTACTGTTGAGATGTGCACCTGCCGTGCCCAGCTGCGGTCGGGGCATTCCCGTGCTCTCGCAGGGCACGGACCGCATGGCGTGGGCACCGCCGGCTGTGAGAGGGACGGGAATGGAACCGACCGAGAGCGCCGCCCCGGACGCGCGGCTGCCGCTGCGCCGCCGGGCGGGCGCGTGGCGGGGGACTCGGCGGACGGTGCGGGGCGACCGGCGCGTCGGTATGCCGGTGGTGAGCGCCGCGGTGGACGCGCGCGACCCGCTGCCGCTGGCCGCCGTCGAGCCGCGGCCCGACCTGCCCGGCCACGAGCACGAACGGCACCTGACCTGGCCCGCGCTGCCCGCCGGAGTCGTCGCGGCCGCCGCGTTCGCCCTGGGCGCCGGCTTCTACCGCGCCTTCACCGAAAGCCACGCCCTCTTCCCGTCCGGCACCGTCGGCTGGTCGCTGGCCGTGCTGACCGGAATCATCGTCGGCCACCTGGTGCTGCTCGGCCGCGCCCGCTGGTGGGGCGGCACCGGCTCCGGCGCCGCCCTCACCCTCGCCGTCCTCCTGCTGTACGGCTGGGTGCCCGCCGGCATGGTCAGCCTCACCGTCGTCGTCCTGGTCGGCATAGCCAGGCGCCACCGCTGGCGGCAGGGCGTCCTGCACGGCGCGGTGGACATCCTCGGCATCGGCGCCGGCGCGCTGGTGCTCGGCCTGTGCGGGCGGGTCCCGACCGTCGAGTCGCCCTGGACCCCGGGCAGTTGGAGCGTCGCCACCGCCCCCGAGGTCGTCCTCGTCGCGGTGGCCTATCTCGCGGTCACCCGCGCCCTGCTCTGGTACCTGCACGCACCGCGCGGCGGCGGAGTGCCCACCGTCGCCCGCACCGCCCTGATGCGCCAGGGACTGGTCGCGGTCGCACTGCTCGGCATCGCCCCGCTGGTCTGCGTGGTCGCCGTCGCCCAGCCGCTGCTGCTCCCGCTGTTCTCCATCCCGCTGGTCGCCCTGGACTCCACCCTGTGGATAGCCCGGGCCCGCGCGGAGGAGCAACTGCGCGACCCGCTGACCGGACTGCCCAACCGGCAGTGGCTGCTGGAGCGGATCTGGACCGCCCTCGATGACGCCGAACGCATCGGCGCCCGCTCCGCCCTGATGCTGATCGACCTCGACCGATTCCGTTCGGTCAATGACACGCTCGGTCATCTCGCCGGTGACCGGCTGCTGGTGCAGATAGCCGACCGGCTGCGGGCCGCGCTGCCGCGCGGTGCGGAGGCGGCCCGGCTCGGCGGTGACGAGTTCGCGGTGTTACTCCCGGTCGCCGACTCCACGACGTCCGCGACCCGCGTCGCCCGGGGCCTGGTCTCGGCCCTCTCCTCCCCGCTCGACCTCGACGGACTCACCCTCGTCCTGGAGGCCAGCGCGGGCGTCGCCGTCTTCCCCGACCACGCGCTGGACGCGGAGGGGCTGCTGCGCCGGGCGGACGTGGCGATGTACCAGGCGAAGCGGGACCGTACGGGCGTCGAGGTGTACGAGTCCAAGCGGGACTCCAACACCCCGGACCGGCTGGGGCTGCTGGGCGATCTGCGCCGCGCCCTGGACGCCCACGAGGTGCAGTTGCACTACCAGCCGAAGGTGCGCTTCGACGGGCAGGTGGCCGGTCTTGAGGCGTTGGTGCGGTGGGTGCACCCCGAGCGCGGCAAGGTGCCGCCGGACGAG
Source organism: Streptomyces sp. NPDC096040 (assembly GCF_040303265.1). Taxonomy (NCBI): domain Bacteria; kingdom Bacillati; phylum Actinomycetota; class Actinomycetes; order Kitasatosporales; family Streptomycetaceae; genus Streptomyces; species Streptomyces sp. NPDC096040. Next base: position 84,530 of record NZ_JBEOTA010000003.1, read on the forward strand.
TTCATAGCGATCGCCGAGTCGTCCGGCCTGATGCCCCATCTGACGGAGTACGTCCTGGACACCGCGCTCGGTCAGGTGGCCAAGTGGCGGGCGCAGGGGCTGCGGGTGCCGGTGGCGGTGAACGTCTCGCCGCGTGACGTCCACACGCCGGGCTTCGCGGGCTCGGTGGCCGCGCGGCTGGCGCGGCACGGCGTCCCGGCGGGAGCGCTCCAACTGGAGATAACCGAGCATGTGCTCCTTGAGGACCCGCAGCGGGCCGCCGACACCCTCGCGGGTCTGACCGGCCACGGCGTGAAGATGTCGCTGGACGACTTCGGTACGGGCTACTCGTCCCTGGTGCATCTTCGGCGGCTGCCGGTGAGCGAGCTGAAGATCGACCGGTCCTTCGTGGCCCGGCTGGCCATCGACAACGAGGACGCGGAGATCGTGCGCTGCACGGTCGACCTCGCGCATTCGCTGGGGCTGCTGGTCGTCGCGGAGGGCGTGGAGGACGACGAGACGTGGGAGCGGCTTCGGGACCTCGGGTGTGACGCCGTGCAGGGGTGGCTGGTCGCCGCAGCGATGCCGCCGGAGGAGGCGACGGCGTGGCTGTTGGCGCGGGGGTCGCGGGGGTGGCAGCGGCCGCGAGCGGCGTTGCCGGCCGCCGAGTAGCCACCTGCCGTGGGAGTGCGGTGGTGTCGGGACTGCGGGTGCGTTGTGGCTGGTCGCGCAGTTCCCCGCGCCCCTTGGGGGGCGCTGGGGTCACGGCCTCATGAAGTGGGCCACCAGTAGTGCCAGTCGTTCCTGGTGTGCGTGCTCCGGCAAGCGGCCGCTGCGCATCAGCGTGACCAAGCCGTGCAGGACCGCCCAGAACGTCTCCGTCAGGAGGCCGGGGTCGTCGCCGGCCAGGCCGATCGGCTCCACCGCAAGCAGTAGCTCCGCGAACGCGGCCTGCAGGGCCTCCGGGGCCTCGGGGGTCGCGAACGGGAGGTTCACGGTGTGCGTGAACATCACGTCGTACAGCGCGGGGCGTCGGCGGGCGAACGACGTGTACGTCTCGGCCACCGCCGCCAGTGCCCCCCTCACGTCCTTCGCGGCCTCGCGCGCCGCCCGTAGCTCCGTCGCCAGCTCCGCGCAGCCCTGGATCGCCACCGCCGCCATGATCGCGTCCTTGCCCTTGAAGTGGCTGTAGAGCACCGGCTGGCTGTACTCGATCTCGGCGGCCAGGCGCCGGGTCGTCACCGCGTCCCAGCCCTCCGCCTCCGCGAGTTCCCGCGCGGCCGTGACGATCAGCTGCTCCCGCTCTGCCCGCTCGCGCTCCCGGCGCGTCCGAATCGACATGTCCTGATTCTAGCATCGCTAGCCAATCTGCCGATGCTCTGCTAGCGTCGCTTTCAGTCCTAGCGTTGCTAGAAACCACTCAGGGGGCCGTCATGACCATCACCGCCTACACGCTCGCCGTCGTACTCGACCTGTTCATCCTCTTCATCGGGGCCCGGTTCCTGCTCCAGCCCAAGCCGTCCGCCGTCGGCTACGGCGTCCCCGCCGACCCGAACGGCGACGCCTCCGCCTACCTCGCGATCAAGGGCCTCAGGGACGGCACCTTCGGCGTCATCGGCTTCGCCCTGCTCGCGTTCGCCGGCGCCCGTGCCGAGGCCTGGTTCATGCTCTGTGTGGCACTCGTGCCGCTGTTCGACACGGTGATAGTGCTGCGCCACGGCGGGACGAAGGCGGTCGCGTACGGGATCCACTTCGCCACCGCGATCGTTGTGCTGATCAGCGCGGTGCTGCTGTTCCTCGTCTGAACGGCACGCCTATCAACAGGGGGCTTGGAAATGTCGTTGTTCGCACCGAAGTTCGATGAGTCCGTGATCGTGAGGGAGACCGACGCCGAGGTGGCCGGCGCTGACCCGACCCGGATCGAGCTGCTCGCCGACAGCAGCGCCACCGGCGGCGCGCTGTCCACCGTGCGGGTCACCCTCGGTGAGGGCGGCGACGGAGCCCGGCCGCATCTGCACCGCAACTCCGCCGAGATGTTCTATCTGCTCGCCGGCGCCGCCGAACTGCTCTCCGGCGACGACGTCGTCACCGCCGAGCGCGGCGACCTGGTCGTCATCCCGGCCGGCCGGCCGCACGCCTTCGCCGCCGTCCCCGGCAGCACCGCGGACATCCTGATCGTCATCACACCGGGCGTGGAGCGCTTCGAGTACTTCCGCCACCTCCAGCGCATCCGTATCGGCGAGGCCACGCCGGAGAGCATCCTCGAAGTGCAGGAGCGGTACGACACCCACTTCCTGCAGAGCACCGCCTGGGAGAAGCGACGCCGAGGATCCGGGCCCGGGGGAAACCGTTTCACGGTCACCGGGCCCGGCCCCATAGGATTGCTCCAAACCACACGCACTCACCCCAGAGGATCGCTGCATGCCTGGCATCACGCGCGAGGAGGTCGCCCACCTCGCCCGGCTGGCGCGTCTGGAGCTGAAGCCCGAAGAACTCGACCACTTCGCGGGACAGCTGGACGACATCATCGGCGCGGTCGCCCGCGTCAGTGAGGTCGCCGACCAAGACGTACCGCCGACCTCGCACCCGCTGCCGCTGACGAACGTCATGCGCGCGGACGAGGTCCGTCCCTCGCTCACCCCCGCCCAGGCGCTCTCCGGCGCCCCGGCCCAGGAGCAGCAGCGTTTCAAGGTGCCGCAGATCCTGGGGGAGGACTGATCCCGATGACCGACATCATCAAGCTCACCGCCGCCGAGACCGCCGCGAGGATCGCCTCCGGCGAGCTCACGGCCGTCGAGGTCACCGAGGCCCACCTCGCCCGGATCGAGGCCGTCGACGAGAAGGTGCACGCCTTCCTGCACGTCGACCGCGAGGGGGCCCTCGCCCAGGCGCGTGCTGTCGACGAGAAGAAGGCCAGGGGCGAGAAGCTCGGGCCGCTCGCCGGTGTACCGCTCGCGCTCAAGGACATCTTCACCACCGAGGGCGTTCCGACGACCGTCGGCTCGAAGATCCTGGAAGGCTGGATCCCGCCGTACGACGCCACCCTCACCAAGCGGCTGAAGGCCGCTGACGTGGTCATTCTCGGCAAGACCAACATGGACGAGTTCGCCATGGGGTCGAGCACGGAGAACAGCGCCTACGGGCCCACCGGCAACCCCTGGGACCTCACCAAGATCCCCGGCGGCTCCGGCGGCGGCTCCTCCGCCGCCCTCGCCTCCTTCCAGGCACCGCTCGCCATCGGCACCGACACCGGCGGGTCCATCCGCCAGCCGGCCTCCGTCACCGGCACGGTCGGTGTGAAGCCGACGTACGGGGCGGTCTCGCGGTACGGCATGGTCGCGTTCTCCAGCTCGCTGGACCAGGGCGGCCCCTGCGCCCGTACGGTCCTGGACGCCGCCCTCCTCCACGAGGTGATCGCCGGGCACGACCCGATGGACTCCACCTCCATCGACGCGCCCGTCCCGCCGGTCGTCGAGGCCGCCCGCAACGGCAGCGTGCAGGGCATGCGCGTCGGCGTCGTCAAGCAGTTCCGCGGCGAGGGCTACCAGCCCGGTGTCATCCAGCGCTTCGACGAGTCCGTCGAACTGCTGAAGGAACTGGGCGCCGAGATCGTCGAGCTGGACTGCCCGTCCTTCGACCTGGCGCTCTCCGCGTACTACCTGATCGCGCCGAGCGAGTGTTCGAGCAACCTCGCCCGCTTCGACGGCCTGCGCTACGGCCTGCGGACCGGCGACGACGGGACGCACTCCGCGGAGGAGGTCACCTCCCTCACCCGTGAGGCGGGCTTCGGCCCGGAGGTGAAGCGCCGCATCATGCTCGGCACCTACGCCCTGTCGAGCGGGTACTACGACGCCTACTACGGCTCCGCGCAGAAGGTCCGCACGCTCATCACGCGTGACTTCGAGAAGGCCTTCGAGCAGGTGGACGTGATCGTGTCGCCCACGACTCCCACCACCGCCTTCGCGATCGGCGAGCGCGCCGACGACCCGATGGCGATGTACCTCGCCGACCTGTGCACCATCCCGACCAACCTGGCGGGCAACGCGGCCATGTCGCTGCCCTGCGGTCTCGCCCCGGAGGACAACCTCCCGGTGGGCCTGCAGATCATCGCGCCGGCGCTCAAGGACGACCGCCTTTACAAGGTCGGAGCCGCTGTCGAGGCCGCCTTCGTGGAAAAGTGGGGGCACCCGCTGCTTGAGGAGGCACCGTCGCTGTGAGCAACGCACTGTCGAAGGCCAAGGGCTTCAAGAAGTCGAAGTCCGGTACGTACCTGTCCATGGCCACCACCGTGTTCGGCGCGGTCGGTGTCGCCAAGCAGATCAAGAAGGCCCGCGCCGAGCACGACACGCTCCGGCTGATCGACGCCGGGGTGTCCGCCGTCGCCATCGTCACCGGCCTCGCCATCCTCTACCGCGAGCTGAAGCGGCTGGGCGACGACGACGTCCTGCTGGGCTGAGAGGGAAGTTTCACCGTGACCACCACGACCGAACTGGTGTCGTACGAGGACGCGCTGGCGTCCTACGACCCCGTCATGGGCCTTGAGGTCCATGTCGAACTCGGCACCAGGACCAAGATGTTCTGCGGCTGTTCGACCGAGCTGGGCGCCGAGCCCAACTCGCAGACCTGCCCGACCTGCCTCGGCATGCCCGGCGCCCTCCCCGTCGTCAACGCGACCGGCGTCGAGTCCGCGATCAAGATCGGTCTCGCGCTGAACTGCGAGATCGCCGAGTGGTGCCGTTTCGCCCGGAAGAACTACTTCTATCCGGACATGCCGAAGAACTTCCAGACCTCCCAGTACGACGAGCCGATCGCCTTCAACGGCTACCTCGACGTACAGCTGGAGGACGGCGAGTCCTTCCGCGTGGAGATCGAACGCGCCCACATGGAGGAGGACACCGGCAAGTCCACCCACGTGGGCGGCGCGACCGGCCGTATCCACGGCGCCTCGCACTCGCTGCTCGACTACAACCGGGCCGGCATCCCCCTCATCGAGATCGTCACCAAGCCGATCGAGGGCGCCGGCGAGCGCGCTCCCGAGGTCGCACGGGCGTACGTCCGTGAGCTGCGCGAGGTCATCCGGGCGCTCGGCGTCTCGGAAGCCCGCATGGAGATGGGGCAGATGCGCTGCGACGTGAACCTGTCGCTGCGCCCGCACGGCCGCGCCAAGTTCGGCACCCGCTCCGAGACGAAGAACGTCAACTCGCTGCGGTCCGTGGAGCGTGCGGCCCGCTTCGAGATCATGCGGCACGCGGCCGTGCTGAGCGGCGGCGGCACCATCATCCAGGAGACCCGGCACTTCCACGAGGACACCGGCTCCACGACCTCCGGCCGGGTGAAGGAGGAGGCCGAGGACTACCGGTACTTCCCGGAGCCGGACCTCGTCCCGGTCGCCCCGTCCCGCGAGTGGGTCGAGGAGATCCGCACCGCGCTGCCGGAGATGCCGCTGGCCCGCCGCAACCGGCTGCTCGCCGAGTGGGGTATCTCGGCGGTGGAGATGCAGGCGATCACCAACGCCGCCGCGCTGGACCCGATCGTCGCCACCATCGACGCCGGTGCCGACGCGGCCTCCGCCCGCAAGTGGTGGATGGGCGAACTGGCGCGCAGCGCCAACGAGTCGGGCAAGGCGCTGGACGAGCTGGCGATCACCCCGGCGCAGGTCGCCCGGGTCACCGAACTGGTCAACTCCGGTGACCTGAACGACAAGCTGGCCCGCCAGGTCATCGAGGGCGTCCTCGCGGGCGAGGGCACCCCGGACGAGGTCGTCGAGAAGCGGGGTCTGAAGGTCGTCTCCGACGACTCGGCGCTCGGTACGGCGGTCGACGAGGCCATCGCCGGCAACCAGGGCATCGCCGACAAGATCCGCGGCGGCAAGGTGGCCGCGGCCGGCGCCCTGGTCGGCGCGGTCATGAAGGCGACCCGCGGCCAGGCCGACGCGGCCCGCGTCAAGGAGCTGATCCTGGAGAAGCTGGGCGTCAGCGAGGGCTGAGCAGCAGCACGCGGTACGGCCCCGGAGGCAGCGCCTCCGGGGCCGTACGCCTGTCCGCGGCGCGCGACCAGCCGCACGAATCCCAGGGCGCGGCCCTCGTCGGCGCACAGCGTCTCGGCGACCACCTCGCCCCACAGCAGCCAGTCCCACCAGCCGTCCGGCTACCGGTCGGCGGCCGCGACCTCGACCGCGCCGCTGCGCGTCCAGTGGCGGCGCCACCAGCTCGCCGAGCGGAAGCACCAGGGCTCGAGGTGCTCGGGCGGCTCGACCCCCTCGGGTTCCTCCCGCAGCGCCGGTACGACGACGGCGTCCCGCTCGGTGGTGTAGCCGATCAAGGCACCGGAATTCGCAGGCCGGGGGCGGTGACTCCGCCGAACCAGGCGTTCAACTCCCCTCAGCAGGGTGCCTCGTGGAAGGCCGTCTCCGGGAGAGCGCCAGGGGCCTCGTACCGGAACACTTAACGCTTGATCCCCTACACCAGGACGCGGGACACGGCCGGTACGACCACACCGATCCGGCCGCCGGGCCGACATGCACGGCCCGCACCCGGTCGGCGAACCCGGCCTCGGATGAACGGGCTCCCTGTGATCTTCGTAGTGGAAGGCGATGAACTGGAGCTCATTCGAACCGTCGAACAATGCCGGCCAACGGAAGCCGGCAGTTGTGGACGTCCTTCGCGGCAGGTTTCCTCAGGTGCGGGTACTACGCTCGCCCGCCATGACCGGACACGCGGAATCCGATATCGAACCCGAGACGACCGAGGTGGAGTCCGCGGACGACGAGGATCCCTACGAGGACGCCCGTCGGGCCCGCTGGACCGCCACCGTGACCGGGGCCCTGCTGACCCTGATGGGCCTGACCGCCTCCCTGATGAGACTGGGCGGCGGCGTACCCGCGCTGGTGCCGACCGCTTATGCCGTCGGCTCCGCCGTGTGTGTGGCCGCGGGGGCGCTCGGCGCCCGGGGCCGTACCCGCAGAGCCCTTTGGCTGATGATCCTGGGGGTCATGGTCATGGCGCTGGGAGACCAGTTCGACTGACCGGCACCGACTCGCCCGGGTGCCGTGCCGTCCATGAGAGGCTCGACGCGCCGGCCGAAGACGTGGTGGAACTGGAGAAGCACGATGTACGCGATATCCCTGGGTGACGACGGCGCCGAACTGCGTCCGCTGGAGCCCTGGCACGCCGAGGAGTTCCTGGCCCACCTGGAGCGCGGGCGGGGGTTCATCGGACGGTTCATCCCCTTCGGCTCCAGGGAGACGGACGTGCCCTCCGCGCGGGCGCTGCTCCAGCGGTACGCCGACATGCGCGCCGCCGACACCGGCTCCCTGCACGGCCTGTGGCTCAAGGGCACGCTCGTCGGCGGTGTGCTCTTCCTGAACTTCGACGCGGAACAGGGCAACTGCGAGGTCGGCTGCTGGCTGGAGCCGGCCGGAACCGGGCGCGGACTCGTCACGCGCGCGATGCGGGTACTGATCGACTTCGCGGTCGAGCGGCGCGGTATCCACCGCGTCGAGTGGGTCGCCGCCTCGGGCAACGAACCCAGCCTGAACGTGGCCCGGCGGCTGGGGATGACCCGCGATGGCGTACGCCGTGAGGCGCACCCCTATGGTGGCCTGAGGCACGACCTGGAGGTGTGGTCGATCCTCGCCCCGGAATGGCGTGAAGCACGCGCGCGTGCCGTACAGAACGATCATTAAGAGACCTCTCAGACAGGATCCGTACGGTGCCGGACATGGGAACCAAGACAGCTGACGAGACCGGTGCCGAGACGGGTACCGAGGCCACGACCGACGAGGAGAAGGTGAGCGTCACCAAGACCGCCGACGACGCGACGGAGTCCAAGCCCGAGCCGGAGGCCGAGGCCGCCGGGACCGAGGCCAGGGACGGCACGGACACCGACGTCGACGCGGAGAACGCTGAGGAGCTGGAGGACGACGCCGTCCTTGCCGAGGCCGAGGCCGAGGCCGAGAGCCCCTCGGGCGTCGGCCAGGGCGCCGCGGCCCTCGTCTCCGTCGTGCTCGGCCTGGTCTCCCTCACCGGTGGCTGGATCGGTACGGTGGCCGCCGCCCGCGAGACCCTCATCGGCCAGCTCCGGACCTCGTCGTCCGCGAGCGTCGCCACGCAGGTCAAGGAGGTCTACGGCGACGCCTGGCAGACCACCGCGCTGTGGGCCGGCGCGTTCGCGCTGGCGGCCCTGATCACCGGCGTCGTGGTGCTCGCCCGGCCCGCCTTCGGTGCCCCCGGCAAGCCGCAGGCGCCGTGGATCAAGTCGGTCGCCTGGGCGGGTGTCGCGCTCGCTGTCATCGGCCTGCTGCTCGCCGTCCTCAAGTACTCCGACGCGCTCCTCGGGCTGCCCTCGACCAGCTGAGACGGCCCAGGTCAGAAGGGGCCTTAGGCCGTCCGTAAGCACCTTATGGACGACCTGAGGCCCCTTACGCGTGTCCGGGGTCCGGCGGGCGTCCGAAGATGCGGAACTCTCCCGATGTGGCGCACCCCCCTGGGAGACGAAGGTGGAGGCATCGCAAGAAGCGAGGCCCAACCACCGTCTCTCACAAGGGAAACCGCCATGTTCGCCTTCGAACTGCACGAGATCCGTTCCGCCGAACTGCGCCGGCAGGCCGAGGACGCCCGTCTCGTCCGCGAGGCCGTCCGCTCCCGCCGGGCCGCCCGCCGCGAGGCGGCGGCCCGCCGTGCCGCGGTGCCGGAGGAAGTCCATACCGGTCGCCGCAGCCGACGTCGGCTCCCGGGCACCGCGTGACCAGGTGGCCGGGCGGCGGCGACCGCCCGGCGACCGAGGGCCCGGCGACCGAGGACGCCGAGGACGCGCAGGCCGGTGGCCGTAGGGGGGTCGGCCACCGGTCTGCAGGACTGCCGTCGGCTCGTACGCCGTCAGGTCATATGAGTCGTACGACAAGCGCATCGGTGCTGTGGAAAACCGCTGCCGTCCGATCGGAGCCGCGTGCGATGCTCTGGCCTGTGGAAACCAGGTCCGTGAGTCCCGTGTTCGTAGGCCGCAGCGACGAGCTGGGGTCACTGAACGAGGCGCTGGCCCGTGCCGAGGCCGCCGAGCCGCAGGCGCTGCTGCTCGGCGGTGAGGCCGGCGTCGGCAAGACCCGGCTGGTCGAGGAGTTCGCCACGGCCGCCTGCCGCCGGGGCGCGGTCGTCGCGCTCGGCGGCTGCGTGGAGATCGGCGCCGACGGGCTGCCGTTCGCCCCCTTCTCCACCGCGCTGCGGGCGCTGCGGGCCGCGTTGCCGGAGGAACTGGCCGCGGCCGCCGCCGGGCAGGAGGACGAGCTGGCCCGGCTGCTTCCGGAGCTCGGCGAGGCCTCCTTCAGCCGGCACGACGAGCAGGGCATGGCCCGCCTCTTCGAGCTCACGGCGCGGCTCCTTGAGCGGGTCACCGCCGAGCGCACGGTGGTGGTCGCCCTGGAGGACCTGCACTGGGCCGACGCCTCCACCCGCCACCTCCTCTCCTATCTGCTGCGCACCCTGCGCACCGGCCGGCTCGTCGTCCTCGCCACCTACCGTTCCGATGACATCCACCGCCGCCACCCGCTGCGCCCGCTCCTTGCCGAACTCGACCGGCTGCGCACCGTCCGCCGTATCGAACTCGCCCGTTTCAACCGGGAGGAGGTCGGCCGCCAGATCGCCGGCATCCTCGCCGCCGAACCCGACCCCGCCCAGGTCGACGAGATCTTCGAGCGCTCCGACGGCAACGCCTTCTTCGTCGAGGAACTCGCGGTCGCCACCACCGAAGGCTGCCGCACCGGGCTGACCGACTCGCTGCGCGATCTGCTCCTCGTGCGGGTCGAGGCGTTGCCCGAGAGCGCCCAGCGGGTCGCCCGGATCGTCGCCGAGGGCGGCTCCACCGTCGAGTACCAGCTGTTGGCCGCCGTCGCCCAGCTCGCCGAGGACGACCTCATCGAGGCGCTGCGGGCCGCCGTCGGCGCCAACATCCTCACCGCCACGCCCGGCGGCGACGGCTACCGGTTCCGGCACTCCCTGGTCCGCGAGGCCGTCGCCGACGACCTGCTCCCCGGCGAACGCTCCCGGCTCAACCGGCGCTACGCCGAGGCCCTGGAGTCCGACCCGGGGCTGGTGCCGGCCGACGCGCGCGTGACCCGCCTGGCCAGCTACTGGTACCAGGCCCACGACCCGGCCAAGGCCCTGCCCGCCGTCCTCGACGCCTCCGTGGTGGCCCGCCGCAGGCACGCCTACAGCGAGCAACTGCGGCTCCTGGAGCGGGCGATGGAGCTGTGGGACCCCGCCCCCGAGGAGATCCGCGCCGCCCTGCGCCCCGTCGACTACACCGACGTCTACCCTCCCTGCGGCTGCGACCCGGCCACCACACCCCTGCGCTATCTCGACCTGATGGCGGAGGCGGCGGTCGCGGGCCGCTTCTGCGGGGAACGCGAACGCGCCCTGAAGATCACCAAGAAGGCGCTGCGGATGGTCGAGGACGAGGGGGATCCCCTGCGTGCGGCCTGGTTCTGGGTGCAGCGCTCCCGGCTGGTCCAGGACCTGGCCCGGGGCGACGGCTGGCAGGAGCTCGGCACGGCCCAGGACCTGGTGCGCGGCCTGCCGCCCTCGGAGGTGCATGCCGACGTGCTGGCCAACGTCGCCAACTGGTCCATGCTCCACGAACCCGGCCCCGAGGCCTTCGCCGCCGCCGAACGGGCCGTGGAGTACGCGCGGATGGTGGGCGCCCGGGAGATCGAGCTCAACGCGCGCATCACCCTGGGCTGCCTCATGGTCGACGCGGGTGATGTGGACAACGGGATGGAGGAGCTGCACCGGGTCAAGGACACCGCCCTGCGGGAGGGCGTGGCACTTGTCGCGGGGCGGGCCTACGTGAACCTGCCCGCCGGGCTGGACTCGGTCGGCCGCTCCGGGGAGGCGGTGCCCCTCCTGCGGGAGGGCCTCGCCTTCGCCCGCCGGTACGGCATGCTGGACTCCGAGGTGTGGATCTGGGGCAACCTCTCCGACTCGCTGTACGCGCTCGGCCAGTGGGACGAGGCCGCGGCAGCCGCGGCGGGCGCCCTCGGCTCCGCGGCCAGCGCCAAACCCCGGGGCGCCGGCGCCCTGCGCCTCGCCCATATCGCCCTCGCCCGGGGAGACGCCGCCGAGGCCGCCCGCCAACTGGCCATAGCCCGCGAGCACTTCGGCACCCACGATCCGATGCCCCAGGCGCTGCTCCCCGTCGCCCGGATCGCCATCGGCGTCGCCGCCGTGGAGGGCCGGCTCCTCGACGCCCGCGCCGAGCTGGACCGCGCCCTGGAATTCGGCTTCCCGCCCGGCACCCAGCGCTACGGCTGGCCCCTGCTGCTGGCCGCCGCCACTGCCGAGGCCGACGCCCGCGCCCTGCCCGCGGCGGCCGAGGGCCGAGCCGAGGTCCTCGACCGGCTCACCGAGGCCGTCCGCAAGCTCACCACCGGTGCGCCCCTCTGGCTGGCGTACGAACGCTGGACCCGCGCCGAACTGCACCGTGCCCGGGGCACCGACACCGCCGCGATCTGGTCGGACGTGGTCACCGACTTCGAGTGCCTGGACCGCCCCTACGATCTCGCCCGGGTCCGCCGCCGCCTCGCCCAGGTCCTGCTCGCAGAGGCGTCCGGCGACGACGACCGCGACCGTGCGACCGAACTGCTCCGGCTGGCCGGGGCCGTCGCCGACCACCTGGGCGCCCGCCCGCTCGCCGAGGCCGTCGCCCTGCTCGCCCAGCGTGCCCGCCTCAGCCTCACCACCGGTACCCCTCGCCGGGCCCTGGACGCCGCCGAGAGCCTCGGTCTCACCAGCCGCGAGCGGGACGTCCTGCGCCTGGTCTCGGCGGGCCGGACCAACCGCCAGATAGCCGAGGAGCTCTTCATCTCCCCGAAGACCGCGAGCGTCCACGTCTCCAACATCCTGGGCAAGCTCGGCGTCTCCGGGAGGGGCGAGGCGGCGGCGGTGGCCCACCGCCTGGAGATGTTCCCGCCCGACCGCACCGACCGCACCGACCGAAGTGCCACCGCCGGTCAGCGCACCTGAAGCTCCAGGATCCGGTCGTCGCCCGGCTTCGGCTTCCCACGCCCGTCCGTGTTGCTGGTCACCAGCCACAGCTTGTCGCCGCCCGCCGCCACGACCGTGCGCAGCCGGCCGTACTCGCCCTTGAGGAAGGCCTGGGGCTCGGCGGCCGCGACGGTGCCCTTGAGCGGGATGCGCCACAGGCGCCGGCCCTTGAGGCCGGCCATCCAGATCACGCCGTTCACATAGGCGATGCCGCTGGGAGAGGCGTCGTCGGTGTGCCACTGGGCGATCGGGTTCACGTACTTGGCGTCGGAGGACCTGCCCTCCGCGTTCGGCCAGCCGTAGTCGCCGCCGGGCTTGATGGCGTTCAGCTCGTCCCAGGTGTCCTGGCCGAACTCCGAGGCGAACAGTCGCTGGTCGTCGTCCCAGGCCAGGCCCTGCACATTGCGGTGGCCGTAGGTGTAGACGGGGGAGTCGGGGAAGGGGTTGCCGGGGGCCGGTTCGCCCTCCGGGGTGAGCCGAAGGATCTTGCCGCCGAGGGAGGCCTTGTCCTGGGCGAGGCCCCGCTGCCCGCTCTCGCCGGTGCCGGCGTAGAGCATGCCGTCGGGTCCGAAGGCGATCCGGCCGCCGTTGTGGATGAGCCCCTTGGGGATGCCCTTGAAGATCGTGTCGGGGGCGCCCAACTGCTCCCCGGCCGGCTTGCCCTGGTCCCAGAGCATGCGCACGATGCGGTTGTCGGAGGCCGACGTGAAGTACGCGTAGATCATGTGGTCCGAGGCGAAGTCGGGGGAGAGGGCGATCCCCAGCAGACCGCCCTCTCCGGCCGCGGACACCCCGGACACCGTGCCCAGCTCGGTCTTCTTCCCGGTCTTCTCGTCGACCTTGCTGATCGTCCCGTCGTCGCGGTCGGAGACGAGCAGCCCGGACCCGTCCGGCAGCGGCGCGAGCCCCCACGGGGACTTCAGGCCCTCGGCGACCGTGCGCAGCACCTTCACCGAGCCCTTCGCGGGCGCGGCCGACTCGCTCGCCCCGGCGGACGCGGAGGAACCGGCCGACGTACTCCCGGCCCAGGGTGGCGTGGGCACATCCCCACCACCGCCTCCGCCGGAGGAACACCCCGCCGCCAGCAGGAGTCCGGCCGCGGCCAACACGGCGGGCACAGCTCGACGTTGCACGATCATGGTCCCTTCGACAGGGGCAAGCGGCTCCTTCGACCGTAGCCCGGCGGTCGGGTGCCTGTCCGGCGGATCATGGTGCGGGATCTGCACGGGACCTGCGCGACCAGCCACAGCGCCGCCGCACCGAACCGACGACCGATCGTCAGGCCCTAGTCCCAAGACCCCTGCGCAGCAGGCAGCCGCCCCAACTCCGCCAGATCCTCCGCGCTCAGCCGTACGTCCACCGCGCCCGCGTTCTCCGCCGCCCACCGCCCCCGCTTCGTCCCGGGCACCGGAACCACATGCCGCCCCCGCGAGAGCACCCACGCCAGCGCCACCTGGGCGGCGGTGACCTCCTCGCCGTGCCGCCGGGCAATGCGCCGAAGCCCCGCCACGATCGGCTGGTTGGCCGCCATCATCTCCGCCGTGAAGCGAGGGTGCCGCGCCCGCACATCGTCGGGTTCGAAACCCTCTCCCGGTGTGAGCGTGCCGGTGAGGAAGCCGTTGCCCAGCGGCATCGCCGCGAGGAAACCCACGCCCCGCGCCTCGCACCACGGCAGCAGCGCCTCCAGCGCCTCCGGCGACCACACCGACAGCTCCGCCTGTACCGCGCTCACCGGGAAAACCTGCTGCACCCGCTGCAGCTGGCGCAGGGTCGCGTCGTGCAGCCGCGCGCCGGACCTGCGCCCCCCGCGCGCCCCCAGGGCGCACAGCCCCAGGGCGCGCACCTTCCCCGCCTGCACCAGCTCTGCCATCGCGCCCCAGGTCTCCTCGACGGGGACCTCGGGGTCCGCACGGTGCAGTTGGTAGAGGTCGATGACGTCGGTCTGGAGCCGGCGCAGCGACGCGTCGCAGGCACGCTTCACATAGCCGGGCCGGCCGTTCGCCACGATGTGCTTGTCGCCGACCAGCAGGCCCACCTTGGTCGACACGAAGGCCTCCGCGCGCCGCTCCTTGAGCACCCGCCCCAGTAGCAGCTCATTGGTGAACGGGCCGTACATGTCCGCGGTGTCCAGCAGCGTCACGCCCAGGTCCAGCGCCCGGTGCACCGCCCTCACCGATTCGTCACCGCGCTGCCGCGACGCGCTGTAGGCCCAGCTCATCGGCATGCACCCGAGTCCGACGGCCCCCACCGCGAGCGCCCCCGCGCCGATCGTCCTGCGCTCCACCAGCCCGTGAACCTCCTTCTAGAGCCCCCAACCTAACCTCTGCGCCCACACGTCCCTGACATAGCCTCCTGACCATGACCTCTGACGTGTGGCTCCCCATCCCGCCGGCCGAGTTCACGGGACTTCCCGACGGGCTCGACTACCTCTTCTGGGACGGGGACCAGGACTTCCCCGGTGACCCCGCCGACTGTGCCGTGTATGTCGTCCCCTACATGAAGCGGCAGAACGTGAAGGTGCGGCCGCTGGAGCGGATGCGGAACGTCCGGCTCATCCAGACCCTCACCGCCGGCGTCGACGACATGATCGCGGCCCTGGACCTCATCGCCCCCGGGGTGGCGCTGTGCAACGCGCGCGGGGTGCACGAGGCGAGCACCGCCGAACTCGCGCTCACCCTGACCCTGGCGTCCCTGCGCGGTGTCCCGGGGTTCGTGCGCGCCCAGCAGCAGGAGCACTGGGAGAGCGGCTTCCACCCCGCCCTCGCCGACAAGTCCGTCCTCATCGTCGGTTACGGCGCCATCGGCTCGGCCATCGAGGACCGGCTCGTGCCGTTCGAGGTTGCGCGGGTGGCGCGCGTCGCGCGCTCCGGGCGCGCCTCGGCGCGCGGTCCCGTGCATCCGCTCACCGAACTGCCGCAACTGCTTCCGGAAGCCGATGTCGTCATCCTCTCTACGCCCCTCACGGACACCACGCGTGGCCTGGTCAACGCGGAGTTCCTCGCGCGGATGAAGGACGGCGCACTGCTCGTGAACGTCGCGCGCGGGCCCGTCGTGGACACCAAGGCGCTCCTCGCCGAGCTGGAGAGCGGTCGCCTCACCGCCGCCCTGGACGTCACCGATCCCGAGCCGCTGCCGGCCGGACATCCCTTGTGGCAGGCGCCCGGAGTGCTGATCAGCCCCCACGTCGGCGGCCCCACCTCGGCCTTCCGGCCGCGCGCCAAGCGCGTCGTCACCGAGCAGCTGAACCGCTTCGTGAACCGGGAGCCGCTGCGGAACGTGATCCTTACGACGGGATCCACCGACAACTGACAGTCCCGGCAACACGCGTGTAACCCGCTTCCGGTACGGTCCGCGACCTTCCGGGCGCGGTGCGTACGCGCATCGCTCCTGCTCGTCACGGAGCGTAGAGAAGCTATGTCCCTGAGTGACGAGACTGGTGTATCGTCCCGACAGGGGCTGCGCCGTGCACCGTTCGGCGCCGGGGATGGACATTTCAGATTTGTGAGGGGGGCGACGGGCGATGCACGGCCTATGGACGAACGATCCGACGCGGCGGAGCCGCCGGCGGCGACCCTGGCGCACAGCTGCGCGCAGACGCGGCCATCACACCAGCCATCACCACCACCGCAGGCACAGCGGACGCAGGAGGCACGCTCACCCAGCGCACCGGGACCCGAGGGACCCGGGAGCGGTGCGGACCGGGAGGGTCCGGTGACAGCGCCGACGCCTGTGACGACCACCCGCCCCGGAGCGCTGCGGGCACAGCCTCCGGCGGGACTGCCGCACTACCGGCCGCCGATCACCGGCGGCGGGACCGGCGTGGTCCGCCAACTCGTCCTGGCCCTGATCTGCGCGGGATACGCCGTCGGTTCCGCGTTCGACTGGGGCTCGAACCAAGTCGCCCTGTTCATGGGTGACTTCGGTCTGACCGCGGCCGCCGGCACGGCCGCCGTGTCCTGCTTCTGCTACGCCCGCTCCCCGCGGGTCCGCTTTCGACCCGCCTGGCTGCTGTTCGCCCTCTCCTCGGCGATGGCGGCCCTGGGCAACGCGGTCTGGGGGTGGTACGAGGTCGTGCTGCACAGGCCCGTGCCCAGCCCCAGCTACGCCGACCTGTTCTTCCTGTGCTTCGCGCCGCCCGCCATCGTCGGTCTGCTGGTGCTGGCCAAGCGGCCGATGACCAAGGCCGGCTGGATCTGCCTGGCGCTGGACGCCTGGCTGATCGGCGGCTCGCTGCTCACCCTGTCGTGGAGCCTCGCGCTCGCCCAGGCCGCCCGGCTCGACGGGCCCAGCGTCGCGCACACCGCGCTCTCGCTGGCGTACCCGCTGCTGGACATCGCCCTGGTCAGCATGGTGCTCGCGCTGCACTTCCGGCGCTCGCCGGGCAACCGCACCGCGGTGAACACCGCGATCGGCGCGCTCGCCCTGACCGTGATGTGCGACGCCCTGTTCACCTCGCCGCTGCTGCACAGCAGTTACCACTCCGGTCAGCTGCTGGACGCGGGCTGGTTCGCCGGCTCGCTGCTGCTCGCATACGCGCCCTGGGCCGCGCCCCGGCAGCAGGGCGCCCCGGAGCCCGAGGGGCACACGCGAGTGGTCCACGAGCACGTGCCCGGCGGCCGGGCCCCGGCGCCGAAGAAGGCGCCCGTGCCCACCCCGGGGGGCGACCACCTCCGGTACCCGGCGGGCCGCCCCCTGTCCGGCTCCTTGGCCGCGCTCACCCCGTATCTGGCCGCCGCCGTGTGCACCCTGGGCATCCTGTACAACGTGCTCAACGGCCGCAGCCCGGACCACGTCGTCCTGATCACCGCCGGCTGTGTGGTCCTCGCGCTCGTCGTACGCCAGGGCATCATGCTGCTCGACAACATCACCCTCACCCAGGAACTGGCGCATCAGGAGAACCACTTCCGCTCCCTGGTGCAGGGCTCCAGCGACGTCATCATGATCGCCGCGCCCAACGGCATCCTCCGGTACGTCTCCCCGGCCGCCGCCGGGGTCTACGGACGGCCCGCCGAGGACCTGGTGGGCTCGGAACTGGCCAACCTCATCCACCCGGAGGACCTCGGCTGTGTGGTGCACGAGGTGCGCCGCTTCCTCGCCGCCAGCCCCCTGGAGGAAGCCACCACCCGTATCGAGTGCCGTTTCCGGTCCGGTGACGGCGGCTGGCTCAATGTCGAGTCCACCGTCAACCGGCACCACGGCGGCCTCATCTTCAACAGCCGGGACGTGACCGAAAGAGTGCGCCTGCAGGCGCAGCTCCAGCACAACGCCGAGCACGACCCGCTCACCGACCTGCCCAACCGCGCCCTGTTCACCCGGCGGGTGCAGCAGGCCCTGTCCGGCCGCCGTTCCTCCGACCGGGGCCCCGCCCTGCGGAACACGGCCGTGCTCTTCATCGACCTGGACGGCTTCAAGGCCGTCAACGACACGATCGGGCACCAGGCCGGGGACGATCTGCTCGTCCATGCCGCACGCAGACTCCAGGACGCGGTCCGCCAGGGCGACACCGCCTCCCGCCTTGGCGGCGACGAGTTCGCGGCGCTGATCGTCGGTGACGGCACCCGTGACCGCAGTGCCAGAGAGCGGCACATCCTGGAGCTCGCCGACCGCCTCAGGGTGACCCTCTCGCAGCCGTACGCCATTGACGGCAACGATGTCCGTGTCAACGCGTCCATCGGTGTCGCCTTCGCCGAACCGGGCCTGGGCGCCGGGGAGTTGCTGCGCAATGCCGACCTGGCGATGTACCGCGCCAAGTCGGCGGGAAAGGGCCGCGTCGAGCTGTACAAGCCACAGATGCAGCAGGACGTCGTACGCAAGGCGGAACTGGCCACCCGGCTGCGGGCCGCCCTGCACGACGGCGAGTTCGCGCTGCTGCACCAGCCGGTGGTGTGCCTGGAGAGCGGCCGGATCGACTCGGTCTCCGCACAGGCGCGCTGGCGCTCCTCGCAGGGGGTGCTGTTCACTCCGGCCGAGTTCCTTCGGGTCGCGGAGGACAGCGACAAGACATCCGAGCTGGACCGCTGGATCCTCCAGGAGGCGGTCGAACAGGCCGCCGAGCGGGCGGCCAACGGGCTCGTGGTGCCGGTCGCGGTCCGGACGTGTGCCCGGCGGCTGCTCGACCGGTCATCGCCGCTCGGCTCCGTGGAGGCCCTGCTCACCCGGCACGGCCTGCCGTCGGGGGCGCTGGTCCTGGAGCTGTCCGACACCGACCCCAGGGTTCCGCTGGACGAGCTGGAGCGGCGCCTGACCGCGCTCAGCCGGCACGGGGTCCGGATCGCACTGGACGGCTTCGGCAGCGGCTACGCGGCGATCACCGCCCTCCGGAAGCTCCCCGTGGACATGCTCAAGCTCGACCGCAGTCTGGTCGAGGGGGTCGTCGAGTCACCCCGGCTGCACAAGATCACCAGCGGGCTGCTGCGGATCGCCGGCGATCTCGGACTCCAGTCGGTGGCCGAGGGCGTGGACCTGCCCGAACAGGTCACGGCGCTGCGCGCGATGGGGTGCACCCATGGGATGGGCATGGCCTTCTCCGGCCCGGTGGACGAGTACCGGCTGCGCCGGGCCCTCGGTTCCGGCCACTATCCGGTTCCGCACGCACCGGCCGAGCCGGCCTTCGCGGGCGGTGGCGGTGGGGTGTACACCAGTGGTGTGCCCGCGGTGCTCGGAGGCGGCAGTGCCCTACGCTCACATAATGAGACTCCCGTCCCACCCACTTGACACGTGGTGCGCGTCAGAGGGAGGGTCAGTTCCATGCGCACCCGAATTCTCGTACTTGGACAGCGCGTCGGCTGAGCTGGGACCCACCGGAGAAGGATCCGGAACCCCCAGCGACCACACCGGCGCGCTCCCCTCGCTTGCCTTTTGGCACGAGGGGTTTTTTGTTGCACCAGCACCAGACGTACGGCGGCAGAAACCCGTACGAACCTCGCAAAAACCCTCAGCATCGAGAAGAGAATGCCGATGACCGAGCAGGCCACCGGGGCCCACCATCCGCAGCCGCGGCCCCGTTCCGGAGGACAGCAGCCCCCGACCGTCGAGCACGTCACGGGTGCGAAGTCCCTCATCCGCTCCCTCGAGGAGGTCGGCGCTGACACGGTATTCGGCATCCCCGGCGGCGCGATCCTGCCGGCCTACGACCCGCTGATGGACTCCACCCGGGTGCGCCACGTCCTGTGCCGGCACGAGCAGGGCGCCGGTCACGCGGCCACCGGCTACGCGCAGGCCACCGGCAAGGTCGGTGTCTGCATGGCCACCTCGGGCCCCGGCGCCACCAACCTGGTGACGCCGATCGCGGACGCGCACATGGACTCGGTGCCGCTCGTGGCGATCACCGGGCAGGTCGCGTCCTCCTCGATCGGCACGGACGCCTTCCAGGAGGCGGACATCGTCGGCATCACCATGCCGATCACCAAGCACAACTTCCTGGTCACCAAGGCCGAGGACATCCCGCGGATCATCGCCCAGGCATTCCACATCGCCTCCACCGGCCGCCCCGGACCGGTCCTGGTCGACATCGCCAAGGACGCCCTCCAGGCGAAGACCACCTTCTCCTGGCCGCCGGTCATGGACCTGCCCGGCTACCGTCCGGTGACCAAGCCGCACGCCAAGCAGATCCGCGAGGGTGCCAAGCTGATCACCCAGGCGAAGCGGCCCGTCCTCTACGTCGGCGGCGGTGTCATCAAGGCCGGCGCCACCGCCGAGCTGAAGGTCCTCGCCGAACTCACCGGAGCGCCCGTCACCACCACCCTGATGGCGCTCGGCGCATTCCCCGACAGCCACCCGCTGCACGTGGGGATGCCGGGCATGCACGGTGCGGTCACCGCCGTCACCGCGCTGCAGAAGGCCGACCTGATCGTCGCCCTCGGCACCCGCTTCGACGACCGTGTCACCGGCAAGCTGGACAGCTTCGCCCCGCACGCCAAGATCGTCCACGCCGACATCGACCCCGCGGAGATCGGCAAGAACCGCGCCGCCGACGTGCCGATCGTCGGCGACGCCCGCGAGGTCATCGCCGACCTGATCCAGGCGGTGCAGAAGGAGCACAGCGAGGGCCACCAGGGCGACTACACCGCCTGGTGGAAGGACCTCAACCGGTGGCGCGAGACCTACCCGCTGGGCTACGACCAGCCGGAGAACGGTTCGCTCTCCCCGCAGCAGGTCATCGAGCGCATCGGACAGCTCGCCCCGGAGGGCACGATCTTCGCGGCGGGCGTCGGCCAGCACCAGATGTGGGCCGCGCACTACGTGCAGTACGAGAAGCCCGCCACCTGGCTGAACTCCGGCGGCGCCGGAACCATGGGCTACGCGGTCCCGGCCGCCATGGGCGCCAAGGCCGGCGCGCCCGGCAGCACCGTCTGGGCGATCGACGGCGACGGCTGCTTCCAGATGACCAATCAGGAACTGACCACCTGCGCCCTGAACAACATCCCGATCAAGGTCGGCATCATCAACAACGGCGCCCTCGGGATGGTCCGCCAGTGGCAGACCCTCTTCTACAACCAGCGGTACTCCAACACCGTGCTGCACTCCGGGCCCGACGACGTCAACCCGGACGCCCGCGGCACCCGCGTCCCCGACTTCGTGAAGCTGTCGGAGGCCATGGGCTGCTACGCGATCCGCTGCGAGTCCCCGGACGACCTCGACAAGGTCATCGAAGAGGCGAACTCCATCAACGACCGCCCGGTCGTCGTGGACTTCATCGTCCACGAGGACGCGATGGTGTGGCCGATGGTCGCCGCCGGCACCTCCAACGACGAGATCATGGCCGCCCGGGACGTTCGCCCCGACTTCGGCGACAACGAAGACGACTGAGCGAGAGAGACGTAAAAGACCATGTCCAAGCACACGCTCTCCGTTCTGGTGGAGAACAAGCCGGGCATCCTCGCCCGGATCGCCGCGCTGTTCTCCCGCCGGGGCTTCAACATCGACTCGCTCGCCGTCGGTGTCACCGAGCACCCCGACATCTCCCGCATCACGATCGTGGTGAGTGTCGACGCCCTGCCCCTGGAGCAGGTCACCAAGCAGCTCAACAAGCTCGTCGAGGTGCTGAAGATCGTCGAACTGGAGCCGGGTGCGGCCGTTCAGCGTGAACTCGTTCTGGTGAAGGTGCGCGCGGACAACGAGACGCGTTCCCAGATCGTCGAGATCGTCCAGCTGTTCCGCGCCAAGACCGTCGACGTCTCCCCGGAGGCCGTCACCATCGAGGCCACCGGCAGCAGCGAGAAGCTGACCGCCATGCTCAAGATGCTGGAGCCGTTCGGCATCAAGGAGCTGGTGCAGTCCGGCACGATCGCGATCGGCCGTGGCGCCCGTTCGATCACCGACCGTTCGCTGCGCGCACTCGACCGTTCTGCGTAAGGCTGGAACCGGGCGGCCGACGGCCGTCGGCCGCCCGGATACCGAGACCCCGAGACTTCCCTTCCGCCCTCCGTCATACGGTGGGACGCACCAACCGCACCCCAAGGAGAGAACCCAAAGTGGCCGAGCTGTTCTACGACGCCGACGCCGACCTGTCCATCATCCAGGGCCGCAAGGTCGCGGTCATCGGCTACGGCAGTCAGGGCCACGCCCACGCCCTGTCGCTGCGTGACTCCGGTGTCGACGTGCGGGTCGGTCTGCACGAGGGCTCCAAGTCCAAGGCGAAGGCCGAGGAGCAGGGCCTGCGTGTGGTGACCCCGGCCGAGGCCGCCGCCGAGGCCGACGTCATCATGATCCTCGTCCCGGACCCGATCCAGGCCCAGGTCTACGAGGAGCACATCGCCCCGAACCTGAACGACGGCGACGCCCTGTTCTTCGGCCACGGCCTGAACATCCGCTACGGCTTCATCAAGCCCCCGGCCGGCGTCGACGTCTGCATGGTCGCCCCGAAGGGCCCGGGCCACCTGGTGCGCCGTCAGTACGAGGAGGGCCGCGGCGTTCCCTGCATCGTGGCCGTCGAGCAGGACGCCACCGGAGGCGGCTTCGCGCTGGCCCTGTCGTACGCGAAGGGCATCGGCGGCACCCGCGCCGGCGTCATCAAGACGACCTTCACCGAGGAGACCGAGACCGACCTGTTCGGTGAGCAGGCCGTCCTCTGCGGTGGCACCTCCGCCCTGGTCAAGGCCGGTTTCGAGACCCTGGTCGAGGCCGGCTACCAGCCGGAGATCGCCTACTTCGAGTGCCTGCACGAGCTGAAGCTGATCGTGGACCTCATGTACGAGGGCGGCCTGGAGAAGATGCGCTGGTCCGTCTCCGAGACCGCCGAGTGGGGCGACTACGTCACCGGCCCGCGGATCATCACCGACGCCACCAAGGCCGAGATGAAGCAGGTCCTCGCCGAGATCCAGGACGGCACCTTCGCCCGTAACTGGATGGACGAGTACCACGGCGGTCTGAAGAAGTACAACGAGTACAAGAAGCAGGACTCCGAGCACCTGCTGGAGACCACCGGCAAGCAGCTGCGCAAGCTGATGTCGTGGGTGAACGAAGAGGCGTGAGCCCCGGGTGACGGGGCCGGAGCGGAATGGTCCGGCCCCTTGTCCGCCCCGTCGAATCTCGGACGGGTGATCCTTCCGCAGAGGCGCAGGACGACCACCATCACGCCACTAGACTGCCGTACTACATACGCGTCAGGCCCACAGCGTCGTGCGTCTCCACGCGCCAGTACCCTCCACCGCCAGCGGCCGTCGGGACGGCCGTCCGCATTGGACATGTGAGGACTCACGTGAGCTCGAAACCTGTCGTACTCATCGCTGAAGAGCTGTCGCCCGCCACCGTCGACGCGCTGGGCCCGGACTTCGAGATCCGGCACACCAACGGAGCAGACCGAGCCGAGCTGCTCCCGGCCATCGCCGACGTGGACGCGATCCTGATCCGCTCGGCCACCAAGGTCGACGCCGAGGCCATCGCCGCGGCGAAGAAGCTGAAGGTCGTCGCACGAGCCGGCGTCGGCCTGGACAACGTCGACGTCTCCGCCGCCACCAAGGCCGGCGTGATGGTCGTCAACGCGCCGACCTCCAACATCGTGACCGCCGCCGAACTCGCCTGCGGCCTGCTGATCTCCACCGCCCGCCACATTCCGCAGGCGAACTCCGCGCTCAAGAACGGCGAGTGGAAGCGCAGCAAGTACACGGGTGTCGAGCTCGCCGAGAAGACCCTCGGTGTCGTCGGCCTGGGCCGTATCGGTGCCCTGGTCGCACAGCGCATGTCCGCCTTCGGCATGAAGGTCGTCGCCTACGACCCCTACATCCAGCCCGCTCGCGCCGCGCAGATGGGCGTGAAGGTCCTGTCGCTGGACGAACTCCTCGAGGTCGCCGACTTCATCACCGTGCACCTGCCGAAGACCCCGGAGACGGTCGGCCTGATCGGCGACGAGGCGCTGCGCAAGGTCAAGCCGTCCGTGCGCATCGTCAACGCGGCCCGCGGTGGCATCGTCGACGAGGAGGCGCTGTACGCGGCGCTCAAGGAGGGCCGGGTGGCCGGCGCCGGCCTCGACGTGTACTCGAAGGAGCCGTGCACCGACTCGCCGCTCTTCGAGCTCGACCAGGTCGTCTGCACCCCGCACCTCGGTGCCTCCACCGACGAGGCCCAGGAGAAGGCGGGCATCGCCGTCGCCAAGTCCGTCCGCCTCGCCCTCGCCGGTGAGCTGGTCCCGGACGCGGTGAACGTCCAGGGCGGGGTCATCGCCGAGGACGTCAAGCCGGGCCTGCCGCTCGCCGAGCGCCTCGGCCGTATCTTCACCGCGCTCGCCGGTGAGGTCGCGGTCCGCCTCGACGTCGAGGTCTACGGCGAGATCACCCAGCACGACGTGAAGGTGCTGGAGCTGTCCGCGCTCAAGGGTGTCTTCGAGGACGTCGTCGCCGAGACCGTCTCCTATGTGAACGCCCCGCTGTTCGCGCAGGAGCGCGGTGTCGAGGTCCGCCTCACCACCAGCTCGGAGTCGGCCGACCACCGCAACGTGGTGACCGTGCGCGGCACCCTCGGCAGCGGCGAGGAGGTCTCGGTCTCCGGCACGCTGGCCGGCCCGAAGAACATCCAGAAGATCGTCGCGGTCGGCGACTTCGACGTCGACCTCGCGATCGCCGACCACCTGCTGGTGCTGCGCTACGAGGACCGGCCGGGCGTCGTCGGCACCGTCGGCCGCATCCTCGGCGAGGCGGGCATCAACATCGCCGGTATGCAGGTCTCCCGGTCGATCGCGGGCGGCGAGGCGCTGGCCGTCCTGACCGTCGACGACACGGTGACCTCCGGTGTGCTGGCCGAGGTCGAGGCGGAGATCGGGGCGACGTCGGCCCGGTCGGTGAACCTCGTCTGACGACAACTGCCGCAAACGCCGGGTGGGCTGACGCAGGTCAGCCCACCCGGCGTTCGTGCGTCCGCCTACCTGCCGATCCTCCGCAGCGTCACCCCCGCCCCCACCGCCGCCACCACCAGCAGCACCGCCCCCGCGATCGCCGCCCCCTGCATCCCGCTGGTGAACGCCTCCCGTGCGGTCCGCAGCAGGGCCTCTCCCGTGGCCCCCGGCAGTCGGCTCGCCGTGGCCAGCGCGCCGCCCAGCGTCTCGCGGGCCTCCGCCGGAGCCGTGGCCGGCATCTCGTGGCGGTAGACCGCCGTACCGATCGACCCCAGGACGGCCATACCGAGCGCCCCGCCGAACTCCGCGCCGGTCTCCAGCAGCGAGGAGGCCGTGCCCGCCCGTTCCACCGGCGCACTGGTCATCGCGAGGTCGGTCAGCTGGGACATGATCGCGACCATCCCGCAGGCCAGCACACCGGCCCCGGCCAGCACCAGCCACAGTGAGTCGGTGCCGACGAGGGCGAGCAGCGCGAACCCGGCCGCCATGGCCGTGAAGCCGCCGGCGACGACAAGGCCCCGGTCGACGCCCCGCTGGACCAGCTGCGCCGTGACCGGACCGGCGACCCCGATGAAGACGGAGGGCAGCAGACTCCACAGCGCCGCCTCCAGTGGGCTCTTGCCGAGCACCGCCTGCAGATACTGCGTGGTGAAGATCGCCGAACCCATCATGGCGAGCGACGCGACGAGGTTCAGGACCAGCGCCGGGGTGAAGCCGTGGCCGGTCAGCAGGGCCGGCGGGATCAGCGGGGAGGCGCTGGTGCGCTGGCGGTGGACGAACAGCGCCGCGAAGAGCAGGCCGACGGTGATCGAGACGACGTACAGCGGGTGCCAGCCCTCGGAGGGGATCTCCTTCACGCCGTAGATCACGGGGAGCACGGCGGCCATCGAGAGCGGAACGCTCAGCCAGTCGAAGCGGCCGGGGGAGGGGTTCCTGGACTCCGGGAGCAGGAACGGGCCGAGCACCAGCAGCAGCGCCATCGCGGGCAGGTTGACCAGGAAGACCGAACCCCACCAGAAGTGCTCCACGAGGATCCCGCTCATCACCGAGCCCAGCGCGATCCCGCCCGTCATCACGCCGGACCACAGGCCGATCGCCTTCGCGCGCTGGCCGGGGTCGGTGAACATCGTGCGCAGCAGGGCCATCGTCGACGGCATCAGGGTCGCGCCGCCGATGCCGAGGACCGCGCGGGCGGCGATCAGGGTCCCGGCGCTGTCCGCGTACGCGGCGAGCAGCGAGGCGCCGCCGAAGGCCGCGGCGCCGATCAGCAGCAGGCGCCGGCGACCGACGCGGTCGCCCAGCGCGCCCATCGTCATCAGCAGACCGGCCAGGACGAAGCCGTAGATGTCCAGGATCCACAGCTGCTGGGTGCCGCTCGGCCGGAGGTCGGCGCCGATCGCCGGGAGGGCGAAGTAGAGGACCGAGACGTCCATCGAGACAAGGAGCAGCGGAAGCATCAGCACGCCGAGCGCGGTCCATTCGCGGCGCCCTGCAAGGGAGTTGGTCTCACGTGTGGTCGTGGTCGTGCCCGTCGTGTTTGTCACGCCAAGGAATGTACGGGCGTCTTACACGCTTGTCTAGAACGCTTGTGTAATTCGTGTGTCTAGGACGGTTGTATGGATTCCGGGTAGGGTGGTCCGCATGGGACACCGTGAGGATCTGCTGGAAGGCGCCAAGCGCTGCCTGCTGGAGAAGGGGTTCGCGCGGACGACGGCGCGCGACATCGTCAGGGAGTCGGGGACCAACCTCGCCTCGATCGGCTACCACTACGGCTCCAAGGACGCGCTGCTCGCGCAGGCCTACATCGCCCTGGTGGAGGAGATGTCCTTCGAGGGCGGCGACGGCGGGCTCACCGGGGCGCCCGGCTCGCTGGAGCGGTTCCGTGAGGTGTGGTCGAACATCGTCGACAGCATGCGCGGGCCCGGCTCGATGTGGCGGCTCAGCGTGGAGATCGTGACGATGGGCGATCAGATGCCGGAAGTACGCGACCAGTTGGCGCGCGCCCAGCGGGAGGGCGGGCGGGGGCTGACCTCCCTGCTGATGGGCGTCCCCGAGGAGGAGGTCTCCGACGAGACCGCCGACACCCTCGGCCGCTTCTACATGACCCTGATGTCGGGCCTGATCTCGCAGTGGACCTTCGACCCGAAGACGGCCCCCGACGGCGACGCGCTCACCGAGGGCCTGCGCCAGATCGTCGAGGCCGCCACTCGGACCTGACTTGCGGTCAGCCGAGGAGGTGGGTGATCACCGCGCGAGCCGGGAATCGGAGATGGTCACCGAACAGTGGCGAGCGCTCCACGGTGACGCTGACGCCGCGCGTGTCGGGGAAGATCCAGACGGGGTTCTCCGGTGTGGGCCCGCACAGCCCGTCCGGGAGCCCGAACGTGTCGTCGGCGACGCCGCCCGCTGCCGTACCGCTCGTCGAACAGCTCCCTGCCCTCCGGGACGATGCCCGTCCTGTGCAGGTGGTCCGAGAGCCGGCCGCTCCTGAAGGACAGTTCGGCACGGCCGTTCCGGGTGCAGCAGCGGACGTCGGAGGCGTCGGTGGGGATCGGCGTACCACCGGCGGTGATCGCTTCCGGCAGTCGCTGGTCACTTCCGGAGCACGCCCGGTCGTCGCCGAAGGGGTGGAACAGCTCGTCCCGCAGTAGCCAGACGGTCCCGCCGACCAGGACCGCGGGGACGATCAGTGCGGCTGCCAGGCAGCTCAGCCGACGGCGTGGTTCCGGGGCGAACGGTCACGTTCTCCGCGTCCGCCGCGTTCTCCGGGGGCGCGAACTCCCCGGCGTCCGGACCGGTTCTCGCTGCATCGGCCATTCCTGTTCCCCCATGACGAAGGCGCCGGGGAAGGGCAAGGGCCGCAAGCAGGCGGCTACAGCCGCGCGCCCTTCAACGCCATGTGCAGCAGCAGCCGGGCCTCCCCGTCGTCCAGGTCGAGGCCGGTGAGCTGTTCGACACGGGACAGGCGGTAGTACAGGGTCTGCCGGTGGATGCCGAGGGCGGCGGCCGTGCGGCCCGCCTGGCCCGCGCAGTCCAGATACGCCTCGGCGGTAAGGGCCAGTTCCCGGTGGGCCGGGGTGAGCAGGACGGCCACCGCCGGATCGTGCGCGGCCTCCGGCGGCAGCGCGGTCAGCAGGCGGTACGGGCCGATGTGCGCCCACTCGGCGACCGGTCCGAACCGGGGCTCGGCCAGTGCGGCGCGGGTGGCCGCGGCGGCCTCCTGCCAGACCGTGGCCAGCTCGGCAAGGCCGGCCCGGGCCTCGCCCACCCCCGCGGCGCAGCCCGGTGCCGCCGCACCCGTGAACCCCGCTGCGACGGCGGCGGCCGTGCGCGCCCCGGCCCCGCGCGCCGACGCCGACCGGGCCGGCCGTGCCTCCTCCGCCTCCTTGAGCAGCCGGGTGGCGGCAGTCAGGGCGGGGGTGGCCGCGTCCGTGCTGCGCAGCCGGACCAGGACGGCGAGGCTGTGGCCCGTCGCCCCCCACGGCAGCGTGCACAGGGCGGTCGCGTGCGGGACCGTGCGCGGGGACGGGGCGTCGTCCGGGTCGGCGGACGGCCAGGGGGCGACACAGACCATGGTGTGCGGACCGTCCGCGCGGGCGCCGAGGGCGGTACGGAGTTCGGCCACCGCCATGTCCCGCTGCCAGCCGCGCTCCGCGACCAGCACCGCCCGCAGCTCCCGGCTCAGCCCCGCCCCCGCCTGCGCCTCGTCCGCGAGCAGCGCGCCGATCCGCCCCGCCACCCCCATGGCGGCGGCCAGCTGGGCGTCCGTCGGACCCGGATCGTCGTCCAGCAGCCAGACATAGCCGAGGACGACACCCCGATGGCGTACCGGCAGACAGATCCTTCCCCGGTACACGCCCGCCTCCGGCGTCGGCGGGATACGGACCGGTCCGGTGGCCCGGGTGATGCCGAATCCCTCGAACCAGGAGCGGACCGCCGCCGTGGAGCGCCGGGTCAGGATCGAGCGGGTCCTGACCGGGTCCAGCGCCGACGGATCGAGGTCGCCCTCACTGTCGTACGCCCCGAAGACGATCAGCTCGAAGTCGCGGTTCTCCAGGGTCGCCGGGACGCCCAGCAGCTCGGAGATCTCGTCGATCAGCTCCTGGTAGTCACCCTTGAATTCCGACGTCACCCGGGCATTCTCCCGCAATTCACGGAGGCCTTCATACATCTGTCTGAGATCTGTGGCACGGATGCGTGACAGCTGTCGATGGCCCACGATCGGAGAGATCCCTAACTTTCACGGTGGTTCTCCGTGCCGTATCCACATCGTCGGATCGCGGCCGTTCTGGCATGTGTTGTGGAGGTGCCCCGTGCTGGGTCCCGTGATTCTCGCCGCGTCGCGCAGCGACCGGATGCGACGCCTCGTCTCGGCTGCGCCGGTGACGAAGCAGGTCGTCGACCGCTTCATCCCCGGTGAGTCGGTCGACGACATCGTCCCGATCATCGAGGAGCTCACCGGCCGCGGCCTGGAGCTGACCATGGACGTCGTCGGCGAGGACATCACCACCCCGGAGCAGGCAACCGCCGCCCGGGACGCCTACCTGGCACTCGTCGAGCGTCTGAAGGACCTCGGTCTCGGCGAGCGCGTCGAGATGTCGGTGAAGCTGTCCATGTTCGGACAGGCGTTGGACGGCGGTCACGAGCTCGCGCTCGCGAACGTCCGCCCTGTCGTCGAGGCCGCCGCCGCCATCGGTACGACCGTCACCCTCGACGCCGAGGACCACACCACCCTCGACTCGATGTTCGCCATCCACGAGGAGCTGCGTAGGGAGTTCCCGCAGACCGGCTGCGTCATCCAGGCCTACCTCTTCCGCACCGAGGCCGACGCCCGCCGCCTCGCCGAGGCCGGCAGCCGCGTCCGCCTGGTCAAGGGCGCCTACAAGGAGCCTGCCGAGGTCGCCTACCAGCAGAAGCACGAGATCGACAAGGCGTACGTGCGGATCCTCAGGACTCTCATGGAGGGCGAGGGGTACCCGATGGTCGGCTCCCACGACCCGCGCCTCATCTCCATAGCCCAGGAACTCGCCCGCCGCGCCGGGCGCAAGCTCGACGAGTACGAGTTCCAGATGCTCTACGGCATCCGCAGCGACGAGCACCTGCGGCTGGCCGCGGAGGGCCACCGGATGCGCGTCTACACCGCCTACGGCACCGACTGGTACGGCTACTTCATGCGCCGTCTCGCCGAGAAGCCCGCGAACCTGCGGTTTTTCGCGCGCTCGATGGTCAGCAAGGGGTGATGCGCTGGATGAGCCACGGCTATCGGTCGCCGAGGAGTTTCGGAGGCCAACAGCCGCAGCCCTGCGGCCGGCTGAGCCGGACCCAGACCCGTGGAAAGGAGTGACGGATCTCGTGACTCCGCCCCCGAAGGGGCTTCTCACGGCTCGCCACAACGAGTCCGTGACGGTCAAGCCCTGACCGCTGCTCACCATACGCAACCGCTTCAGCCCCCTTGAGCCGAAGCCAGGGAATCACCCGGAAGAGGTAACCCATGGACGCTGTGACCCAGGTCCCCACCCCCGTCAACGAGCCGGTGCACGGCTACGCCCCCGGCTCGCCCGAGCGCGCCCGTCTGGAGGCCAAGCTCAAGGAGCTGGCCGAGAACCCGATCGAGCTGCCGATGACCATCGGCGGCGAGAAGCGGCTCGGCGGCGGCGAGCCCTTCCAGGTGGTCCAGCCGCACAACCACAAGGCCGTCATCGGCACCGGCCGGCACGCCACCCAGCAGGACGCCCGGGACGCCGTCGACGCCGCCCTCGCCGCCGCGCCCGCCTGGCGCGCGATGTCCTTCGACGACCGCGCGGCGATCATCCTGCGCGCCGCCGAGCTGCTCTCCGGCCCCTGGCGCGAGACCATCGCCGCCTCCACCATGCTCGGCCAGTCCAAGACCGCCCAGCAGGCCGAGATCGACTCGCCCTGCGAGCTGATCGACTTCTGGCGGTTCAACGTCCACTACGCCCGCCAGATCCTCGCCGAGCAGCCCCCGGCCAACTCCCCGGGCGTCTGGAACCGTATGGACCACCGCCCGCTGGAGGGCTTCGTCTACGCGATCACGCCGTTCAACTTCAGCGCGATCGCGGGCAACCTGCCCACCGCTCCCGCGCTGATGGGCAACGTGGTGGTCTGGAAGCCGTCCCCGACGCAGACCCACGCGGCCGTCCTGCTGATGCAGCTGCTGGAGGAGGCCGGGCTGCCCAAGGGCGTCATCAACCTCGTCACCGGTGACGGCATCGAGGTGTCGAAGGTCGCCCTGGAGCACCGCGACCTCGCCGGCATCCACTTCACCGGCTCCACCAAGACCTTCCAGCACCTGTGGAAGACCGTCGGCAACAACATCGAGAAGTACCGCACCTACCCGCGCCTGGTCGGCGAGACCGGCGGCAAGGACTTCCTCGTCGCCCACCCGTCGGCCGACCGCGCGGTGCTGAAGACCGCCCTGACCCGGGGTGCCTTCGAGTACCAGGGCCAGAAGTGCTCCGCGACCTCCCGCGCCTACATCCCCGCGTCCATCTGGAACTCCGGCTTCCGCGAGGAGTTCGCCGCCGAGGTCGACTACCTGACCATGGGTGACGTCACCGACCTGACGAACTTCATCGGCGCCGTGATCGACGAGCGTGCCTTCGCCAAGAACAAGGCCGCGATCGACCGCGCGAAGACCGACCCGGCCTGCGAGATCGTCGCGGGCGGCTCCTACGACGACTCGGTCGGCTACTTCGTCCGCCCGACGGTCGTCGTGTGCAGTGACCCGGAGAACGAGGTCTTCCGCACGGAGTACTTCGGCCCGTTCCTCGCCGTGCACGTCTACGAGGACGACCAGTACGACGAGATGCTGACCCAGATGGAGTCGGTGTCCGACTACGCGCTCACCGGCTCGGTCATCGCCAACGACCGTGGGGCGGCGGCGTACACGATGGAGAAGCTGCGCTACGCGGCCGGCAACTTCTACATCAACGACAAGTCGACCGGTGCCGTCGTCGGCCAGCAGCCCTTCGGCGGCGGCCGCGCCTCCGGCACCAACGACAAGGCCGGCGCCCCGCAGAACCTGCTGCGCTGGACGCTGACCCGCGCGATCAAGGAGACCCTGGTCGCGCCGACCGACTACACCTACCCGCACATGGGCTGACCCACAGCCCGCCCGTGCTCGGGCCGGGAAGCCTGACCCCCACGAGCAGGCTTCCCGGCCCGTTCCCAGTCAACGTCAGCAGCGGAATGGGCTCGTTCGCCGCCACCCATGACCCGGAGCGCGTCGAGTCTCTGTCGTCTCCCCCCTCTACACCGCCTCGAAGGCGGCCCTCACCATGCTCACCACCCAGTGGCCAAGGCCTTCAAGGACATCCGCGTCAACGCGGCCGACCCCGGCTACGCGGCGAGCGACCTCAACGCCCACAGCGGCCCGCAGACCGTCACCGGGGGCACCGACGCGATCGCCCGCCTTGCGACCGAGCCCTCCGACGCCGGAACGGGTCGCTTGATCGACCGTCACGGCTCCCTCGACCGGTAGTCCGTACGACACTTGGGCCATGTCTCTTCGCGTCGCCCACACCGCCGACCTCGCCCGCGCCGACCTGCGCGCCGCCCGCGCTCTCCTCTACGAGGCGTTCGGCGGGGACGTCGCCGACTCCGACTGGGAGCACGGCCTGGGCGGGATGCACGCCCTCGTCCACGACGAGGGCGGGCTCGCTGCCCATGGCTCGGTCGTCATGCGCCGAGCCCGGTACCAGGGCCGCTGGCTGCGGGTCGGCTACGTCGAGGCCGTCGCCGTACGCCCCGACGCCCGCCGCAGAGGCCTGGGCGGGCAGGTGATGGCGGCCCTGGAGCGGATCATCGACCGGGCATACGACCTCGGGGCGCTCGGAGCGAGCGACGACGGCGCCCGGCTGTACACCGCCCGGGGCTGGCAGCGCTGGTCCGGCAGGGTCTGCGCGCTGTCCCCGGACAAGGGGATCGTGCGCCTGGCGGAGGAGGAGGGATGTGTGTTCGTGCGGCCCGGCCTCGCCGGAGATGTCCTCGACCCCGCCCACGAACTGCTCTTCGACTGGCGCGACGGCGACGTCATGTAACCCGTTCGCCCCTCCGGGACCACCCGCCCCGACCGTCGAACCTCCAGCTCACAGCCGTGTGAGCCGCTACGCCGTCTCAGATAGTAGGAAGTCCGAGTAATTGTGCAGACAGGAGCGGGCCGCTCGCTTACTTTTGTAGGAGCCGAACGTCTCGCTCGATCAAGCGAATGGCGGTCGTGAGCGTGCCCCCTGCAGGCAACCCCTGCGGCACCGCTCCCCGCCCCTTCCGGCGTCTCGTAACCCCCATTTCGTTACTCCATGTACGTCGAAGGAGTCGATTCCCATGGCCGAGACGACCGTCCGCCGCCGTGTCCGCCACGTGTCCCGGACCAGCGAGTCCGAGCGCAAGAACGCCGCCGCCGCCCTCCAGCGCGCCCTCGACCGCCGCGACAACGGCGGCGAGACCGGCCACTGAGCCCACCCGGGAACGCCGGTAGCACGTGTAACACCCTAGAAGCGGGAGCCGCACCCGCACGGGGTACGGCGCGGCCGGGACAGCCGCGCCGTACCCCAGGACCGGGCCCCGGCGCGCCGGTGTCAGCCGCCGCGCCGTATCTCGAAGTGGTCGACCCGCGCACCGCTCCGGGCCGGCGCGGACACCCTCAGCCGCGGGGTGGTACCCGCCTCCGCCTCGACCCTGAGGAAGGAGAAGCCGGTGTACCGCACCCGCGACCACTCCACCGTCTCCGCCACGTTGCGCTGCCCCTTGGCCCACACGATCCCGTCCCGCGTCGGGTCGGCCGAGCCGCCGACCGGGACCGCGCGGCCGACCGCACCGCCCTTCACCGAACGGCTTCCGGACCGCGAACGGCACCTGCCAGGAGATCCGCATCCGCGTCCTCGGGTCGGCGCCGAAGGCGAGATGGCGGCCGAACGGCACCACGGCCGCACCGCGGATCGCCGAGGTGGCCGGTGCCGCGCTCGCCGGCCCACTCGCGCAGCCGATCACCAGGCTGCCGGCCGCCGTCGTGCCCGCCACCCCGCCCGCCGTCACCAGCGTGCGGCGGCTCACCAGCCGGGTGGGCAGGTACTCGTACTGCTCGGCCATGCTCATCCTGGCGGCGAGCCGCGGCGGAACGCCGAAGTCGGGGATGGCCATCTCCATGCCGGGACCATGCCCAGCGCAGGTCAACACCGGGCCCACGTACGGGTGAACGCCGGGCGACGGGACGACCCGCGATGTCCGGATGGCGGACACCGCGTGTCATCCCATGGGACGAGGAGTAGGGTGCCGACATGTCTCGCAGCATCGATCTCGCAGTGATCCCCGGTGACGGCATCGGGCAGGAAGTCGTGGCCGAAGGCCTCAAGGTCCTCTCCGCCGTCCTCCCGGAGGACGTGAAGCTGGAGACCAAGGAGTACGACTTCGGCGCCCAGCGTTACCACGCCACCGGTGAGACCCTCACCGACGCCGACCTCGACGCGCTGAAGACGCACGACGTCATCCTGCTGGGCGCGATCGGCGACCCGAGCGTCCCCTCCGGGGTCCTGGAGCGCGGCTTCCTGCTCAAGCTCCGCTTCGCCTTCGACCACCACGTCAACCTGCGTCCGTCGAAGCTCCTCCCGGGTGTCGCCACCCCGCTGGCCGGCGAGCCGCAGATCGACTTCGTCGTGGTCCGCGAGGGCACCGAGGGCCCGTACACCGGCAACGGCGGCACCATCCGCAAGGGCACCGAGCACGAGGTCGCCACCGAGGTGTCCGTCAACACGGCCTTCGGTGTGGAGCGTGTCGTCCGGGACGCCTTCGCCCGCGCCCAGGCCCGTCCGCGCAAGAAGCTCACGCTGGTCCACAAGAACAACGTGCTGACCTTCGCCGGACACCTGTGGACGAACATCTTCAACAAGGTCGCCCAGGAGTTCCCCGAGGTCACCACGGACTACATCCACGTGGACGCGGCCACCATCTACCTGGTGACCGATCCGGGCCGGTTCGACGTCATCGTCACCGACAACCTGTTCGGCGACATCATCACCGACCTCGCCGCGGCCGTCTCCGGCGGCATCGGCGTCGCGGCGAGCGGCAACATCAACCCCTCCCGCGAGTTCCCCTCGATGTTCGAGCCGGTCCACGGTTCCGCGCCCGACATCGCCGGCCAGGGCAAGGCCGACCCCACCGCCACGGTCCTGTCCGTCGCCCTGCTGCTGCGCCACCTCGGCTACGACGCCGAGGCCGCCCGGATCGAGGAGGCCGTCACCGCGGACCTCACCGAGCGCCAGGGCAAGCCCGCCCGCTCCACCTCGGAGATCGGCGACGCGCTCGCCGTACGAGTAGCCGGCTGACCCGCCGCGCTGCCGATTGACTTCGAAGCCGCCGGGTCGCACACGCGCCCGGCGGCTTCCCCATGCCTGCCGCCGGGTGCCACCATCAACCCCGGGTCCGCATTCACCCCGATTCCTTCCCGCCCGACCCCCCGCGAGATAATCGAACGCGGAGCCGCGGTACGAGGGAATGCTCGGACGTCCTACCACTGGACACCGGCGTACGGGCGTGAGCGCGGCCCATCACTACAACCGGTGCTGCATCTCCCGGGGGACAACCCCCGGACCCCCGGCCGAAAGACCGGAGCCGCCGGCCACAGCCTGGAAGCGAAGGACACCTACTCATGACGACGCCCACGATCGAGCTCAAGCCGTCCGCGCACCCGCTCGCCGCCGCCGAGCGCGAGGCGATCCTGGCCAGCCCCGGATTCGGCCGCCACTTCACCGACCACATGGTGACGATCAAGTGGACCGAGGGCCGTGGCTGGCACGACGGCCAGCTCGTTCCGTACGCGCCGATCCCCCTCGACCCGGCCACCAACGTCCTGCACTACGCCCAGGAGATCTTCGAGGGCCTGAAGGCCTACCGCCGCCCCGACGGCTCGGTCGCCACCTTCCGCCCCGACCAGAACGCCAAGCGCTTCCAGCGGTCCGCCCGTCGGCTCGCCATGCCCGAGCTGCCGGTGGAGACCTTCATCGAGGCCTGTGACGTCCTGGTCCAGCAGGACAAGGACTGGGTCCCGGCCCACGGTGGCGAGGAATCCCTCTACCTGCGCCCCTTCATGATCGCCACCGAGGTCGGCCTGGGCGTCAAGCCGGCCAACGAGTACCTCTTCCTGGTCATCGCCTCCCCGGCCGGCGCCTACTTCCCCGGCGGGGTCAAGCCGGTCTCCATCTGGGCCTCCGAGGACCGGGTCCGCGCCGTCCCCGG
Organism: Streptomyces sp. NPDC096040; assembly: GCF_040303265.1. Classification (NCBI taxonomy): domain Bacteria; kingdom Bacillati; phylum Actinomycetota; class Actinomycetes; order Kitasatosporales; family Streptomycetaceae; genus Streptomyces; species Streptomyces sp. NPDC096040. The sequence goes on from NZ_JBEOTA010000003.1 coordinate 120,122, forward strand.
CGGCATGGGCGACGCCAAGACCGGCGGCAACTACGCGGCCTCCCTGCTCGCCCAGGCCGAGGCCGCCGCCCAGGGCTGCGACCAGGTCTGCTACCTCGACGCGGTCGAGCACAAGTGGGTCGAGGAACTCGGCGGCATGAACCTGTACTTCGTGTACGGGGACAAGATCATCACGCCGACCCTCACCGGCTCGATCCTCGAAGGCGTCACCCGCGACTCCCTCCTCACCGTCGCCCGTGACCTCGGCTACGAGTCCGAGGAGGCCCGCGTCTCCATCGAGCAGTGGCAGCGCGACTCGGAGAACGGCACCCTCACCGAGGTCTTCGCCTGCGGCACGGCCGCCGTGATCACCCCGGTCGGCACGGTCAAGCGCACCGGCGCCGAGTGGCGGCAGTCGGACGGCGAGCCCGGCGAGGTGACCATGAAGCTCCGCGAGGCCCTTCTCGACATCCAGCGCGGCAAGGTGGCGGACAAGCACGGCTGGATGCACCAGCTCGGCTGACCGGTCTTCGGCCGTCCGTTCGACGCGTATCGCCTCCCCCGTACGGGTATCTCCTCAGTCCACACGGGGGAGGGGGCACGCGTGAGCGGACGGTCGCCGATGCCACGGCTGCGCTGGCTGATGCGGACCTTACGGACACCGCGCCGGCCGCAGAGCCTCACCGTGCTCGGGCTGCTCACCGCCGTCGCCGCCCTGCTGCTGTGGCGGGCCTCGACGATGGACAACTACGGGCAGAACCTCGCGCTCAACCTCGGCACCGACATCGTCGGCGTGGTCGTCACCGTGTTCGTCATCGGCCCGCTGATATCCCGGGCCCAGGAGGGCCGCGTCCGCGAGCACACCCGGCTCGACTACGAGTGGTTCGCCTCCCAGGTGTACGGCTCGACGTCCAACGTGAAGGTCCTCGACACCTTCTCCAACCTGTTCGGCCCGCAGTTCTCCGAGCGCCTCTTCCGGGGTGTCAGAGCCGCCACCGCGAGCGGCGCCCGCGTCCAGATCCTGCTCCTGGACCCCGACTCCCTCGCCGCCATCCTGCGCGGGCGCGAACTGGGCGAGCAGAGCGCCGACATCCGCCGCGACATCATGCGCAACCTGCGCACCCTGGACGCGTTCGTCCGGCGCCTGGACGACACCTCCCGGCATCTGCTGGAGGTACGGCTGTGCTCGACCTCCCCCGGAGTCACCCTCTACCGCTGGGACGAGCGCTGTCTGGTCTCCTTCCTCACCGTCGGCCGGCTCTCCGGCGAGGGCGTCCAGCTGGAGGTCGCGGTCCGCTCCCCACTGGGCACCTTCGTGGAGCAGCGCTTCGACGAGCTGTGGCAGCAGGGCAAGCCGATGGAACGGTTCACCCGCCTCCCCGTCACCCTCGTCGACGCCACCGACGGGCGGCGGGAGTTCGTCTGCCGCTTCGTCTTCCTCGACGACCGCCTGTATGTCGCCGCGCCCGACCTCGTCACGTATCTGGCCCGCCGCCGGCTGGACCAACTCAGCGCGTACAGCGAGTCACTGACCGGGGCCGGGGCACACGAGGTGATCGTGGTGGACGACGAGAGCGAGCTGCATCGACGGCTCATCCACCACTTCGGGGAGAAGTACGATGCGCACGCGGCCGCCTTCGTGGAGTTGCGGCCGTCCACGGTCCTGGTCACGGAATAGAGGGCCCCGCCACACATGTGTTCAGCGCACCACCCCCGTTTCCGCGCCTTCACGCCCCGCGACCTGGACGGTCTGCTGCGGCGCGTCTCCCTGACGGACGATCAGCGGCTGGCGCTGCGGGCGGTCTCCTCGGTCCTGCCGTTCCGTACGAACGCCTATGTCGTCGACGAGTTGATCGACTGGTCGGCGGTGCCCGAGGACCCGGTCTTCCGGCTGACCTTCCCGCAGTCCGGGATGCTGCCCGGGCCCGACGTCCGCCGGATGGCCGGCCTGCTGGCCCGTGAGGCGCCCAGGGCCGAGGTCCAGCGTGCCGCCCACGAGATCCGGATGCGGCTCAACCCGCACCCCTCGGGCCAGCTCGACGCCAACGTCCCCGTGCACGAGGGGCGGCGGCTGACCGGCCTCCAGCACAAGTACCCGGAGACCGTGCTGGTCTTCCCGCGCCAGGGCCAGACCTGCCACGCCTACTGCACCTACTGCTTCCGCTGGGCCCAGTTCGTCGGCGAGGCCGATCTGCGCATCGCCACCGACGACATCGCGGCCACGTCCGCCTATCTGCGCGCCCACCCCGAGGTGAGCAGCGCCCTGATCACGGGCGGTGACCCGCTGGTCATGAGCACGGAGGTCCTGCGCCGCTACGTCGAACCCCTTCTGGAGATCGACACGATCCGCTCGATCCGCATCGGCACCAAGTCGCTCGCCTTCTGGCCGTACCGCTTCACCACCGACCGCGACGCCGACGACCTGCTCCGCCTCTTCGAACAGGTGGTGGCGAGCGGCCGGCACCTCGCGCTGATGGCCCACTTCACACATCCGCAGGAGCTCCGCCCGCCCGTCGTACGGGAGGCGATGCGCCGGGTCCGTGACACCGGTGCCGTGATCCGCTGTCAGGGGCCGCTGGTGGCCGGGATCAACGACAGCGCGGACGCCTGGGCCGAGCTGTGGGAGGAGACGACCACGCTGGGCGCGGTGCCGTACTACCAGTTCGTGGAGCGGGACACCGGACCCCAGGGCTACTTCGGCGTCCCGCTGGCGCACGGCCACGCCGTCTTCCGGGACGCCTACGCCCGTGTCTCCGGCCTCGCCCGCACCGTCCGCGGCCCGGTGATGTCGGCGATGCCCGGCAAGGTCTGCGTGGACGGCGTCGCCGAGGTGGCCGGCGAGAAGGTCTTCGTCCTGCACCTGATCCAGGCACGCGACCCCGACCTGGTGGACCGGCCGTTCTTCGCCGCGTACGACGAGGGTGCGACCTGGTTCACGGACCTCAAACCGGCGTTCGGGGCGAGCCGGTTCCTGCCGGGGCTCGAGCCGGGCTGACCGGTGCGGGTCGACCGGGGTGACCGCCCTACCGGGGGCTGTGCCCCCAGACCCCCGCTTCGGCCTGAACGGCCTCGTCCTCGATCGCCGGACCGGCTGCACGGGCAGGGCTCTGGCCGAATGGGGCCCGGGGTTGCAGCAGCAGGTACACCACGCCGCCCACCAACCCCGAGAGCAGGAAGCTGCAGTCCACCCCGCCCGTCAGCGACAGCAGCGGCCCCTCGTACGACGGCAGGGACACCGCCAGCAGGCCGACTCCCGCCCCCAGGGTCCAGGAGACCGTGGCCCGGATGTTCCAGCCGGCCCGGTACCAGTAGATCCCGCCGTGCGAGCGGCGGTTGAAGACCTGGAGGGCGTCCGCGTCGTAGACCCCGCGGCAGCGGCGGAAGCCGATGAGGGTGATGACCGCCCACGGGGTGCCGATGGCGGTGAGCAGGAGGACGAAGGACGTCATCGCGGACTGTGCGTTCCAGGCGTAGTGGCCGACGAAGACGCAGGCCGTGGCGACGATCGCGACCGTGTAGGTGGCGCGGGCGCGGGACGCGCGGGGCAGGATCGCGTCCAGGTCCAGGCCCATCGAGTACAGCATCAGTCCCGCGTTGCCGACCGAGCCCGCCGAGGCGGAGAGCAGGAGGGGGACCAGGTACCAGGCGGGGGAGGCCGACACCAGCGGGCCCGCGTACTCCGTCGCCGCCCGCGCCGCGTACGCGGTGAACGTGCCGAACAGCTGCGGCACCAGCAGGCCCAGGACCAGGCCCAGCCAGGTCGCGTGCAGGACCCGGCGGGAGGTGTGGCGGGCGGGGGAGATGTAGCGGGTGTAGTCGCCGAGGAGGGTGATGAAGGCGACCGGACCCGACAGGCCGGCCGCGACCGCCGCCAGACACCACGTCGGCCAGAAGCCGCCCAGCAGATAGCCGCCCGCCTCCGGCAGGGGGGAGGTGGTGAAGTGCGGGGCGTACGCGAAGATCCCGAGGACCAGCAGGGCGGTCATGCCGACGGCGAGCACCCGGGACATGGCGAGCAGCACGCGATAGCCGTAGACCGCGCCCGCCACCGTCGCCGCCGCGAGCACCGCGTAGACCAGGGCGTACGACACCCCGTCCGCCGGCAGCCCGAACAGCCGCCCCAGCACGCTCACCATCACATCGCCGCCGATCCACACGGTCAGCGCGGTGTAGCCGAGGGCCAGCAGCAGGCCCACCACCGAGCCGACCAGCCGCCCGCGCACCCCGAACTGGGCGCCGGAGGAGGTGGAGAGGTTGGTGCCGGTGCGCAGCGAGACCAGGGCCAGCGGGGCCGTGAACACCGTGCCGGCCACGGTGCCCGCCACCACCGCGCTCACCGACGCCCACCAGCCGAGCCCGAAGGACGGCGGCAGCCAGCCGAAGATGATCACGCCGAGGCAGAGATTGGAGCCCAGCAGGATCGAGACCAGGTCCTTGGGTCCGCTGGTGCGTTCCTCGTCAGGGATGGTGTCGACTCCGCGCTGTTCTATCGGCATGGCTGGTCTCCTTCGACGGCCGCCGGGGGGTACTGAGGCGAGTTAGAGCGACGTTCAATGTCTGTGACCTGGCGGCCGATGTCAATGGTTCCCTTCTCGCAATCCGCCGTTTAGAGTGATGCTCTAAATCCAGGAAGGCAAGGAGGTGCCGGGACGTGAGACTGACCCCCACGGAACGTGACCGGCTGCTGCTCTTCGGAGCCGCCGAGCTGGCCCGCGCCCGCCGCGCCCGGGGCCTCAGGCTCAACGTGCCGGAGGCCACCGCACTGATCGCGGACACCGTCTGTGAGGCCGCCCGGGACGGCAGGAGGCTCGCCGAGGCCATCGAGGCGGCCCGTTCGGTGCTCGGCCCGGCCGATGTGCTGCCCGGCGTCGCCGACGTCGTCACCGAGGTGCATGTCGAGGCCGTCTTCGACGACGGCTCCCGGCTCGCGGTCGTCACCGACCCGATCGGCGGCGGGCTCGGGGAAGGGGCGCCGGGCGCGCTGCTTCCGGGGCCCGAGCACACCGACCCGGAGGCGGTCGTACGGCTCGGCGTGACCAACACCGCGAGCGTCCCCGTCTCCGTCACCTCGCACTTCCACTTCTTCGAGGCCAACCCGCGCCTCGACTTCGACCGCACCGCCGCCTACGGCATGCGCCTCGCCGTCCCCGCCGGCTCCTCGGTCCGTTTCGGGCCGGGGGAGTCGCTGGAGGTCGGCCTGGTCCCGATCGGCGGCGCCCGCGTCGCCATCGGCTTCGCCGGGCTGGTCGACGGGCCGCTGGACGCACCCGGCGCCCGCGAGGAGGCGCTGCGCCGCGCGGCCGCCTGCGGCTACCTGGGCGTTCACGACATCCGCGACGAGGAGGCAGACCGATGAGCCGTCCCGGAGGCCACCCGGCCGAGGCCCGCCGCCTCACCCCCTACGAGTACGCGGCCACCCACGGCCCCCGCGCCGGCGACCGTGTCCGCCTCGGGGACTCGGGGCTGGTGATCCGTGTCGAGGGCGACTCCCAGCGGTACGGCGACGAGTTCCTGGCCGGCTTCGGCAAGACCGCCCGCGACGGACTGCATCTGAAGGCCGCCGCCGTCCGGGACACCTGTGACGTCGTCGTCAGCAATGTCGTCGTCATCGACGCCGTGCAGGGCATCCGGAAGGTGTCCATCGGCATCCGCGAGGGGCGGATCTGCTCGGTCGGGCGGGCGGGGAACCCCGACACCCTCGACGGGGTCGACGTCGTGGTCGGCACCGGTACCTCGATCGTGTCCGGCGAGGGGCTGATCGCCACCGCCGGGGCCGTCGACACCCATGTCCATCTGCTGTCGCCGCGCATCATGGAGGCCTCGCTGGCCTCCGGCGTCACCACGATCATCGGGCAGGAGTTCGGGCCGGTGTGGGGCGTCGGCGTCAACTCGCCCTGGGCGCTGAAGCACGCGTTCAACGCCTTCGACGCCTGGCCGGTCAACATCGGCTTCCTGGGGCGGGGTTCGTCCTCGCACCAGGCGCCGCTGGTCGAGGCGCTGGCCGAGGGCGGCGCGAGCGGCTTCAAGGTGCACGAGGACATGGGCGCCCACACCCGGGCTCTGGACACCGCCCTGCGCGTCGCCGAGGAACACGACGTCCAGGTCGCCCTGCACAGCGACGGGCTGAACGAGTGCCTGTCGGTCGAGGACACCCTGAGGGTGCTGGAGGGCCGCACCATCCACGCCTTCCACATCGAGGGCTGCGGCGGCGGACACGTACCCAACGTGCTGAAGATGGCCGGTGTCCCCAACGTCATCGGCTCCTCCACCAACCCCACCCTGCCGTTCGGCCGGGACGCGGTCGCCGAGCACTACGGGATGATCGTCTCCGTCCACGACCTCAAGACCGACCTGCCCGGCGACGCCGCCATGGCCCGCGACCGCATCCGCGCCGGGACCATGGGCGCCGAGGACGTGCTGCACGACCTGGGCGCGATCGGCATCACCTCCTCCGACGCGCAGGGCATGGGCCGGGCCGGGGAGACCGTCCGCCGTACCTTCGCCATGGCCGGGAAGATGAAGGCCGAGCTCGGCGCCCCGGAGGACGGCCACGACAACGAGCGCGTGCTGCGGTACATGGCGAAGCTCACCATCAACCCCGCGATCGCCCACGGGCTCGCGCACGAGGTCGGCTCGATCGAGGTCGGCAAGCTGGCCGATATCGTGCTGTGGTCGCCCGAGTACTTCGGGGCCAAGCCGCAGCTCGTCCTCAAGTCCGGCTTCCCGGCGTACGGCGTGACCGGCGACCCGAACGCGGCCACCGACACCTGCGAACCCCTCGTCCTGGGCCCGCAGTTCGGGGCCCACGGCGCGACCCCCGCCGACATCTCGGTGGCCTTCGTCGCACAGGCCGCGCTGGACCAGGGCAACGACACGATGCCCACCCGGCGCCGCCGGGTCGCCGTCCGCGGCACCCGTGGCATCGGCCCGGCCGACCTGCGGCTCAACTCCCGTACCGGAGCGGTCGATGTCGACCAGCGCACCGGGCTGGTCACCCTCGACGGCGAACCGCTGCGCTCGGAGCCCGCCGACTCCGTCTCCCTCAACCGCCTTTACTTCCTCTGAGGATCTCCCCTATGAGCACTCCCGCCTCCGACGGCTTCCGGATGCCCGCCGAGTGGACCCCGCACGAGCGCACCTGGATGGCGTGGCCGGGCCCCAACCCCACCTTCGAAGACCCGGACGACCTCCGCGCCTCCCGGGCGGCCTGGGCCTCGGTGGCCCGCGCGGTCCGGCGCTTCGAACCGGTGACGGTGGTGTGCGGCCCCGGTCAGTCGGCGGCCGCGCAGGCGCTGCTCGGCCCGGGCGTCGACACCGTCGAGCGCGAACTGGACGACGCCTGGATGCGGGACATCGGGCCCACGTTCCTGACCGACGGGCGGGAACTGGCCGCCGTGGACTGGACGTTCAACGGCTGGGGTGCCCAGCACTGGGCCCGCTGGGAGCACGACGCGAAGATCGCCGCGTATGTCTCGGACCTCGCGGGCGCGAAGACGTACGCCTCGAAGCTGGTGAACGAGGGCGGTGCGATCCACGTCGACGGCGAGGGGACCGTCCTGCTGACGGAGACCGTGCAGCTCGGGTCCGAGCGCAACCCCGGCTGGAGCCGTGCGGAGGTCGAGGCGGAGATCCACGGGATGCTCGGCACCCGCAAGGCGATCTGGCTGCCGCGCGGACTCACCGGCGACTACCCGCCCTACGGCTTCGGCACCCTCGGCCATGTCGACATCGTCGCCGCCTTCGCCCGCCCGGGCGTGGTCGTCGCCCACCACCAGCCGGACCCGGCGCACCCCGACCACGAGCTGACCCGGGAGGTCATCGGTCTGCTCAGGTCCCAGACCGACGCACGCGGCCGCACCCTGGAGGTCGTCGAGGTCCCGGCCCCGACCGTCCTGGAGGCCGACGGCCACTGGGCCGACTACTCCTACATCAACCACTACCTCTGCAACGGCGGGGTCGTGCTCTGCGGCTTCGACGACCCGCGCGACGAGATGGCGGCGGGGATCTTCCGCCGTCTCTTCCCGGAGCGGACAGTGACGCTGGTGGACGCCCGTACGATCTTCTCCGGCGGTGGCGGTATCCACTGCGTCACACAGCAGCAGCCGAAGATCTAGTACGACGAGGAGCAGCACATGGCCGGTGGGCGCAGACAGGCCCCGCCCCGCGAGGACGTGCTCGCCGCCGCCATGGACATGATCGCCGACCGCGGGCTGGAGAAACTCACCATGGCCGCGCTCGGCCACGAGGTCGGGATGAGCAGCGGCCATCTCCTCTACTACTTCCGCTCCAAGGACGAACTGCTCCTGCAGACCCTGGAGTGGAGCGAGGGCCGGCTGGGCGCCGAGCGCGGCCGGCTGCTCACCCGTCGCGGCACCGCCCGTGAGCGCCTCGACGCCTATGTCGACCTGTACGTCCCCGACGGCCACCGCGACCCGCACTGGACGCTCTGGCTGGAGGTCTGGAACCGCTCGCAGAACGCCGACGAGGCCGCCCGCGACCGCCAGGCCGCCATCGAGGGCGCCTGGCACCGCGACCTGGTGGCGCTGCTCGCGGAGGGCATCTCGCGGGGCGAGTTCCGGCCGGTCGACCCCGACCGCTTCGCCGCACGTCTGCGCGCCCTGCTCGACGGCTTCTCCATCCATGTGGCGATCGGGCTGCGCGGCACGGACCGGGCGCAGGTTCTCGGCCATGTACGCGAGTTCCTGGCAGCGGATCTTCTCGTAGACGCGTGACCCGTAAGGAACAGGTCGTCTTCGTAAGGCATTTGCGGTAAAGGAATCTCGTGTTCCCCCGCGGGGCAGGAACGGCCCATGGGACGACAACACTGGAAGAAGATCTGGGTCGGTTCGGCGGGCAACATGGTCGAGTGGTTCGACTGGTTCGTGTACGCGAGCTTCGCCACCTACTTCGCCGGGGCGTTCTTCCCGAGCGGGAATCCCACCGCGCAGCTGATGAACACCGCCGGGATCTTCGCCGTCGGGTTCTTCATGCGCCCGGTGGGCGGCTGGCTCCTCGGCCGGGTCGGCGACCGCAGGGGCCGCAAAGCCGCCCTGACGCTCACCGTCACCCTCATGTCGGTGTCCGCGATCCTCATCGCCGTCGCCCCGACCTACGACGCCGCCGGCTACGGCGGAGCCTTCGTGCTGCTCGTCGCCCGCCTGCTGCAAGGCCTGTCGGTGGGCGGCGAGTACGCGGCCAGCGCCACCTACCTCACCGAGGCCTCCGACCCGCGCCGGCGCGGCTTCGCCTCCAGCTTCCAGTACGTGTCGATGACCGCGGGCCAGATCGCCGGCCTCGGCCTGCTGATCGTCCTTCAGCACACCCTCTCCGACGCCGCGCTGCACGACTACGGCTGGCGAATCCCGTTCGTCGTCGGCGCGCTCGGTGCCGCCGTGGTCTTCTATCTGCGCCGGACCATGCTGGAGACCGAGGTCTACGAGGAGGACACCTCGCGCGCGGCCGAGCGCGGCACCCTGCGCGCGCTGTGGCAGCACCGGCGGGAGGCGTTCCTGGTCATGGCGCTGACGATGGGCGGCACGGTGGCCTACTACACGTACACCACCTATCTGACGAAGTACCTCTCCAACTCCGCGGGCCTGTCCAAGGAGACCGCGACCCTGGTCTCCTTCACCGCGCTGACCGTCTTCGCCTGCCTCCAGCCCCTCGCCGGCGCCCTCTCCGACCGCATCGGCCGCCGCCCCCTCCTGATCACCTTCGCGGTCGGCTCCACCGTCCTCACCGTGCCGATCCTGACCCTCCTCAAACACGCGAACGGTTACTGGCCCGCCCTCGGCCTCTCCCTCCTCGCCCTCGTCGTGGTCACCGGCTACACCTCGATCAACGCCTGTGTGAAGGCCGAGCTCTTCCCGACCGGCGTCCGCGCCCTGGGCGTGGCCCTGCCCTACGCCCTCGCCAACGCCCTGTTCGGCGGGACGGCGGAATACGTCGCCCTGTGGTTCAAGAACGCCGGGATCGAGTCCGGCTTCTACTGGTACGTGGCGGGCTGTGCCGCCGTATCGCTTGTGGTGTACGTCACCATGCGGGAGACGAAGGACCTGGATCTGGCACGGACGAGGTCTCAGGAGGCGCCCACCGTGACGACCGCATCCTGAGACGGTCGGTGAGCCGGGGGCGGGTTGTGCCAGACTTCCCCCGTGCTCTCGTTCGCCATGATTATTGGCAGCAGGCGCGCCGGTCCGCAGTGACCACCACGTACGACCAGGTACGGGTGGCCATCGTCGTCCTCGACCCGCGCGCAGACCTCTCGCACCCGCGAGGGGTTTTTTCGTTTTCCGGCCCACCTTCAGCCGGAAGGCGGGCGCGAGGGACCATGGAGGCACGGTGGAGCCGGTCATTCCGGTACGACCGAGATTCGACATCAGGAGCCTTGAGACCATGACCGAGACGGCAACCAACGAGCTGGACGACTCGTTCCACGTCTTCGACACCACGCTGCGCGACGGCGCACAGCGCGAGGGCATCAACCTCACCGTCGCGGACAAGCTGGCCATCGCACGGCACCTGGACGACTTCGGCGTGGGCTTCATCGAGGGCGGCTGGCCCGGCGCCAACCCCCGGGACACCGAGTTCTTCGCCCGCGCCCGGCAGGAGATCGACTTCAGGCACGCCCAGCTGGTCGCCTTCGGCGCCACCCGCCGGGCCGGTACCAAGGCCGCCGATGACCCCCAGGTCAAGGCCCTGCTCGACTCCGGCGCCCCCGTGATCACCCTGGTCGCCAAGTCCCACGACCGCCATGTCGAACTGGCGCTGCGCACCACCCTCGACGAGAACCTCGAGATGGTCCGCGACACGGTGTCCTTCCTGAAGGACCAGGGCCGCCGCGTCTTCGTCGACTGCGAGCACTTCTTCGACGGCTACCGCGCCAACCCCGAGTACGCGAAGGCGGTCGTGCGGGCGGCGTCGGAGGCGGGCGCGGACGTGGTCGTCCTGTGCGACACCAACGGCGGCATGCTGCCGGCCCAGGTGCAGGCGGTCGTCTCGACGGTCCTGGCGGACACGGGCGCCCGGCTCGGCATCCACGCCCAGGACGACACCGGCTGCGCGGTCGCCAACACCCTCGCCGCCGTCGACGCGGGCGCGACCCACGTCCAGTGCACGGCCAACGGCTACGGCGAACGCGTCGGCAACGCCAACCTGTTCCCGGTGGTCGCCGCCCTGGAGCTGAAGTACGGCAAGAAGGTCCTGCCGGACGGCCGCCTGCGCGAGATGACCCGCATCTCCCACGCCATCGCCGAGGTCGTCAACCTCACGCCCTCCACCCACCAGCCCTACGTCGGCGTCTCGGCCTTCGCCCACAAGGCGGGCCTGCACGCCTCCGCGATCAAGGTCGACCCGGACCTCTACCAGCACATCGACCCCGAGCTGGTCGGCAACACCATGCGCATGCTGGTCTCCGACATGGCCGGCCGCGCCTCGGTGGAACTCAAGGGCAAGGAACTCGGCATCGACCTCGGCGGCGACCGCGAGCTGGTCGGCCGGGTGGTGGAGCGGGTGAAGGAGTACGAACTCAAGGGCTACACCTTCGAGGCCGCCGACGCCTCCTTCGAACTCCTCCTGCGCGCAGAGGTCGAGGGCAGGCCGCGCTCCTACTTCCGCGTCGAGTCCTGGCGGGCCATCGTCGAGGACCGCCCCGACGGCACCCACGCCAACGAGGCCACGGTCAAGCTCTGGGCCAAGAGCGAGCGCATCGTCGCCACGGCGGAGGGCAACGGCCCGGTCAACGCCCTCGACCGGGCCCTGCGCGTCGCCCTCGAGAAGATCTACCCCCAGCTGGCCAAGCTCGACCTGGTCGACTACAAGGTCCGCATCCTGGAGGGCAAGCACGGCACGCAGTCGACGACCCGCGTCCTGATCTCCACGTCCGACGGCACGGGCGAATGGTCGACGGTGGGCGTGGCCGAGAACGTCATCGCGGCATCCTGGCAGGCCCTGGAGGACGCGTACACATACGGCCTGCTGCGGGCGGGCGTGGAACCGGCGGAGTAGCCGTCCATGAGGCTGGGGGCTGCGCACGCAGCCCCCAGCCTCGTTCCCCCTACTGCAGATGCCACTTCTGGTTGGCGGCGCCCGTGCACGTCCAGATCTGCGCCCGCGCCCCGTTCGCCGACGAGTTGTCCGTGACGTCCAGGCACTTGTTCGCCGCCGCGTTCACGACATCGCCGGTGGTGGAGTTGTACGACCACTGTTGCGCGCCGGTTCCGTTGCAGTCGTACAACTGGACCTTCGCCCCGTCCGCCGTCGAGGCCGAGGTCACGTCCAGGCACTTGCCGAGCGCGCGGACCGAGCCGTCGGACTGCACGGTCCACTGCTGGGCGGTGCTGCCGTTGCAGTCGTAGAGCTGGACGGCCGTGCCGTTCGTGCTCGAACCGCCTGCCACGTCAAGGCACTTGCCCGCCAGCCCGACGAACGCCCCGGTCTGGCTGCCCCCGCCGGACTGCGTGCCGGACCAGGTGAAGGTCGCCGAGGTCTTGCCCGGCAGCGAGTAAGTGGCGTGCTGTGAGCCCCAGTTGATGGTGACGGTCTTGGCGGCGGACGAGTCGTTGTAGGCGATCAGCGCCTTGGAGCCGTCCGGGTTGCGCCAGGCCACGTTCGGGACCGCGGTGGACGCCGTCGAGGCGATCCGCTGGGCGCCCGGCCGGACGAACTTCGTCAGGTGGCCCATCGTGTAGTACTCCACCGTGTAGTCGACGGTCCCGCTCGCGCCGTCCCCGTTGTGCACGGTGACCAGCCCGGTGCAGGTGCCGCAACCGCCGTTGTGCGGGCCCATGTTCTGGTCCACGGCCAGCGACCACTTGGTCACCGACTTCGCCCAGTTACGGGTGTAGTCGATGATGTTGTTCATGTCCTCGCGCTGCTGGTTGGCGATCCAGGTGCCACCGGAGTGCTCGGTGCCGAAGGCGTCCAGCGTGGGGTACTGGTTGTGCACGGTGGTCTGCTTGCCGACGTCCCCGCCGTAGCCGTGCCAGGCGATCCCGCCGAAGTTGGGGTGGTTGCGGATCGCCGGGTCGTCGACGCTCGCCGCCGCGTAGGAGTCGTAGACGTCCCAGTTCCAGTCGTGGGCCAGCACCTTGGTGGACAGCCCGGCAGCCTGGAGCTTCGGCAGCAGTTCGCTCTTGAGGAAGTACTGCAGGCCCGAGGCGTTCCAGCTCATCGACGGATAGCCGGAGCAGCAGGTCGGTTCGTTCTGCGGGGTGACGTACGAGACCTTGACGCCCTGTGCCTGGTAGGCCTGGAGGTACTTCACGAAGTACGAGGCGTACGCCCCGTAGTCCTCCGACTTCAGCCAGCCCCCGTTGAGCGAGCCGCTGTCCTTCATCCAGGCCGGCGCGGTCCACGGCGAGGCCATCACCGTCAGGGACGGGTTCAGCTGGAGCGCCTGCTTGGTGAGCGGGACGACGTCCGCGAGGTCGTGGGAGATGGAGAAGCTCGTGAGGTTCGGGTCGGTCTGTCCGGCGGGTATGTCGTCGTACGTGTAGCCGTACCGGGCCAGGTCCGAGGCGCCCATCGGATTGCGCAGGAACGACAGCCCGATGCCGTCCGTGGGCGAGAACAGCTTCTTCATGGTGGCGTCCCGGGTGGCCTGGGACAGCGCCCCGCTGCTGTTCATCAGCCAGGCCGCGGTGTCGGTGAAGGACGCGCCGCCGCCGGTGAAGGTCTGGTAGCGGGTGTTCTCGTCGACGGTGATGTTCTCGCCGCTGCCGCCGCTCCCGGTCTGGAAGGCGAACGGCGTCTGCGCCTGGAGCCCGCGGGTGACATGGCGCCCGCCGGAGTCGTCGGTGGTGGTGAGATACGCGGTGACCTGCTCACCGGCCGCGTGCGCGGACGGTACGACGGCGGTGAGGCCGGCCACGGTGAGCAGTCCGGCCAGGAGCAGCCGGACCGTGTGGGGGGTGTTTCTCATGGACACATCGCCCTTCCTGACGGGACGTCTTGACGGGTGTGCGAGCCCTTAGTTAACTCACGGCGTGATCTAAGTCATGAGTGAACTGTGAGAGCCCTGAGTGAACCAGAGAGCCGAGGGAAGGTCCATGCCAAGAACCGCCCTGCTCGTCTCCACCGCCCTACTCGCAGCCCTGATGCCCCTGTCGGCAGCCCGGGCCGCCGACGACCCCGCCCCAACTCCCGTCGACCGCTTCGAGGGTGAGGTCCCCTTCGCCTCCCAGCCTGCCGAGGGCATCTTCACCTGGGGAGGCGACAGCGATGACCCGCCCGCCCTCCAGCTCGCTGCCCGCGCCGACGCCCCCGAGGGCGCCAAGGTCCTCTCCGGGACGTACGACATCAGCGGTTACGGCGGCTTCACCCACGACTTCGCCGCCACCGAGCCCGCCCACGACTGGTCCGCCCACAAGGGCATCCGCTTCTGGTGGGACGGCCAGGACAACGGCAAGAAGATCGCCTTCGAGATCAAGGACGGCGGTGCCAACGGCGAGGCCTCCGAGCTGTGGACGACGTCCTTCACCGACGACTTCACCGGCTGGAAGCAGATCGAGATCCCCTTCGCGGACTTCGTGTACCGGACCGACTACCAGCCGGTCGGCGGTATCGACCACGTCCTCGGCCTGACCCAGATGTGGGGCTACGCGCTCACCCTCCCCGTCGGGCTCAAGGGCCGGTTCGCCATGGACGACGTGGAGTTGTACGGCAAGGCCGACCAGTCCCTGCGCGCCTCCGTCACCACGGACGCGGCCGTCTACCCCGTCCAGGAGGGCCGCACGGCCTCCGTGAAGGTCTCCGTCGGCACCACAGGATCCGCCCCGCTCGACGAGCCCGTGACCGTCGCCTACGAGACGGCCACGACTGGCACCGCGGCCCCCGGCAAGGACTACACCCCGGTCTCCGGCACCCTCACCTTCCCGGCGGGCACGACCTCCGGGGCCACGCAGACCATCAAGGTGCCCACGCTCAAGCACCGTTCCGCCGAATCCGCGGAGACCATCCCGCTGAAGCTCACCGTCACCGGCGCCAAGGCCCCCGCCGAGACCCCGCAGGTCGTCATCGACGCGCACGGACTGCCGTACCTGGACAGCAGGTTGCCCGTGAAGAAGCGGGTCGCCGACCTCCTCTCCCGGATGTCCCTGACGGAGAAGGCCGGCCAGATGACCCAGGCCGAGCGCGGTGCCGTGGGCAACGGTGCCGATGTCGCCGCCTACGACCTCGGCTCGCTGCTCTCCGGCGGCGGCTCGACGCCCACGCCCAACACCGCCGAGGCCTGGGCGAAGATGATCGACGGCTTCCAACTGCGCGCGCAGGCGACGCGGTTCCAGATCCCGCTGATCTACGGCGTGGACGCGGTGCACGGCCACAACAACCTGGCCGGAGCCACGATCATGCCGCACAACATCGGCATCGGCGCGACCCGCGATCCCGGGCTCGCCGAGGAGACCGGTGCGGTGACGGCCGCCGAGGTCCGCGCCACCGGCATCCCCTGGGACTTCGCCCCCTGCCTCTGCGTCACCCGTGACGAGCGCTGGGGCCGCTCCTACGAGTCCTTCGGCGAGGACCCGGCCCTGGTGAAGTCCATGGAGACCATGATCCAGGGACTCCAGGGACGGGCGGACGGCCGTGACCTGAAGGACGACGACAAGGTCCTGGCCACCGCCAAGCACTTCGTCGGCGACGGCGGCACCGAGTACGGCTCGTCCACGACCGGGTCGTACACTATCGACCAGGGCGTCACCAAGGTCACCCGGCAGCAGCTGGAGGCGATCCACCTGGCGCCGTACCAGACCGCCGTGGACCGGGGCATCGGCACGGTCATGCCCTCGTACTCCTCCCTCGACATCCTCGGTGACGGCCAGGGCCCGGTGAAGATACACGCCCGCGCCGACATGATCAACGGGGTGCTCAAGGGCCGGATGGGCTTCGACGGCTTCGTGATCAGCGACTGGAACGCCATCGACCAGCTCCCCGGCGACTACGCGTCCCACGTCCGCACGGCGGTCAACGCGGGCGTCGACATGATGATGGTCCCCTACAGCTACCAGGACTTCAGCTCCACCCTGATCGACGAGGTGAAGGCCGGCCGCGTCAGCGAGCAGCGCGTCGACGACGCGGTGTCCCGCATCCTCACCCAGAAGTTCAAGCTGGGCCTCTTCGAGCACCCGTACGCCGACACCAGCGGCGCTTCGAAGATCGGCTCCACCGGGCACCGGGCGGTGGCCCGGCAGGCGGCCGCGGAGTCGCAGGTACTGCTGAAGAACGACAGCGGGGTCCTGCCCCTGAAGAAGTCGCAGAAGGTGTACGTCGCCGGGTCCAACGCCGACGACCTGGGCAACCAGACCGGCGGCTGGACCATCACCTGGCAGGGCCAGTCCGGCACCCACACCACCGGCACCACCATCCTCCAGGGCATGAAGAACGCCGGGGGAGACGTCACCTACTCGAAGGATGCCTCGGCGCCGACGAGCGGTTACGACGTGGGGGTGGTCGTCGTCGGCGAGACCCCGTACGCCGAGGGCGTCGGAGACGTCGGCAACGGCAACGATCTCGCGCTGACCCCCGCCGACCAGGCTGCCGTGGACAAGGTGTGCGCGGCCATGAAGTGCGCGGTGCTGATCGTCTCCGGGCGCCCGCAGCTGATCGGCGACCGGCTCGGTGAGATCGACGCCCTGGTGGCGTCCTGGCTGCCGGGCACCGAGGGCGACGGCGTGGCCGACGTGCTCTACGGCAAGCGGGCCTTCACCGGTCAGCTCCCGGTCACCTGGCCGAAGTCCGAGGTGCAGCTGCCGATCAACGTGGGAGACGCGTCGTACGACCCGCAGTACCCGTACGGCTGGGGTCTGACGACCCTGGCCAAGGCCCCCAAGGGCGGCGAGGCCACGCTGAAGGGGCTCGGCGCGGCGGCCAGGGCCGCCGAACGGGTGGGTGCCGACCAGGCCGGCCGGAAACTGGTGGCCAAGGCTCGGCTGCTGGTCCAGGCGAAGATCGGCCAGGACATCACGTCGGCCGTGTCGAAGCCCTTCGCCGACGCGGACCATCTGCTGCTGTCCGGCAAGTACGGAGCGGCGGTGGAGAAGCTGACGGAGGCATACGAAGCAGCATAGGAAATGACTGGTTATGGGAGGCTTCGGGTAAGTTCCGAAACATGAAGGCCGTGCTACGGACCCGGACCCGAAGCCTCCCAGGCCTGCTGCTGGCCTTGGTGGTGATCGCCCTGACGGTGCTCGCCCCGCGGGCCACGGCGGCCACCGGTGTCTCGACGATCGCCGACGCCCTTCGCAAGAGCCCGGTGTACGTCGACCCGGCGGCCGCCACCCAGCTGTCCACGGCCCAGGCCGACACCCTGGCCCGCCAGATCAAGGACGCGAACAAACCCCTGTTCATCGCCGTCCTGCCGGCCGGCTACCCCACCCGGAACCTCTTCACGGACCTGCGCACCGCCACCGGCATCACCGGCCTGTACGCCGTCCGGCTCGGCGACCGCTTCGACGCCCGCGCCGACTCCTCGGTGCTGCCCCGGACGGCCGTGCGGAACCTGGTCACCAGCGTCCAGGGCGAGACCGCGAGCAACCAGCTGACCGACTTCACCGACCGCGCCCTGACCAACATGGGCGGCAAGGCGCCCTCGACCTGGGGCGGCGGCAGCGCGCACGGCTCCGGGGTCTCGAGTACGGCACTGATCACGATCGGAGCGGTGGTCGTGGCCGGCGGGGCGGGCGCGTACACCCTGGTCCGCCGCAATCGCCGACGCCACGAGGAGGAGCAGCGGGCCGCCCTGGACCGGCTCCGGGTGGTCGTGGACGAGGACATCACCGCCTTCGGCGAGGAACTGGACCGTCTCGACTTCCACCCGGCCGAGCCGGGCGCCGACAACGCCATGCGCGCGGACTACGAGCGCGCGCTGAACGCCTACGACCAGGCGAAGCAGTCCATGGCCGACGCGCGCAGACCGGAGGACGTGCGCACGGTCACCCAGGCCCTGGAGGACGGCCGCTTCTCGCTGGCCCAGCTCGCCGCCCGCCGCGAGCACCGCCCGCTCCCGGAACGCCGGCCGCCGTGCTTCTTCGACCCGCGGCACGGCCCGTCGGTCACGGACGCCACCTGGACCCCGCCCGGCGGCTCGCCCCGCGAGGTCCCGGTCTGCGCGGCGG
Source organism: Streptomyces sp. NPDC096040 (assembly GCF_040303265.1). Taxonomy (NCBI): domain Bacteria; kingdom Bacillati; phylum Actinomycetota; class Actinomycetes; order Kitasatosporales; family Streptomycetaceae; genus Streptomyces; species Streptomyces sp. NPDC096040. The sequence goes on from NZ_JBEOTA010000003.1 coordinate 138,211, forward strand.
ACGCCACGAGGCTGGCCGACGGCCGCGACCCGGTGATGCGCGAGGTCGACACCGACCACGGCCGCCGCCCCTACTGGGACGCGGGCCCGGCCTACGGCCCCTGGGCGGGCGGCTACTTCGGCGGCGGCCTCCTGCCCGGCCTTCTCATCGGCACGGCCCTGGGCGGCTGGATGTCCGCCCCCGCCTACGCGGCCGACTACGGCACCGGATACGGAGACTTCGGCGCCGGCGGCTACCAGGGCGGCGACCTGTCCGGCGCGGACTTCGACCCCGGGGACTTCGGCGACTTCGGTGGCGGCGGGGACTTCGGCGGCGGGGGCGGCGACAGCGGCGACTTCGGCGGAGGTTTCTGACCTACTCCGGATCCCCCAGCCGCTCCATCACTGAGGCCGCGAGGGACAGCACCCCGCGCTCGGTCTCGCTCAACGCCCCGAACGCCTCGGCCAGCCAGGCGTCCCGCTGGGCCATGTCGGCCTCCAGCGCCCGCCGCCCCGCCTCGGTCAGGCTCAGCACCGACTGCCGCCGGTCGGACGCGTCCGGTGCCCGGCCGACCAGCCCCTCCGCCTCCAGCTCCGCGAAGACCCGGGTCAGCGACTGGGGACACTGCCGCTCGGCGACCGCGATCTCGCCGGGCGTGGACGGCCCGTGCCGGTACAGACGGCCGAGCACCGACAGCTGATTGGGACTGAGACTCCCGGCCCCGCGCTCCTGCCGCAGCCGACGGTTGAGCCGGACGACAGCACGACGGATACGGGCGGCTTCGACGAGGTGCTCCATACTAGAGATCGTAAGCGATAACTTACTATTCACTGCTTGTCGGTCACCGTACTCTCGGCCTGTGATCGCCAAACTCATACGCAACGCGTACGAAGCAGGACTGACGATGACGGCCGTGCTGCTCTGCTGGGCCGCCGCCCTGGCGCTGGAGGGGGCCGCCGGACTGCACACCGATGTGCTGGTCCTCGCGGTCGCCCTGACCCTGACCCTCGCCGCCACCCAGCGCACCGCCGGCACCCGCCGCCGTCTGATGTCGCTGGTGGTGCTGCCCCTGACCGCAACCGCCTCGATCTTCGTCGGTCGACTGCTCGCCTCGCACTACACGGCGGGCGCAGCCGCCTACACGGCCGGGATGACACTGGCCATCTGGATCCGCCGGTACGGCCCGGTCGGCACCAAGGCGGGCACGCTGCTGGCCCTCCCTTTGGTGGCCCTGCTGGTGGTCCCCGGCCCCGCACTGCCCGCCGAGGCGCAGAGCGGACTGGTCACCTGGGGCTGGTCGGCGCTGATCGGGGTGATCGCGTGCTGCTCGGTCTGGCTGGTGCAGGCCCTGGGCGACCGCTACGGCCCCTGGCGCGCGGAGCCGGTCCCCGACCCGCCCCCACGCCGCTCCCGCCTCCACCCGCGCCCCAGCACCCGCATGGCTCTCCAGATGGCGGCGGCCATCGCAGCCGCCTTCACCCTCGGCCACCTCCTCTTCGACGGCCACTGGCCCTGGGCCGTGCTGACCGCGTACGTCGCCGCGAGCGGCAACCGCGGCCGAACCGACGTACTGCGCAAGGGGGTAGAACGCCTGGCTGGTGCCTGCATAGGCACCCTCCTGGCGACGGCGGTAGCGGAGGCGGGCGTCACCGGCCACACGGCGGTGGCCCTGATGTTCGCCGTCCTGACGGTCGCCCTTTGGCTGCGCCCCCTCAACTACGCCTACTGGGCGGCCGGCGTGACCACGGCCCTCTCCCTGCTCCTCGGCTACTTCGGCCAGAACGCGGAATCCCTGCTACCGACCCGCCTGGCGGCCATCGCGGTGGGCGCGGCCCTCTCCGTGGCGTCGGCGTGGTGGCTGCTGCCGGTACCGCGCAGGAGGACTGGGGCACGGCCTGATGTACGGCCGAGCGAGGCTTAGGACACCGTCTTAGAACGTTCAAAGGAAGGAGATGTCAGCCCACGTCCGTCTGGCCTCCGGCCCGACTGCGGACGGGAGTGCCTAGGCTGTCACCGCGACCGAAGGGCGGTGCCATGGACGAGGACTCCCTGACCAGAGCCGCGATCGAGGAGCATTGGCGGGCCTCGGAACGCGGGGACACCGAAGCCGAGCACGCCATCTACGCCCCGGACGCGATCCTGGACTACCCGCAGTCAGGCGAGCGGTTCCGGGGCCGCGCGATGATTGCGGCGCAACGCGGCGGACACCCGGCCGACCGGCACTTCACCGTCCAGCGGATCACCGGTCACGCGAATCTGTGGGTGAGCGAATGCGTCATCACCTACGACGGTGTGCCCTCGTTCTCGGTGAGCATCATGGAATTCGCCGACCTGCACGTGGTGCACGAGACCCAGTACTTCGCCGATCCCTTCGACCCACCGGCCTGGCGGGCCGCGAGTTCCTAGTCAGGCGGCGGTCATGTGGCCGTATGCCCGAGGAAGGCGGTCCAGGCGGTGGGGGAGACGGTGAGGGTGGAGCCATCGGCGTTCTTGGAGTCTCATGGTGACACTCGTCTCATGGATCCGGAACCCCAACACCCCCACACCCGCGAGGCGTTCTACCGCCGGGACCGCAGATCCGTCGGCGTGGCCCGCGACTTCACGCGCACGGCCCTGGCTGACCGGGAGGTCGGCCCGCGCGCGGACGACGTACTGCTCTGCGTGAGCGAACTGACCACCGACGCCGTGCTCCACGGCGTACCCCCGGGCCGCGGCTTCCGCCTCCGGCTGACCCTGCACCCCGACGGAGTCCTCCGCACCGAGGTCCACGACAGCGGCCCGGGCGAGCTCCGCTACCGCGACATGTCACCGGAGTCGGAACACGGCCGGGGCCTGCTGCTGGGCAGCCTGCTCGCGGACAAGTGGGGAGTGGAAGAGCGTGGCCCCGGCAAGATCGTGTGGTGTGAATTCGGAGTGCCCGAGTGATCTCGGCCTGGCGTGCCTCTGCGAAGGTGAGTAGGCCAGGTGGCCGTCCTAGACTTGGGGGCCTGGGGGCCCCACCCCAGGAGGACGCGATGGTGCGGCACACCAGGCTGGCCGGGGAGTCCGAGAAGTATCTCGGTGCCCGCGAGGAGCTGCGGCTGGCCGAGATCGAGCTGATGCGGCGCCGGGAGGAGGTCGCGGCGCTGCGGCGGGCGCTCCCGCAGGGAGCGGCCGTCGACGACTACGTCTTTCTCGAAGGGCCCGGCGACCTCGACGCCGGTGACACACCGGTTCGCGAGGTCGCGTTGAGCGAGTTGTTCACCGGTCCCGAACGGCCGCTGATCGTCTACCACTTCATGTACGGCAAGCTTCAGACCAGCGCCTGTCCGATGTGCACGATGTGGATCGACGGGTACAACGGCATCGCCCACCACATGGCCAGGAACGCGGACTTCGTCATCGCCGCGGCGGCCGACCCGCCCACTCTCCGGAAGTACGCCCGCGACCGCGGCTGGCACCGGTTGCGGCTGCTCAGCTGTGGTGACAGCACGTTCAAGTACGACCTGGGGAGCGAGGACGAGGACGGCGCGCAGGACTCCACGGTCTCCGTCTTCACCCGCGACGGCGACGACACGGTCCGGCACACCTACTCGGCCCATCCGCGTGTGGCCGAGGACATCCAGGAGCGCGGTATCGACCTGCTGACGCCCGTCTGGCACCTTCTCGACCTCACCCCGCGGGGGCGCGGCGACTGGTACCCGACCATCGACTACTAGAACACACGCCAGACCCCGGAGTCGGGCGAGCGCCCGCCCTCAGGGGAGTGGGGGACGGGCGCTCAGCGGGCGTGGGCGGCCTGGATGGTGCGGGCGGTGTCGGCGGTCCGACGCCGCGGGCTCACGCGTTCTTGATCGCGGAGATGTCGAAGTTCAGCTTGATCTTGTCGGAGACAAGGACGCCACCGGTCTCCAGCGCGGCGTTCCAGGTCACGCCCCAGTCGGAGCGCTTGATCTCGGCCTTGCCCTCGAAGCCGACGCGATCGTTGCCGAACGGGTCCTTGGCCGCGCCGTTGAACTCCAGGTCGATGGTGACCGGCTTGGTGACACCGAGGATCGTGAGGTCGCCGGTGATGCGGTAGTCGTCGCCGCCGAGGGCCTCCGCCTTGGTGGAGCGGAAGGTCATCGTCGGGAACTCGTCCGTCTTGAAGAAGTCCGCCGACTTCAGGTGACCGTCACGGTCGGGGCTGCCCGTGGTGATGCTGTCCATCGTGATGTCGAGGGAGGCAGTGGACTTCGACGGGTCCGCGCCGTTCAGGTGCAGCGAGCCCTCGAACTGCCGGAAGCTGCCCTTGACGTTGGTGACCATCGCGTGGCGGGCCACGAAACCGAGCGTGGTGTGCGCCGGGTCGATCGTGTAGTCGCCGGTCAGCGTGGCCGTGTCGGCGGTGGCGCCGGCGGTGGTGGTGGTGGTGTTGTCGTTCTTGCGGCCGAAGATGCCCATGATGTGCTCCTTTGGGGACGGGTCGCGGCCTCGGAGCGGTGGATGCCGAAGGCGCGGACCGTTGATGTTTAATGTTCAACGAACTCAACAGGCCTCACCGTAGTCCTATTCCGTACAACTTTCAACTTCATCTGTTCGCGTGTCGCCGTCATCACGGAACGTAACGGATCGCGACGCGGCGGAGGAGTGTGGCCAGGGTGCGGTTAGGCTCGGAAGAGGGGCCCCTTTCACCCGGGGGTGGGATGGGCGACCCATGAATGTGAGGCGCGTCTCAGGGTATGCCTTTGTGGCACCCCTACAACGGCGCAGCCCTCTGAGCAGTCGGAACGGCTGCATGCTCTTCTGGTTCTGTTCAGTGGTTCCAGGAAAACGCGTCGGAGACTGTACGGAGTCGACGTCTCGCAATCCTTGGTGTCCTTCGTAAGGTCACTACATGACCGTTTTGGAAGAGACGACGGGTGAGCCCACCGGCGAGCCGACGGACGCGCGCGGGCGGGTCGCCGAGCTGCACGAGATCCGTGCGGCGGCCGTGGCGGGGCCCAGCGAGAAGGCGACCGAGGCACAGCGCGCCAAGGGCAAGCTGACGGCCCGGGAGCGTATCGAGCTGCTCCTGGACCCGGGTTCCTTCCAGGAGGTCGAGCAGCTGCGCCGGCACCGCGCGGTCGGCTTCGGCCTGGAGGCAAAGAAGCCCTACACCGACGGCGTCATCACCGGCTGGGGCACGGTCGAGGGCCGTACGGTCTTCGTCTACGCCCATGACTTCCGGATCTTCGGCGGCGCGCTGGGCGAGGCCCACGCCACCAAGATCCACAAGATCATGGACATGGCCATCGCGGCCGGCGCCCCCCTGGTCTCCCTGAACGACGGCGCCGGCGCCCGTATCCAGGAGGGCGTCTCCGCCCTCGCCGGCTACGGCGGCATCTTCCAGCGCAACACCAAGGCGTCCGGCGTCATCCCGCAGATCTCCGTGATGCTCGGCCCCTGCGCGGGCGGCGCGGCCTACAGCCCCGCTCTCACCGACTTCGTCTTCATGGTCCGCGAGACCTCGCAGATGTTCATCACCGGCCCGGACGTCGTCAAGGCGGTCACCGGCGAGGAGATCACCCAGAACGGCCTCGGCGGCGCCGACGTGCACGCGGAGACCTCCGGTGTCTGCCACTTCGCGTACGACGACGAGGAGACCTGCATCGCGGAGGTCCGCTACCTCCTCTCGCTCCTCCCGCAGAACAACCGCGAGAACCCGCCGCGCGTCGACTCCACGGACCCCGTCGACCGCCGCAGCGACGTCCTCCTGGACCTGGTCCCGGCCGACGGCAACCGGCCGTACGACATGACCAAGGTGATCGAGGAGATCGTCGACGACGGCGAGTACCTGGAGGTCCACGAGCGCTGGGCGCGGAACATCATCTGCGCGCTGGCCCGGATCGACGGCCAGGTCGTGGGCATCATCGCCAACCAGCCGCAGGTACTGGCGGGCGTCCTGGACATCGAGGCGAGTGAAAAAGCTGCGCGCTTTGTCCAGATGTGTGACGCTTTCAATGTTCCGATCGTCACCTTCCTGGACGTACCGGGCTTCCTCCCCGGTGTCGACCAGGAACACGGCGGGATCATCCGCCACGGCGCGAAGCTCCTCTACGCCTACTGCAACGCGACCGTGCCCCGGATCTCACTGATCCTGCGCAAGGCGTACGGAGGTGCCTACATCGTCATGGACTCCCAGTCGATCGGTGCCGACCTGACCTACGCCTGGCCGACGAACGAGATCGCGGTCATGGGCGCGGAGGGTGCGGCCAACGTGATCTTCCGTCGGCAGATCGCCGCGGCCGAGGACCCCGAGGCCATGCGACAGAAGATGGTCAAGGAGTACAAGGCCGAGCTCATGCACCCCTACTACGCGGCCGAGCGCGGCCTGGTCGACGACGTCATCGACCCGGCCGAGACCCGCGAGGTGCTCGCCAGGTCGCTGGCGATGCTGCACACCAAGCACGCCGACCTGCCGTCGCGTAAGCACGGCAACCCCCCGCAGTAATCCTGCGGAAACCTCTCTCACGGAGACTGAATCCATGAACGTCCCTGACATTCGCGTGGAGAAGGGCAACGCCGACCCGGAGGAAGTCGCCGCCATAACGGCGGTCCTCCTGGCCCGCGCGGCCGCCCGGCCGACCGCCGACACCGAGCAGACCCACCGAGGCCGCGCCAAGGCCGGCTGGCGCCGCCTGGAGCGCGAGAACGGCTTCCGCGCCCCGCACAGCTGGCACGGCTAGGCTGCGCCGCCCGGCCGACATGGCCGACAGTACGTACGCAGAAGGGCCCCTCTGCTTCAGAGGGGCCCTTCTCCGTGTGTGCCAGGGGCTGTCGGGCCGGTTCGGTTGCGGCCGGAAAAAGAAGTGAGCTGCCGCCGTGGCGAAAAGTTCGGGCCCCTTCAAAAGAAGGGGCCCAGCAACGCGCCCCTTCAGGGGCGCGGGGAACTGCGCGACAAGCCACGAACACCCGCAGTCGGCGGACGGCCGGCCGTGGCAGCCCGGTCGCCGGAACTACCGCAGCCGAGCCATCAGAGCGTGCTCCACGAGAGTGATCAGCGCCGACTTCGCATCTGCACGATGCCTCGCGTCCGTCGTGATGATCGGGGTGTCCGGGCCGATCTGGAGCGCCTCACGGACCTCTTCCGGGTTGTACGGCTGGTTGCCGTCGAAGCCGTTGAGGGCGATGACGAAGGGGAGACCCGAGTTCTCGAAGTAGTCGACCGCGGGGAAGCAGTCGGCGAGCCGGCGGGTGTCCACCAGGACGATGGCGCCGATGGCACCGCGTACCAGGTCGTCCCACATGAACCAGAAGCGGTCCTGGCCCGGCGTACCGAACAGGTACAGGATCAGGTCCTGGTCCAGGGTGATACGGCCGAAGTCCATGGCGACCGTGGTGGTCGTCTTGTCCCCGGTGTGGGTGAGGTCGTCGATGCCGGCAGACGCGGACGTCATCACGGCCTCTGTGCGCAGCGGGTTGATCTCCGAGACGGCGCCGACGAACGTGGTCTTGCCCACGCCGAAGCCGCCCGCCACCACGATCTTCGCGGACGTGGTGGAGCGGGAAGGCCCTCCGCTAGAGCTTGCGAAGTCCACTGAGCACCCTTTCGAGCAAAGTCACGTCTGGCTGGCCACCGGCGTTCTCGTCGCCGCCGGGCTGATGGATGGCGACCAGGCCCGCCTCCGCCAAGTCGGCGACGAGGATCCTGGCCACGCCGAGAGGGATCGACAGGAGGGCCGAGACTTCGGCCACCGACTTGATCTCCCGGCAGAGGTTGCAGATCCGCTGATGCTCGGGCAACTGGCCCTGCATCTGGTGCGGCTGCGCGGTGGTGTGCACCAGCGCCTCGATGGCGAGCTGGTACCGCGGGCGGGTCCGGCCACCGGTCATGGCGTACGGACGCACCAACGGGTTGTTCGACGCCCCGGCGGGCGCGGGCTCGGGACGACGCTGCGGCTGCACCGGCTGGATGCGCGGCGTCGGCGGCTGGTCGTACGGCGACGGACCGGGGCCCTGCGGTGCGTACGGCTGCCGGTGGCTGGGGGCGGAGGGGAAGTTGTACCGGTTCGCGGAACCGTCGCCCTGGCCCTGCGCAGGACCGTACGACCAGTTGCCGTTATTCGAACCGCCTGGGGGTGTTGCCACTTTCTCTCCTCCTCCGACCGTGCCGGGCACCGATCCCTATGGAGCCGCGTCCCGAAACCTTACGGCCCCGGGACGCGAAAACGCACCGTCTGACTATCAGTTGAGAAGGCTTCCCTGGAGTTCCGCACGCAGATCCGGGGTAAGAACCGTGCCCGCGCGGTCCACCAAAAGGGCCATCTCATACCCAATCAGGCCGATGTCGGCCTCCGGGTGGGCCAGGACCGCCAGCGACGAACCATCGGATACGGACATGATGAACAGGAACCCCCGCTCCATCTCCACAACCGTCTGATTCACGCTGCCTCCCTCGAAGATTCGGGAGGCGCCTGCCGTCAGGGACGTCAGACCGGATGCGACGGCCGCGAGCTGGTCGGCGCGGTCGCGGGGGAAGCCTTCGGACATCGCCAGAAGGAGTCCGTCGGCGGAGACCACCACCGTGTGGGACACCCCCGGGGTGTTGTCCACGAAGTTGGTGATCAACCAGTTCAGGTTCTGTGCCGCCTGGCTCATCGGGCTCACACTAACGCTCCTGGTTGTAGGTGCTGTCAGGACCGAAGCCCTGGCCGTTCGTTTCACTGCCTGCGTTGCGTCCGCGCTGGACGCCCCTGCGCAGGTTGCTCAGCCTGCCCCGGACGTCCTCCGGGGCGCGGGAGACCTGTGGGCCTCCCTGAGGGGTGTTCTCGGCGGCGCCCTCGACCAGGTTGGCCTTGGGTACCCGCCTCGGCAGGCCGGAGGAGGTGACCCCGCCCGCCTTGGGCCTGCGCAGCTGCGAGGCCTGCTGCCAGCGCTCGTCGTTCGCCGAACGCCAGCTGCTGTCGCCGTTGGACTCCGGAGCCGAGGCCCCCGGAGTCGCCGGAGCCGAAGCCGCGGCCGGAGCCTGCTGCACGGGACCCGCGCCGTTGGGGCCGCCCGTGCCGCCGGATCCCCGGCGGGGCAGCCCTGCGTTGGTCAGCTGGTGGCCGGCGGAGGGGGCCGCTCCCGGACGGTCGAAGCCTACGCGGTTCCGCTCGTCCACGTCACTGGCCTGCGCCGACCCCGCTTCCGGAGGGTACTGGGCCGGGTAACCGTTCTGGTAGCCGTCCTGCTGCTGCCCCTGCTGCCCCTGCTGCCCCTGCTGCCCCTGCTGCGGCCAGTCGTCCTGGTAGGGCTGCTCCCCGAACGCCGGGAACGAGTCGGAGGCGGCGGCGGGCGCGGCCGTGGGCTCTTCCTGGGCCGGTTCCGGATAAGTGGGCTCCGGGTAGCCGCCGTTGGTGGCGAAGGCGTCCGGCGAGAACGTGTCGTTCTGCGGCAGGCCGCCGTTCGGCGCGTAGTACTGCTCGTCGTACGCGCTCTGCGACTGCTCCTGGTACTGCTGCCCGGCGTCGAAGCCCGTGGGCTGCTCCTGGAAGCCCGTACCGCTGGTGTCGTAGCCCTGCCGGCCCCTGTCGAACTCGTCGACGTACGCCGGGATCTCCGCGGTCTCCTGCGGGTTCTGTGTGCCCTGCGGGGGCTGTGCCTGGGCCTCCAGGGCCGCACGGCGCTCCTCGCGCATCAGGGAGCGGCCGACGGGGTCCAGTTCGCGGATGTCGTCGGGGATCTCCGTGTAGCGGCTGTCGTCGAAGCCCAGCTCGGCCGCCGTACGCATCGGCTGGAGCGGCTGCTGCTGCTGGCTGAAGTTCTCAACCTGGAACTGCTGCTCCGGGATGATCTGCGAGACGGTGAACTCCTCGCGCTCCAGCGGTTGTTCGCCACCGCCACCGTGGGTGATGGCGTCCGGCAGCATGACCAGCGAGGTGGTGCCTGCCTGCTCGCCCGAGGGGCGGAGCTGGACCCGGATGCCGTGCCGGTCGGAGAGCCGGCCGACCACGAAGAGGCCCATGCGCTGGGAGATCGCGGCGTCCACGGTCGGCGGGTTGGCCAGCTTGTGGTTGATGTCCGCGAAGTCCTCGGCGGTGAGGCCGATGCCCTTGTCGTGGATCTCGATCATGATGCGGCCGTCGGGGAGACGGGTCGCGGTGACACGGACCTTGGTCTGCGGGGAGGAGAACGTCGTCGCGTTCTCCAGGAGCTCGGCAAGCAGGTGGACCAGGTCGGTGACCGCGCGGCCGTGGATCTCGGCCTCCGGGACGCCGGAGAGCTCGACGCGCTCGTACTGCTCCACCTCGGAGGAGGCGGCGCGCAACACGTCGACCAGCGGGACCGGCTGGTCCCAGCGGCGACCGGGCTCCTCGCCGGCGAGGACCAGGAGGTTCTCGCCGTTGCGGCGCATACGGGTCGCGAGGTGGTCCAGCCGGAAGAGGTTCTCCAGCTGGTCCGGGTCGGCCTCGTTGTTCTCCAGGTCGGTGATCAGGGTCAGCTGGCCCTCGATCAGCGACTGGTTGCGGCGCGACAGGTTGGTGAAGATCGCGTTGATGTTGCCCCGCAGCAGCGCCTGCTCGGCGGCGAGCCGGACGGCCTCGCGGTGGACCTGGTCGAAGGCGCGGGCGACTTCGCCGATCTCGTCGGTCGAGGTGATCGGGATCGGCGCCACCCGGGTGTCGACCCGGCCGGGGTCGGTGCGGGAGAGCTGGTCGACCAGCATCGGCAGACGCTGCTCGGCGATACCGAAGGCGGCGTTGCGCAGCTGGCGCATCGACCGGGACATCTGGCGGGCCACCATGCCGGCCAGGATGAACGCGGCGAGCAGCGCGACCACGACCGCGGCACCGGTGATGAACGCTGAGGTCTTGGCGTCGTCGGCGATGCCGGAGGCCTCGCTCACCGCCTTGTCGGCCATGTCCGACTCGATCTGGCGGTAGGCGTTGTACTTGAGCGTGTTGACCGTCCACCAGTTCTCGGCCGTGATGCCCTTGGCGGCCAGCCCCTGACGGGTGGCGGTGTCGGTGTTCTCCAGCGTCGCGAGCGCCGTGACCATCGTCGTGGGGTTGGACGGTGGGGCCACGTAGTTCGGGTCCTTGGCCTTGGCCTGCTGCACCAGCGCCGCGCCGTCGGTCTTGATCTTCTTCTGGAGGTCGGTCAGCTTCTGCGCGTCCGCCTCGGTGCCACCGCCGATGTACTCCTCGACGGCGATGCCTTCGAGATAGGCGTACGAGGAGAGGGCGACCCGCTGGCTGGCCAGGTTGCCGGCGTCCGGGCCGGGCTTGATCAGCAGGTGCATGCCGATCGAGCGCTCCAGCGACAGGGCCGCCTTGGTGAGTGAGATGGCGTAGACGGTACGGCCGTAGGAGGTGATGTTTCCGGTGCCCAGACCGAGCTCGTTGGCGAACTCCATCAGGGGGTGCGCGACCCCTATGTAGCCCTCTTCCGTCTGCACACCGGTGAGCTTGGTGGTGTACGCGGCGGCGCGCAGGTTAGTGAGGGTGGGCTCGGCCTCGCGGAACAGCTTGAGGCGGCGCTCCAGGCCGGCCTTGTGCGGCATGTTCTGCGCGGCGGCGTCGAAGGCGTCGGCGGCCTTGTCCGTCTGGGCGCGCGCGTCGGAGACCGTCTTCTTGTCGGCGGCGTTCTGCAGCGAGCCCTTGAGCAGGGGCGCCGCGGTGACGTCACGCTCCTCGTAGAGGGCGTCGGCGTAGGAGAGGGCGGCGCGGACCAGGCGTGCGGTGTTCTCCGCGTCCTGGGCCTCCTGCCAGGTGTCGATGGAGCTCTTCACCTGGAAGCCGCCCATGACCAGGCCGACGACCACGGGTATGAGCAGAATCGCGTTCAGCCTGGTGGGCACTCGCCAGTTGCGCGGGGAGAAACGGCCGCCGCTCTTCGCGGGCGCGGCCGGTGGTTCCGCGGCTGGCACAGGGGTGGGCGCCGCAGCGCGCGGCGGCGGGGTGAAGTTGCCCCGTGCCGACGGCTCGGGACCGTTCTTGCTTCGCCTCACTCGACCAACAACCTCTCGGCGGCGGGCACCTATCGTTGTGCCGCAGTCTCTCAGAGCCCGGTGTGTCATCGACCACTACTGAGTACGTCTTTGACTATTGGGCAGTTCAGGCATTCCAGCACGGGGGCCTACGCACTTCCAAACAGCGGAAAGCGGGGGAGTGCGGTCTTGTAAGGCCCAGATAAAACGGTCATAAAGAACGAGCCCCGCCAAAAGGCGGGGCTGATGTGAGCGCAGCGGTACCGCGTGACCGCGACGCGTGGCGATATCACCGGATTCCTCTGCCGAAACGTTATGAACACCGGAGCCGACCGTGTCAAAGGCCACAGCCGACTCCGGTTTCGGTACGACAACTGCCGTACATGACGAACGACTTGGGTGCTACCGCAGCCGTGCCATGAGAGCGTGCTCCACCAGCGTGATCAGCGCACTCTTGGCGTCGGCGCGGTGCCGGGCGTCCGTCGTGATGATCGGCGCGTCCGGGCCGATCTGCAGGGCCTCACGCACCTCTTCGGGCGTGTAGGGCTGATGCCCGTCGAAGCCGTTGAGCGCTATGACGAACGGCAGACCGCTGTTCTCGAAGTAGTCGACCGCGGGGAAGCAGTCGGCGAGCCGGCGGGTGTCCACCAGGACGACGGCGCCGATCGCGCCGCGTACCAGGTCGTCCCACATGAACCAGAAGCGGTCCTGGCCCGGCGTACCGAACAGGTACAGGATCAGGTCCTGGTCCAGGGTGATACGGCCGAAGTCCATGGCCACCGTGGTGGTGGTCTTGTCCCCGGTGTGGGTGAGGTCGTCGATGCCCGCCGAGGCGGACGTCATCACGGCCTCCGTGCGCAGCGGGTTGATCTCGGAGACCGCTCCCACGAACGTGGTCTTGCCGACGCCGAAGCCGCCCGCCACCACGATCTTCGCGGAGGTGGTGGCCCGACCTCCGTCAGAGCTTGCGAAGTCCACTGAGCACCCTTTCGAGCAGCGTCACGTCAGGTGCGCCACCGTTGTTCTCGTCGCCGCCCGGCTGGTGGATGGCGACCAGGCCGGCCTCGGCGAGGTCGGCCACCAGGATCCGGGCCACACCGAGCGGCATGGCGAGCAGCGCCGAGACCTCGGCCACCGACTTCACCTCGCGGCACAGGTGGCAGATGCGCTGGTGCTCCGGGAGCAGCCCCATGAGCGCTGCCGGGTCGGCCGTCGTGCTGATCAGCGCCTCGATGGCGAGCTGGTAGCGCGGCCGGGTCCGGCCGCCGGTCATCGCGTAAGGACGTACCAGCGGCTGGTCGCCCTCATCGCCGTACGGCTCCGCGTACGGATCATGAGAGGCGGTGGGCGGGGTCATCGTTCCTCCGGGCGGGACAGCAAGTCGGTCAGTCGTGCCGTCGGACGTGGCCGGTGGGGGGATTGTGGCGGCCGGACGGTGATTTGGTGAGGCGGGTTGGATCCGGGCGGTCAGTGGAGCAGACTGCCTTGCAGTTCGGCGCGCAGGTCGGGCGTGAGCACCGCGCCCGCGCGGTCGACCAGAAGCGCCATCTCGTAGCCGACGAGGCCGATGTCGCACTCGGGGTGGGCCAGGACCGCGAGGGACGACCCGTCCGAGACGGACATCAGGAAGAGAAAGCCGCGTTCCATCTCGACGACCGTCTGCGCCACGTCGCCGCCCTCGAAGATCCGGGAAGCCCCGGCCGTCAGCGAGGTGAGCCCGGATGCGACGGCCGCCAGCTGGTCGGCACGGTCACGGGGGAAGCCTTCGGACATCGCCAGAAGGAGTCCGTCGGCGGACACGACGACGGTGTGGGACACACCGGGGGTGTTGTCCACGAAGTTGGTGATCAACCAGTTCAGATTCTGTGCCGCCTGGCTCATCGGACTCAACTAACGCTCCTGCTGGTGAGTGGGGCTCGGGAAGCTGCCGGTCTGCGGGCCGGTGCCGGCCTGCCGTCCCTGCGCGATACCCCGACGGAGATTCGTCAGCCGGCCGCGGACGTCATCAGGCGCACGCGAGACCTGCGGACCGGTGTGGTGCTGTTGCTGCTGAGCCGTGCCCGGGACGAGGTTCGCCCGGGGTACCCGGCGCGGCAGACCGGAGGTGGTGACACCGCCCGCCGCCGGCTGCCGTACACGCTCCGCCTGCCGGACGAGGTCGTCGTTCGGGGAGGTGCGCCAGGCTGCCTGGGCGGGACGCTGGGGGGCCGCGGCGGCCGGGGCCGGCGGCTGAGCGGGGACCGGCGGGATCGGCGCGGAGCCGTTTCCGTTTCCGTGGCCGTTGCTCTGCTGCTGCTGCTGTTCCTGCTGGCCGCCGTGGAACCAGTTGGTCTCCAGCGTGTCGTACAGCGGGGTACGACCGTCACCGGGACCGGTGGCCGGCGGCAACGCCTCGGGCTCCTGACGGGCCGGCGGACGCTGCTGAGTGCCGAAGTCCATACCGCGGCCGTTGGTCTGCGGACGTTCGAACTGGCCCGTGTTGTGCTGGCCGTTGCCGATCTGCCCGTTGCCCGCGAAGCCGTTCTGGTGGCCGGGCAGGGAGTGCTGCCCGGTGGAACCGCCGTCGTAGGACGGGGCGGCGAACTGGCCGGTGGAGCCGTTGTCGTAGCCCTGCGGGGCGGCGAACTGGCCGGTGTTCTGGGGGCCGCCCTGCGGCCCGGTCGGCCCGCCGAAGACATCGGAGCGGACGAACTGCCCGGAGTCCTGCTGGCCGTTCACGTTGGGGCGCTGGAACGAGCCCGTGTCCTGCGGTCCGTTCGCACCGGGGCGCGGGAAGGAGCCCGTGTCCTGCGGTCCGTTCGCGCCCGGGCGGGGGAACGAGCCGGTGTCCTGCGGGCCGTTCATGCCGGGGCGGGGGAAGGAACCCGTGTCCTGCGGGCCGTGCGCGCCGGGGCGGGGGTACGAGCTGTTCTGCGAGCCGTTCGGCAGGTTGAAGTCCGGGCGCGGGAACTCGCCGGTGGACGACGGCCCCTGCGGGATCGCCGGCATCTGCGAGGTGGCGTCCAGGCCCTGCCGGTCGTCGATGCGGGGCATCGGCGCGGTGTGGGCCGGGTCCTGCTCGTCGTGGCCGCGCGGGGTGTCCAGCGAGGCACGGGAGAGCGGCGGCTGGGCGTTGTCGTCGCTCCAGCTGGGCCTGCCCTGCTGCGGGTTGGCGCCGGGCAGCTCGGCCCGCGGACCACCGCGCGGCGGCAGTTGGGGCTGACGGCCCTGGTCGGAGGGGGCGGCGGAGCGCTGCGGCGGGACCGGACCCCGGTTGCCGAAGGCGTCCTGACCGCCGAAGGCACCGGCACCGCCGGTGGGCCGGCCCTGCGGGGGAGCCGCCGGACCCTGCTGGCCGCGTGCACCGCCCGGCGCACCGGGACGGCCGCCGTTCGGACCCGCGCCGGGCAGCGCGGCCCGGGGACCCTGGCCCGCGCCGACTTGGCCGCGCGGAGCGGCACCGGCGCCGAGCAGCCCGCCGGAGGGGCCGCCGGAACCGAGGGCGCCACCGCGCGCGCCGGCCGCGGCGGCACCGCCGCCGAGGGCCGGGGCGGGGGCACCCGCGCCGAGCGAACCACCGGTACCGCCCTGGCCGCCGCCGCCCCGCCGGGCCGCGGCCGCACCGGCCGCCGCCTGCGCGGCGGCCGGACCGCCGGACTGCGCCGGGGCGCCGGGCTTGCCGGGAGCGGGCTTCTTGCCGCCCTGGGCGACATCGACGGGGAGCATGACCAGCGCGGTCGTACCACCGGAGTCGGACGGGCGCAGCTGGATGCGGATGCCGTGCCGCTGCGACAGACGACCGACCACGAACAGACCCATGCGGCGGGAGACCGAGACGTCCACGGTGGGCGGCGAGGCGAGCCGCTCGTTGATCGCCGCGAGGTCCTCGGGGGAGAGGCCGATACCGGTGTCGTGGATCTCGATCAGCACCCGGCCGTCGGGCAGGGCGTGACCGGTGACCTTGACCTTGGTCTGCGGCGAGGAGAACGAGGTCGCGTTCTCGAGCAGCTCGGCGAGCAGGTGCACGAGGTCGTTGACCACACGGCCGGCCACTTCGGTGGTCGGTACGGCGGCCAGCTCGATGCGCTCGTACTGCTCCACCTCGGACGCGGCGGCGCGGAGCACGTCGACCAGCGGGACCGGGCGGGTCCAGCGGCGGCCGGGCTCCTCACCGGCGAGGACGAGGAGGTTCTCACCGTTACGGCGCATACGTGTCGCGAGGTGGTCGAGCTTGAAGAGGGAGGACAGCTGGTCCGGGTCGGCCTCGCGGGACTCCAGTTCGGAGATGAGCGAGAGCTGACGCTGGATGAGGCCCTGGGAGCGGCGCGAGAGGTTGGTGAACATCGCGTTGACGTTGCCCCGGAGGAGGGCCTGCTCGGCGGCGAGGCGGACCGCCTCGCGGTGCACGTCGTCGAAGGCCGCGGCCACCTGGCCGATCTCGTCCCGGGAGTGGACACCGACCGACTCCACGGACGTGTCGACGTCCTGCGGGTCGGACTCGGACAGCTGCTTGACCAGCTCGGGCAGCCGGTCCTGGGCGACCTTGGTGGCGGTCTCCTGGAGGCGGCGCAGCGAGCGGATCATGGAGCGGGCCACGATGAAGGCGCCGACCAGCGACACACCGAGGACGAGCAGGATCAGCGCACCGGAGATGATCGCTTCCTGCTCGGAGGAGGACCGCAGCTCGCGGGCCTTCTGCTCCATGTCCTCGAGCAGCGTGTGCTCGATCTTCTGCATCTGGTCGATCTTGGTCGAGCTGTCGTCGGTCCAGTCGCGGTATGAGCGCTTGCTGAGCTCGTTCAGACCGTTCTGGGCGCCGAGCGCACGCTTGGCGTAGGTGTTCGCGGACTCGATCGTCGGGTTGTTCTCGTCGATCGGCTTGAGCAGTTCGGCCGCGTTGCCGGTGTAGATCTTGCGGAAGATCGTCAGCTCGGAGGTCTCGCTCGCCTGGGCCGACTCGCCGTAGAGGCGGTCGTTCTCGGAGAGGTTGCCGAGGCTCGTGTTGTTTGCGGGCAGGGCCGCGGCGATGACGGCTCGCTGCACGGACGCGTACTCCTTGGCGGTGGAGAACGCCGCCAGGGCGCGGGTGCGCTGGATCATCTCCGGGTTGCTGGAGGCCTGCGCCATGTCCTGCGAGAGGTCGATCAGCTGGGTGATCAGCCGGTGGTAGGCCTCGACCGTCTGGGTCGAGTTCTCCTTCTGCTGATAGGCGTCCTTGCGGATCTTCGCCAGGTCGTCCAGCTGGCCGGCCAGACCGACGAGGCTGTCGCGGACGCCCTGGAGCTGACCGTTCTTGCTCGCGGTGTCGATCTCCTCGGAGGCGTTGAGGAAGTTCTCGCGGGCGCGGTCGGTCGTCTCGTCGAGGCCCTTGACCGTGATGCTGCTGGTCGACTGACCGTGCGCCAGCGGACCCGCCGACCGGTCGCGCTCGTCCTGGAGGGCCTGGGCCAGCTCGGTGGCCTGCTTGGTCATGTCCGTCAGCAGCTTCATGTTGTCGAGCTGCTGGATGTTGTCGAGTGACTGGTTGATGCGCACCGCGCCCAGCGAGGTCGCCGCCACCACGGGGAGCGCGAGCAGCGACACCAGGCGCGTGGAGATGCGCCAGTTGCGCAGGGCTATGCGCGAGCCGGGGTTGGACGGGCCCTTGGCGGGCTTGATCGCGGGCGCCGGTGCGGCGGTCGGCTGGGGGCCCGAAGACCCCGCGGACCCCGAAGACGCGGACACGGCGGGGCGCCCGGAGCGCTCACCGCCGTCACCACCGCCGGCCGGGGCCGGGCCCGGGTTCTGGGCGTGCTGGGGCGAGGAACCGCGGTCGGTCCCGCCGTGCGCCTCCGGCTCCGCCGGAGCGCTGCCATCCCTCTTGAAACGTCCCTGCACTAGCGTCGCAACCTCTGGACCAGGCGCCCCTCCGGTGAACGGAGAGACACGGTGTCGGCGTTGTACGGGGGAGCGCCCTGAATACGCGCCCCCTGTTGGTCGTGAGTGTGACCGGCGCTGGTCCCCCTGTCTCGCCGCCACCCGGCGCTGCGTTGCGCCCCCTGCGCGCCGGCTCGATCCTGCGGCGGTTCCGTGGAATTCCAGCACAGTGCCGGATCTCCAACAAGGGCCGTGGACCGAGCTGTGACCTCCGTGACAGCGTGTGAGTGACACGTTACGAGGTGTCGAAGTCGATCGCGTACATAACGGGCGTATCCCTGCCAGTCGTAGGCGCCTGCGGGGTGTCCCAGTCGCCATGATCAGGAGCGGAATGACATCTTCAGTTCGTCAATGTCCGTTTCGTTGCGGTGAGTTATCGGTCCGGAATGACTGTTTTGCCCGTGACTTCGTGAGCAAACTCACACGTCGATCACAGCTACTTGGCGGCTTCGGCCGGGAATTCGATGTTTAGCCTGGCGCTTTACAAGAGGGAAGTCTCTGCCAACCCATAGATGACGGGGTCAACTACAACCGTGAAGACGACGATGATGTTCCGCAACATAGCCAACCCCCGGCGCACCACCCTCGCCCACCTCAAGGACGCCGAGGAACTGCAGACCCCCGAACTCCCCGAGCACTCCCTCGACCTCCCCGCCCAGACCGCCAACCCGCGGCGCACCATCCTCATGGAGATCCCGGCCACGACCTCGGTCGCCGAGTAGCGGGCAGCGGGTAGTACGGGTCACGGCCGCCGTTCACTCACCCACCCGGTCACCGGGTGGTTTTCACGGCGGCCACCCCTTACCGCGCTAGCCTGGAGTGTCAGACTCCAGCCGGCTCAGTGAGGGGCGCAAGGATCCCGTGCGCATCGCCAGGTTCTCCATCGACGGGAACGTCGCCTTCGGCGCCGTCGAGGGCGACAAGCAGGACGAACTCGTCCTCGACATCATCAAGGGCATTCCGTTCACGGACTTCGAGCTCTCCGGCACGAAGGTCCCGCTGAGCAAGGTACGGCTGCTCCCGCCGGTGCTCCCCAACAAGGTCGTCGCCTACGGCCGTAACTACGCGGAGCACGCGAGGGAGCTGGGCAACGAGGTCCCGGACGCCCCCTTCGCCTTCTTCAAGCCGTCCACCTCGGTGATCGGCCCCGGCGACGCCATCCAGTACCCCTCGTTCTCCCAGGACCTCCACCACGAGGCCGAACTGGCCGTGGTCATCGGCCGTATGTGCCGCGAGGTCCCGCGCGAGCGCGTCCAGGACGTCGTCCTCGGCTACACCTGCGCCAACGACGTCACGGCCCGCGACGTCCAGAAGCGCGAGAAGCAGTGGGCCCGGGCCAAGGGCTTCGACACCTCCTGCCCGCTCGGCCCCTGGGTGGAGACGGACCTGGACCTCTCCACCGCCTCCGACCTGACGATCCAGCTCACGGTCAACGGCGAACAGCGCCAGCTGGGCCGTACGAGCGAGATGATCCACCCCATCGCGGACCTGATCGTCAACATCACCGAGGCCATGACGCTGCTCCCCGGCGACGTGATCCTCACCGGCACCCCGGCAGGGGTCGGCCCCCTCAACGTCGGCGACGAGGTCGCCGTCACCATCGAAGGCATCGGCACTCTCACCAACAAGGTTGTCAAGCGTGGCTAGCGCACCCGACTCCCCCGTCCGCGTCCGTTTCTGCCCCTCGCCCACCGGTAACCCCCATGTGGGCCTCGTCCGCACCGCCCTGTTCAACTGGGCGTTCGCGCGGCACCACCAGGGCACCCTGGTCTTCCGCATCGAGGACACCGACGCGGCCCGCGACTCCGAGGAGTCGTACCAGCAGCTGCTCGACGCGATGCGCTGGCTGGGCTTCGACTGGGACGAGGGCCCCCAGGTCGGCGGCCCGCACGCGCCGTACCGCCAGTCGCAGCGCATGGACATCTACCGGGATGTCGCGCAGAAGCTCCTGGACGCCGGCCACGCCTACCACTGCTACTGCTCCCAGGAGGAGCTGGACACCCGCCGCGAGGCCGCCCGCGCGGCCGGCAGGCCGTCCGGCTACGACGGCCACTGCCGCGACCTCACCGCCGAGCAGGTCGAGGAGTACAAGGCCCAGGGCCGCACCCCGATCGTCCGCTTCCGGATGCCCGACGAGACGATCACCTTCACCGACCTGGTCCGCGGCGAGCTGACCTTCACCCCGGAGAACGTCCCGGACTACGGCATCGTCCGCGCGAACGGCGCTCCGCTGTACACGCTCGTCAACCCGGTCGACGACGCCCTGATGGAGATCACCCACGTCCTGCGCGGCGAGGACCTGCTCTCCTCCACCCCCCGGCAGATCGCCCTCTACAAGGCGCTGACCGAACTCGGTATCGCCAAGCAGACCCCGGCCTTCGGCCACCTTCCCTACGTCATGGGCGAGGGCAACAAGAAGCTCTCCAAGCGCGACCCGGAGTCCTCGCTCAACCTCTACCGCGAGCGCGGCTTCCTCCCCGAGGGCCTGCTCAACTACCTCTCCCTGCTCGGCTGGTCGTTCTCGGCGGACCAGGACATCTTCTCGATCGAGGAGATGGTGGCCGCCTTCGACATCTCCGACGTGAACCCCAACCCGGCCCGCTTCGACCTGAAGAAGTGCGAGGCGATCAACGCCGACCACATCCGCCTGCTGGATGTGAAGGACTTCACGGAGCGCTGCGCCCCCTGGCTGAAGGCTCCCTTCGCCCCCTGGGCCCCGGAGGACTTCGACGAGTCCAAGTGGCACGCGATCGCCCCGCACGCCCAGACCCGTCTGAAGGTCCTGTCGGAGATCACCGACAACGTCGACTTCCTGTTCCTGCCCGAGCCGGTCGTCGACGAGGCGTCGTGGGCGAAGGCGATGAAGGAGGGCTCCGACGCCCTGCTGGCCACGGCCCGGGAGAAGCTGGAGGCGGCCGACTGGGCGTCTCCCGAGTCCCTGAAGGAGGCGGTCCTGGCCGCAGGTGAGGCCCATGGCCTCAAGCTCGGCAAGGCCCAGGCCCCGGTCCGGGTCGCCGTCACCGGCCGCACGGTCGGCCTGCCGCTCTTCGAGTCCCTGGAGATCCTGGGCAAGGAGAAGACGCTGGCGAGGATCGACGCGGCCCTGGCGAAGCTGGCCGCGTAGGGCACCCGCGCGTGAGGGGCGGTTCCGGTTCACTCCGGGACCGCCCCGTCGTCGTACCGACCGGGTACCGTCGGCGGTATGACGATCAGGGCCGTGGTCTGGGACGTGGACGACACTCTCTTCGACTACACGAGTGCCGACCGCGAGGGCATGCGGACGCATCTGGCGGCCGAGGGGCTGCTCGCGGGCTGGGGGAGCGCGGAGGCGGCGCTGCTGCGGTGGCGGGAGATCACCGCCCAGCAGTGGGCGCGGTTCTCGGCGGGTGAGCTCTCCTTCGAGGACCAGCGCCGCGACCGGGTGCGGGTGTTCCTGGAGGCGGAGCTGACCGACGCCGAGGCCGACGACTGGTTCCGGCGTTACCTGACGCACTACGAGGCCGTCTGGGCCCTCTTCCCGGACGTCCTGCCCGCCCTGGACGCCCTCGCGGCCGGCTACCGGCACGCCGTGCTGTCCAACTCCAGCCTGCACGTCCAGGACCGCAAGCTGCGCACGCTGGGCGTGTACGACCGCTTCGAGGCCGTCCTCTGCGCCGCCGAACTGGGTGTCTCCAAGCCCGCGGCCGGCGCCTTCCTGGCGGCCTGCGCCGCGCTGGAACTAGCCCCGCACGAGGTCGCGTACGTCGGCGACCACCCCGAGATCGACGGGCTCGGCGCCGCCGACGCCGGGTTGCTGTCGGTGTGGATCGACCGCTGCGGACCGCCCGACGGACCGGCCACCAGGGCCGACGCACCCGTCGGACCGCACCGGATCGCCTCCCTCGCCGAACTGCCCGCGATCCTCCGCGCTGATACCCGTTTTGGAGCCCCGTCCACCTTCAGGTAATGTTCTTCCTGCGCCGCCGGGGAGCGGGCCGAAAGGCCGGAACCGGAGGCGCAAAGCTAGAACAAGATCCCCTCAGGGGCTTGCGTTCCAGTGGCCTATGGTGTAATTGGCAGCACGACTGATTCTGGTTCAGTTAGTCTTGGTTCGAGTCCAGGTAGGCCAGCTCGCAGAGCTCATCTGCACGCGCGGATCACATCCGCAAGCCCCCGTTGTGTAGCGGCCTAGCACGCTGCCCTCTCAAGGCAGTAGCGCCGGTTCGAATCCGGTCGGGGGTACGGTGATCGAAGGATCGCTAGGGCCCCCGTTGTGTAGCGGCCTAGCACGCCGCCCTCTCAAGGCGGTAGCGCCGGTTCGAATCCGGTCGGGGGTACGAACTGGTCTAAACCACATTGGTCTATGGTGTAATTGGCAGCACGACTGATTCTGGTTCAGTTAGTCTTGGTTCGAGTCCAGGTAGACCAGCTCGGATCTGCGGAAACGTAAGATCCACGCCCCCGTTGTGTAGCGGCCTAGCACGCCGCCCTCTCAAGGCGGTAGCGCCGGTTCGAATCCGGTCGGGGGTACAGAGAGAAGAGCCAGGCCCCTCACTTCGGTGAGGGGCCTTTCTCGTACTGCCGTTTGTCCACGGCTCACTCGAAGCCGTAGCGGCGGGCCGTCTCCTCCTCCTGGGCCAGCCGGTGCAGCGCCTGGAGCATCGGCTCCACCAGGACCGCGCTGGCCACCGCGGCCTCCACCTTCTCCTCCTCGGACGGATGCGTCTCCAGGAAGTCCAGGTCGGCGATCGCCGCCTGATGCATCAACTTCGCGTGTGACACGAGGAGTTCGGCGTCCCAGTCGTAACCGAGCCGGCGGAACGCGGCCACCGCGACCACCAGCCGGCGGTACGAGGGGGAGATGGTCGTGAGCTGCTTGGCGTTCTCCCAGCCGAGCACGTCCAGCAGTGCGCCGACCTCCCGGTGTGCGCTCTGGACGAACTCGTCGTCCTCGTCCGGCTCCGGGAGTTGCGGCAGCGCCCACAGCGCGGCGCCCACCCTGATCGTGCGGCCCAGCGAGCCGTCGTCGACATGCCCGAGCACCTCGCGGACCGTCGCGACGGGGATCCGGCCGACCTGGATCATCGCGCGGACCAGGCGGAGCCGGCGCAGATGCTCCTCGTCGTACTCCGCGGTCGTGGCGTTGACCTGGCGGCCGGGCGGCAACAGCCCTTCGCGCAGGTAGTACTTGATCGTCGCGGCGGACACACCGCTGCGCCTGCTCAGCTGGGCAAGCCGCATGTCTTGCGCGCCTCCTTGGTAAGTGCCACTATCCAAGCATCGCAACGAAGGATAGTGCCGCTATCCGATGACATTCCGGGGGGTGCTGTCATGGTCGCGAGGTTCGCGAAGCCGATTCCGGGCCGTACGACCGCGGCTCGCGAGGGCGACGCGGTGGTCCTGCTGATCGGCATGCGCATCAACCACTTCTGGGCGGTCCACCAGTGGTACCCGGTCGGGCTCTCGATGTTCCGCATGCTGCGGGAGCTCGAACGGGACCCCGGCCGGGGGCTGCTGTGGCGCATCCTGCTGACGGCTTCGCCGCGCACGTACTACGTCGTCCAGTACTGGGAGTCGAAGGAGAAGCTGTACGCGTACGCGAGCTCGCCCGACCTGTTCCACCACAGGGTGTGGGGGATCGTGAACCGCAAGGAGCGCGCGGGCAAGCTCCACGGGCACGTGGGGCTGTGGCACGAGGCGTATGTGGCGCCGGAGGGCTCGTACGAGTCGATCTACTTCGACATGCCGGAGTTCGGTCTGGGCCGAGCGACGGGCGTGGTGCCGGTGGAGCAGCGGGGCCGCTACGCAAAGGACCGGTTCGCTCACCGATCGGCGTGAGTACAGCGCCCCTAGGGGCCTGTCCGGCGGATCAAGTCGCTGGAAATCAACGGCGCCTCATCAGCGCCGGTGGGCGTGCCAGGCACTGCGTCTGCGGCATGATCCGCCGGACAGGCCCGCGGTGTCTCCGGTCCCCTCGGGGACGGCCGCCGCGGCGTTGAGGCCGGCCTCTCCCTGTCCGGACGGAGTTTCGTGCTCAGCCCGTGCGGCGCAGTGCCTCCGACAGGCGGCCCGCCGCGTCGATGACCGCCTGGGCGTGCATGCGCCCGGGGTGGCGGGTCAGCCGCTCGATCGGTCCGGAAACGGACACCGCCGCCACCACGCGGTTGGAAGGTCCCCGCACCGGCGCCGACACCGACGCGACGCCCGGCTCGCGCTCGCCGATGGACTGGGCCCAGCCGCGGCGGCGGACACCCGACAGGGCCGTGGCCGTGAAGCGGGCGCCCTGGAGGCCGCGGTGCAGGCGCTCCGGCTCCTCCCAGGCCATCAGGATCTGCGCCGAGGAACCCGCCTTCATCGTGAGCGTCGAGCCGACCGGGACGGTGTCCCGAAGACCGGACAGGCGTTCCGCCGCGGCCACACAGATCCGCATGTCACCCTGGCGGCGATAGAGCTGCGCGCTCTCGCCGGTGATGTCCCGGAGGTGGGTGAGCACCGGGCCCGCCGTCGCGAGCAGACGGTCCTCGCCCGCCGCCGCGGCCAGTTCCGCGAGTCGCGGGCCGAGAATGAAACGGCCCTGCATGTCGCGTGCCACCATGCGGTGGTGTTCCAGGGCCACGGCCAGGCGGTGAGCCGTGGGCCGTGCCAGTCCGGTGGCCCCGACCAGACCCGCGAGGGTGGCCGGACCGGACTCCAGAGCGCTCAGGACAAGGGCCGCCTTGTCCAGAACGCCGACGCCGCTACTGTTGTCCATGCAACGATACTCACGTCTCACTCTGTGAAACGCAAGTTCAATTTTCGATGGAACGCGCCACTCTGGATAGACACAGTGGCCCGCGGACCAACGGGCCCGGCGGCGGACGCCCGGAACCACGACTTCAGGGGCCCGGAGAACGGGCAGCCGCTACCTCAAGATCTCTAGTTGGGCCGGTGCACGTCTGCCGGCCGGAGGGAAAGCGATGGGTAGGACACTCGCGGAGAAGGTCTGGGACGACCATGTCGTCCGGCGCGCCGAGGGCGAGCCCGACCTCCTCTTCATCGATCTGCACCTGCTGCACGAGGTGACCAGCCCGCAGGCCTTCGACGGACTGCGCAAGAACGGCCGCCAGGTGCGCCGCCTCGACCTCACCATCGCGACCGAGGACCACAACACCCCCACCCTCGACATCGACAAGCCCATCGCGGACCCGGTCTCCCGGATCCAGCTGGAGACGCTGCGCAAGAACTGCGCCGAGTTCGGCGTCCGGCTGCACCCGCTCGGCGACGTCGAGCAGGGTGTCGTGCACGTGGTCGGCCCGCAGCTGGGTCTGACCCAGCCCGGCACCACCGTCGTCTGCGGTGACTCGCACACCTCCACGCACGGCGCCTTCGGCGCGCTCGCGTTCGGCATCGGCACCTCCCAGGTGGAGCATGTGCTGGCCACCCAGACGCTGCCGCTGGCCCGCCCGAAGACCATGGCCATCACGGTCGACGGCGAGCTGCCCGAGGGCGTCACCGCCAAGGACCTGATCCTGGCGATCATCGCCAAGATCGGTACCGGCGGCGGCCAGGGCTACATCCTGGAGTACCGCGGCTCCGCCATCGAGAAGCTCTCGATGGAGGCCCGCATGACCATCTGCAACATGTCGATCGAGGCCGGCGCCCGCGCGGGCATGATCGCCCCCGACGAGACCACCTTCGCGTACATCAAGGGCCGTGCCCACGCCCCCGAGGGCGCCGACTGGGACGCGGCGGTCGAGTACTGGAAGACCCTGCGGACGGACGAGGACGCGGTCTTCGACGCCGAGGTGCACATCGACGCCGCCGCCCTCTCGCCGTTCGTCACCTGGGGCACCAACCCGGGTCAGGGCGCACCGCTTTCGGCACACGTCCCCGACCCGGCTTCGTACGAAGACGCTTCGGAGCGCCTCGCCGCCGAAAAGGCCCTGGAGTACATGGGGTTGGAGGCCGGCCAGGCACTGCGCTCCATCAAGGTGGACACCGTCTTCGTAGGCTCCTGCACCAACGGCCGTATCGAGGACCTGCGCGCCGCCGCCGACATCGTCGAGGGCCGCAAAGTCGCCGACGGCGTACGGATGCTGGTCGTCCCCGGCTCCGCGCGGGTCGGTCTGCAGGCCGTCTCCGAGGGCCTGGACGTCGTCTTCAAGGACGCCGGCGCCGAATGGCGGCACGCGGGCTGCTCGATGTGCCTGGGCATGAACCCCGACCAGCTGGCCCCGGGCGAGCGCTCCGCGTCCACCTCCAACCGCAACTTCGAGGGCCGGCAGGGCAAGGGGGGCCGTACCCACCTGGTGTCGCCGCAGGTCGCGGCCGCCACGGCCGTCCTGGGCCACCTGGCCTCGCCCGCCGACCTGTCCGACGCCGACGTTCGTACGCCCGCTGGAGTCTGATCAGCCATGGAAGCATTCACCACGCACACCGGCCGGGCCGTCCCGCTGCGCCGCTCCAACGTCGACACCGACCAGATCATCCCTGCTCACTGGCTCAAGAAGGTCACCAGGGACGGTTTCGAGGACGGGCTGTTCGAGGCCTGGCGCAAAGATCCCGAGTTCGTGCTCAACCGGCCCGAGCGGCAGGGGGCGACCGTGCTGGTCGCCGGCCCCGACTTCGGCACCGGCTCCTCCCGTGAGCACGCCGTCTGGGCACTGCAGAACTACGGCTTCAAGACCGTCATCTCGTCCCGCTTCGCCGACATCTTCCGGGGCAACTCGCTGAAGAACGGCCTGCTCACGGTGGTTCTGGAGCAGAAGACCGTGGACGCGCTCCAGGAGCTCACGGAGAAGGACCCGCAGGCCGAGATCACGGTCGACCTCCAGGCCCGCGAGGTGCGCGCCGAGGGCATCACCGCCTCCTTCGAGCTGGACGAGAACTCCCGCTGGCGGCTGCTGAACGGGCTGGACGACATCTCCATCACCCTCCAGAACGAGGCCGACATCTCCGCGTACGAGGCCAAGCGGCCGTCGTACAAGCCGCGGACGCTCCAGGCCTGATCCGGAGCCCGCTTCCGGCCTGATCGACCACATCTGAATACGGCTGGTTTCAGCCACCGCCACACCCCGCCTGTACCCCCGATCGCCACGATTGGGGGTACAGCCATGTCTGCACCCGAACGGGCGCTCGCGTTGTCGCAGCTCTTGCCAACTTCCCACGTTAGGACGGATGTTGGATGGGTACGTGAGTGCTGTGTCCGTGCCTTCCGCAAGTGCCCGGAAGGCCATTTGAGGCGGCAGTTGCCCCCTGCGCAGGCGACAACTCGCCCCAGATGGCACAATCTGTGCATGGAACACGACGGCCAACTCCAGCTCTATGCGGCGGTCGCGGGCCAACTGAAGGAAGCGCACACAAGAGTGCGCGCACTGCAAGTCCCGGAGGGCGTACGGATGGCGCTGACCCGGAAGCTGCTGGTCATTACGGCCGCGGCCAAACACGACCTCGCCGACGCGGCAAGGCGGCTGGAACGGTTCAACACGGACCTCGAAGCGGGCCGATTCCCCGAAGAGGAACGCTGACTGGACCGTCCTGGACGACCGAGTCCGTTGCGGCACAAGGGTGATAAGCCCGTTTCGTGTTTGATTTGCGGTATATATCTGCCTAACGTGCGAAAAAGCTTGAACACTTTCGTTCTGGCGATGTCTCCGAAGGGGAAGACGTGAACAAGGCGCAGCTCGTAGAAGCGATTGCCGACAAGATGGGCGGCCGACAGCAGGCCGCCGAAGCGGTCGATGCGGTTCTGGACGCCATCGTCCGCGCGACCGTCGCGGGGGACCGGGTCTCGGTCACGGGCTTCGGCTCCTTCGAGAAGGTGGACCGTCCGGCCCGTTACGCCCGCAATCCCCAGACGGGCGAGCGGGTTCGGGTCAAGAAGACCTCCGTGCCGCGCTTCCGTGCCGGTCAGGGCTTCAAGGACCTGGTGAGCGGCTCGAAGAAACTCCCGCGGGGCGGCGAGGTCGCGGTCAAGAAGGCGCCCAAGGGCAGCCTGACCGGCGGTGCTTCGGCGACGGTCAAGAAGGCGGCGGCGAAGAAGAGCACCGCCAAGAAGGCGACCGCGGCGGCGAAGAAGACCACCGCGAAGAAGACGACGGCGAAGAAGACGACCGCCACCGCCAAGAAGACCTCGGCGACGGCGAAGAAGACCACCGCCAAGAAGACCTCGGCGACGGCGAAGAAGGCGGCCGCCAAGAAGGCTCCGGCCCAGAAGGCCACCGCCAAGAAGGCGCCGGCCAAGAAGTCGACGGCTCGCAAGGCCACCGCGAAGAAGACCGCCGCTCGCTGAGAAGCGGGGGCGTCGGGGTACTCACGCGACGGGCCGGACTCCTGAGGGAGTCCGGCCCGCGGTGTGTCCTGGGTGAATTTCTGAGACGGTTGAGTTCAAAGTGACCGCTGGTGGGGGCTTGTCGCGCAGTTTTCGCGCCCCTTGCAGGGCGCCTGACCCTCAGAACGTCTGCAGGGTCACCAGGGTGACGCGGAGATCGTCTCCGGTCCCCTCCGTCTCGATGCGTACCCGTTGCCCGGGGCGCAGCAGCCGTAGGCCCCCCGCCTCGAAAGCCGCCCCGTCGAAAGGCACCGGAGTCCCGTCGTCCAGGAGTACCTGGCCGCTTCTGCTGTCGGGGTCGTACGTGTATGCGGTCGCCTGCATGACGGCAGCCTACTGGTCCGGGATCAGCAGGCGGGCTGCCACCGCCGCCGTCCGCGGGCCCACGCCCAGGGCCAGTGCCGTTCGCAGGTCCGCGCCGGTGTCCACGTCCTGGCGTACCGACTCCACGCCGGCCAGTCGCAGTTCCGCGGCGCCCGAGGCGGTGTGGCGGGCGCGGGAATCCGGGCCGAATGCGGGCGCCAATTCATTGCCGGGGGACGCGGCCAGCAGGGTGGTGCCGATTGCCGCCGCGTCCGGGAGAAAAGCACGCTGGAATTCCGCGGCCGCGTCGAGCACCCGGGACAATTCCAGCGGACGCAACGCCGGCAGGTCCGCGTTCAGGGCCGCCACCGCGCTTTCCGGACGCGATGCGCGTACGACCGCCGCGCCGTGCCGCAGAGCGGCGTTCAGGCCGCTTTGGGGCGTGTCCGGGACGATGCGCGCGCCCAGCGCCGAAAGCTCGCGTCCGGCCAGCGTGTCGTCCGTGACGACCGCCACATCCTTCACCGCCAGGCAGGCCAGGGCCGCGGCCACCGTGTCCTGGGCGAAGGCGAGGGCCAGTCCCGGACGCAAACCGTCCGTCGCGGTGTCCGCGAGCCTGCTCTTGGCTCGCGCCAAGGGCTTGAGGGGTATCACCAAGGTCCACTGCACCGACGTACCGTCCCTCCCTTGTTGCCTCATTGTCACCCGGGCCCCGAGGCGCGCGCGGCAGCGAGGCGTACGGTGTTCCTCGACAGACCGGCGGACCGGGGACACACTTCTCCCGGCCCCCTCTCCGGGAGAAGAAGTCCCGGAGACCGGGAAGAAGTCCTAGAGGAAGGTGTGCGCGTGCCCCGCCGGAGAATCGGCTTCTGGTACCGCTTCGCTGCGGTGCTGTGCAAACCGCCGCTGGTGGTCATGATCAAGCGGGACTGGCGCGGAATGGAGAACATTCCGGCCGAGGGCGGATTTATCACCGCGGTGAACCACAATTCCCACATCGACCCCTTCGCCTACGCCCACTATCAGTACAACACCGGGCGCGTTCCGCGATTCCTGGCGAAGAGCGGGCTTTTCAAGAAGGGATTCGTCGGCGCCGCCATGCGGGGCACCGGCCAGATCCCCGTCTACCGCGAGTCCACCGACGCGCTCAGCGCCTTCCGGGCCGCGATCGACGCCGTGGAACGCGGCGAGTGCGTCGCCTTCTACCCTGAGGGAACGATCACCCGCGACCCCGACCAGTGGCCCATGACCGCCAAGACCGGCGCCGCCCGGGTCGCGCTGCAGACCAAGTGCCCGGTGATCCCGGTCGCCCAGTGGGGCGCCAACGAACTGCTGCCGCCGTACGCGAAGAAGCCCAGGCTGCTGCCCCGCAAGACCCACCACGTCCTGGCCGGCCCGCCGGTCGACCTCTCGCGCTTCTACGACAAGGACATGACCCAGGACGTCCTGAAGGAGGCGACCGAGGTCATCATGGCCGCCATCACCCGCCAGCTGGAGGAGATCCGCGGCGAGAAGGCCCCCGAGACCCCCTACGATCCACGCCAGGTGCGGATCGAGCAGCGGCGCCGGACGCGTGCGCAGAGCGGTCTGGAAGAGGAGAGCGGCAAGTGAGCAAGCCTGCCAAGGCGGCGGTCTTCAGCGCGGGTTCGTGGGGTACGGCCTTCGGGATGGTGCTCGCCGACGCCGGGTGCGAGGTCACCCTGTGGGCGCGGCGGGCGGAGGTGGCCGAGGCCGTCAACTCCGGCCGTACCAACCCCGACTACCTGCCCGGCGTGGAACTCCCCGAGAACCTGCGGGCCACGACCGACCCCGCCGAGGCCGCGGCCGGCGCCGACTTCACGTTCCTGTCGGTGCCGTCCCAGACCATGCGGGCCAATCTCGCCGACTGGACGCCGCTGCTCGCGCCCGGCACGGTCCTCGTCTCCCTCATGAAGGGTGTCGAACTCGGCACCGCCATGCGGATGAGCGAGGTCATCGAGGACGTCACCAAGGTCGGCCAGGACCGCATCGCCGTCGTCACCGGCCCCAACCTCGCCCGCGAGATCGCCGCCCGGATGCCGGCCGCCGCCGTGGTCGCCTGCACCGACGAGACGGTCGCCCAGCGCCTCCAGACCGCCTGCCACACCCCGTACTTCCGGCCGTACACCGAGACCGACGTGGTCGGGTGCGAACTGGGCGGTGCCGTGAAGAACGTCATCGGCCTCGCCGTGGGCATCGCGGACGGCATGGGCCTCGGCGACAACGCCAAGGGCTCGCTCATCACGCGCGGCCTCGCGGAGACCGCGCGGCTCGGCATGGCGCTCGGCGCCGACCCGCTGACCTTCTCCGGTCTCGCCGGCCTCGGCGACCTGGTGGCCACCTGTTCCTCGCCGCTGTCCCGCAACCACACCTTCGGCACCAACCTCGGCAAGGGCATGACCCTGGAGGAGACCATCGCGGTCACCCGGCAGACCGCCGAGGGCGTCAAGTCCTGCGAGTCCGTGGCCGATCTGGCCCGCCGGCACGGCGTGGAGATGCCGATCACCGAGACGGTGGTCGACATCGTGCACGAGGGCAAGCCGCCCGTGGTCGCCCTCAAGGAGCTCATGTCGCGCAGCGCGAAGCCCGAGCGACGCTGAGCGAACGCGCCCCGCGGACGCTGTCTCGGGGCCCTACCACCGGGTACTCTCAACGCGATATGAGCACCGAGAACCTCCCCCAGAGCCCTGAGCAGCCCGCTCGCAAGCCGCGTGTGGCCGTCGTGTTCGGCGGTCGCAGCTCCGAGCACGGGATCTCCATGGTCACCGCCGGAGCCGTCCTGAGCGCCATCGACCGGACGAAGTACGACGTCCTGCCGATCGGCATCACGAGGGAAGGCCGCTGGGTGCTCACGGCCGACGAACCCGAACGCATGGCGATCAGCGAGCGCCGTACGCCCGAGGTCGGCGACCTCGCCGAGTCCACCGAGGGCGGCGTGGTGCTCTCCGTCGACCCGGCCAACCGCGAGGTCGTCTACAGCGAGCCCGGCTCCGTGCCCAAGGCGCTCGGCGAGGTCGACGTCGTCTTCCCGATGCTGCACGGCCCCTACGGCGAGGACGGCACCCTCCAGGGCCTCCTGGAACTCTCCGGCGTCCCGTACGTCGGCTCCGGTGTGCTCGCCTCGGCCGTCGGCCAGGACAAGGAGTACATGAAGCGGGTGTTCACCTCCTTCGGGCTCAAGGTCGGCCCGTACCTGGTGATCCGTCCCCGCGAGTGGAAGCAGGACGAGTCCGCCGCCCGCAAGAAGATCGTCGACTTCGCGGGCGAGCACGGCTGGCCGCTGTTCGTGAAGCCCGCGCGGGCCGGCTCGTCGATCGGCATCACCAAGGTCGACGACCTCTCCGGCCTGGACGAGGCGATCGCCACCGCCCAGGTCCACGACCCGAAGATCCTGGTCGAGGCGGCGCTGCGCGGCCGCGAGATCGAGGTCGGCGTCCTGGAGTTCGAGGACGGCCCGCGCGCCTCGGTCCCGGCCGAGATCCCGCCCGCCGCCACGCACGCGTACTACGACTTCGAGGCCAAGTACATCGACTCCACCCCCGGCATCGTCCCGGCCCCGCTGACCCCGCAGGAGACCGCCGAGATCCAGGCGCTCGCGGTGGACGCCTTCGAGGCCGCGTCCTGCGAGGGCCTGGTCCGCGCGGACTTCTTCCTCACCGAGGACGGCGATTTCGTCATCAACGAGATCAACACGATGCCGGGCTTCACCCCGATCTCGATGTATCCCCAGATGTGGCAGGCGACGGGAGTCGCCTACCCCGAGCTGATCGACCGCCTGATCCAGGCGGCGCTGAACCGTTCGACCGGCCTGCGCTGAAGCGCCCCGTCAGGGGCGCGCCTAGTCGGCGATCCCCTCCGGAATCGCCTTCTTGACGGCAGGCGCCAAACTCACCAGTGGCGCCATGCCGTCCCCCGTCCGCTCCTTCGGAATCGTCACCTCCACATACGCCTTCCGGAGCGTCGTCGTGAACCGGAACACCCCGCCGGCCTGCTGCTCCAGCAGCCACCCGACCCCGTTCACCTGCACCCCGTCGGCCTCCGGATCGGCCATCTTCGCAGGCCGTACGACACCGCAGCGCAGTATGATCGCCGGGTCCCCCCAGCCCGCCGTCAGCGCGGACGAGGGCTCGGGGTCACGGCGGGTGAGTCCGTCCACCTTCTTCGGCAGCACCCCGTCGAGGCGGTCGCACAGTCTGGCAACCGTCGCGCCCGGGCTGGGAACCGCCGCCGACGGGGCGTCGTCCGCCGATGAGCAGCCCGCCGCCGCGATCATCAGCACGGCGAGCGCGGGCAGACCGAATGGCCGGTGACGGAAAATGTTCACCGGCCAAGCGTAGACGGGGGCTACAGATGGACGACCGGGCAGGTCAGGGTGCGCGTGATGCCCTCCACTTGCTGGACTCTCGCGACCACGAGGCGGCCGAGTTCGTCGACCGTCTCCGCTTGTGCGCGCACGATGACGTCGTACGGTCCTGTCACATCCTCGGCCTGGATGACTCCAGGGATCTTGCTGATGATCTCGGCGACGGTCGACGCTTTGCCGACCTCCGTCTGGATCAGGATGTACGCCTGTACCACGGAACCTCCAGGGCGGCCACGAGGATCATGTGGGGAAAAGGAACGCCACGGTATCGCGTCGCCGCTCACCGCGGGGAGACCTGCGCGGACAGGGGCTTGCGCGCCACGGTGCAGGCACGACAGAAGTTGACGGTCACCTCGACCGTAACCAGGACGAGAATGACGCGCGAGCGGGCACGGCACGGCAGAGAAGGGGCGTAGGGCAATGAAGGGCACTGTTGGTGAGCTGGGGGAGTTCGGGCTCATCAGGGAGCTCACCTCCCGTCTCACCACCACTCCGGCGGTCCGGGTCGGCCCCGGCGACGACGCCGCGGTGGTCGCCGCCCCCGACCGCAGGGTCGTGGCGAGCACCGACATCCTGCTGGAGGGCCGGCACTTCCGCCGCGACTGGTCCACGGCCTACGACGTGGGCCGTAAGGCGGCGGCACAGAACCTCGCGGACATCGCCGCCATGGGCGCCGTGCCGACCGCGCTGCTGCTCGGCCTGGTCGTCCCCGCCGAACTGCCGGTGACCTGGCCCAGCGAGCTGATGGACGGCATCCGCGACGAGTGCCAGGTGGCCGGCGCCTCGGTGGTCGGCGGCGATGTGGTCCGCGGCGACACGATCATGCTCTCCATCACCGCGCTCGGCGATCTGCGCAACCAGGAGCCGGTCACCCGGGGCGGCGCCCAGCCCGGCGACCTGGTGGCCGTCACGGGCTGGCTGGGCTGGTCGGCGGCCGGCTACGCGGTGCTCTCCCGCGGCTTCCGTTCGCCGCGCGCCTTCGTGGAGGCGCACCGCCGCCCCGAGCCGCCGTACCACGCGGGCCCGGCCGCCGCGGGGCTCGGCGCGACCGCGATGTGCGATGTGAGCGACGGGCTGATCGCCGACCTCGGGCACATCGCGGAGGCCAGCAAGGTGCGGATCGACATCCGCTCCGGTGCGATCGACATCCCGTCCCAGATGAACGACATCGGGCAGGCCGTCGGCGTGGACCCGCTGCAGTGGGTGCTGAGCGGCGGTGAGGACCACGCGATCGTGGCGACCTTCCCGCCGGACGTGAAGCTGCCCGCCCGCTGGAAGGTGATCGGCGAGGTTCTCAACCCGTCCGCGCTGCCCCAGGTGACCGTCGACGGGGCGCCCTGGACCAGCAAGGGCGGCTGGGACCACTTCGGGGACATCGAGTCATGAGCCTCCCGCGCGTGCTGACGGTCGCGGGCTCCGACTCCGGCGGCGGGGCCGGGATCCAGGCCGACCTGAAGACCATGCTGGCGCTCGGCACGCACGGCATGAGCGTGATCACGGCGGTGACCGCGCAGAACTCCGTGGGCGTGCAGGGCGCTTGGGAGCTGCCGGTGGCGGCGGTGCGCGCCCAGTACCACAGCGTCGTCGACGACATCGGCGTGGACGCGGTGAAGACCGGGATGCTCGCCTCGGCCGAACTCGTCGAGACCGTCGCGGAGTTGATCGCCGGGACCGACGCGCCCGTGGTCGTGGACCCGGTGGGCGTCTCCAAGCACGGCGATTCCCTGCTCGCCGCCTCCGCCCTGGACTCGGTCCGCACCCAGCTGCTCCCGCTGGCCACCGTGGCCACGCCCAACCTGGACGAGGTGGCCCAACTCACCGGCCTACACGTCGAGTCGGAGACGGATCTGCGCCGGGCCGCGGCGGCCGTACTGTCGTACGGGCCGAAGTGGGTGCTGGTCAAGGGCGGGCATCTGCCCGGCGAGGCCGTGGACCTGCTCACGGACGGCACGGACGAGTTCCGGCTGCGCGCCCCCCGCCACGACAACCGGCACACGCACGGCACGGGCTGCACCCTCGCGTCCGCGATCGCGTCGCAGCTCGCGAAGGGGCAGTCCGTGCCCGAGGCGGTGGCGGTGGCCAAGGAGTACGTCACCGGGGCGATCGCGGCCGGGTTCGCACTCGGCGCGGGGATCGGGCCGGTGGACCACGGCTGGGCCCTGAGCAGGGGCCCTCAGTAGGGGTATTCCCGCAGCTTGATGTCGGTGGCCGCCTTCTCCGTTATCTTCTTGAAGAAGCGGGCCAGCGGGCGCGAGCTGAGGACCCGGTACATGCGGTCCCGGTTGCGGATGCGCCGCTCGGTGGGCGGGGCGAAGAACGGGCCGGCGTTCCCGGACATCTTCTGGCAGCCCTTGGCGAAGTCCCGGATCCGGGACTCGTACTCGGCGAAGGCGGTACGGAAGTCGCCGCCCGCGAGGGCGAGCTCACCGGCGAGGACATGGGCGCCGACGACCGCCACGCCCGTGCCCATGCCGCCCATGGTCGCCCCGTACCCCGCGTCCCCGAGCAGCGCCACCCGACCCTTGACGAGGCGGTCGACGTGGATCTGGGCGATCGCGTCGAAGTACAGGTCGTCTGCCTCTTCGAGGGCCTTGAGCAGGGTCGGGCCCTCCCAGCCGAAGCCGGCGAACCGTTCCACGAGGATCTGCTTCTGCGCCGTGACGTCCCGGCGGTCGTACGACAGCTCCTCGGACCGGAAGACCAGCAGCGCGCCGGCGCGGTGCGGGTCGCCGTCGTAGTTGCCGATGACGGCTCCGCGGCCGGGCTCGCTGTAGGCGCGGCCGGTGTGGTCCAGGCCCAGGTGGTTGGGGACGTCGAAGCCGGCCACGTAGTGGTCGAAGAAGCGCAGGTAACGGGACTCGTCACCGAAGGCGAGCCGGCGGGTGTTGGAGTGCAGGCCGTCCGCGCCCACGACCAGGTCGAAGCGGCGGGGAGCGCCCTGCTCGAAGGTGACGTCGACACCGTCCGCGTCCTCGGTGAGCGAGGCGATCGAGTCGCCGAAGACGTACTCGACGTCGTCCTCGGTGCGCTCGTACATGATCTGCGCGAGGTCGCCGCGGAAGATCTCCACGTCACCGCTCATCAGCTCGGCGGGCAGGTCCACACGCGGGCTGCCGTCGGCGTCCACCACGCTCTGCCGGCCCATGTGGGTCTGGCGGGCGTGGATCTCGTCCCAGATGCCCATGGAGGTCAGGACGGTGCGGTGGACATGGCGGCGGAAGTCGACCGCGAAGCCGCCGCCGCGCAGCTCCGGGGCCTTCTCGACGACGGTGACCCGGGCGCCGAGCCGGGCGAGGTCGAGGGCGACGGCGGGGCCGGCCACGCTGGCGCCGGAGACCAGGACGTTGAGGTGAGCGAGATGCTTCGTCATGCCGTCAGCTTCGGCGGGGGCGCTGACCGTCCTCCTACCGTTCGCTGACCGCCGCTGACCGTTGCCGTAGGCCCTGGTCGAAGGCCTTGTCGTAGGCCTCGGGCGACAGCTTCGCGCGTACGTTCCGCTCGACGCGTACGACGTCCGGGTCGGCCTGCGCCCGGGCGCCTCGCAGGGCCGTAGCCGCGCCGAGCAGTACGGCGGCTCGCTCGGCCGAGTCGGCGACCGACGCCAACGCCTCCGCCGTGTCGGCGAGTTCGAGGGTGCCCGGCCCCTCGACGGCGAGTTCGGCGGCCTGCCGGAACCAGTCGCGAGCCTCCTCGGTGTGCCCCTCGGCGGCGGACGTCCGGCCGAACCCGATCAGGATGCGGACCGTCTCGCCGACGCTGAACCAGTTGGCTGCGCACTCCCTGAGGGCGTTCTCGTAGTGCACGCGCGCGCGTGCCGTGTCTCCGGAGAGCCGGGCCGCGTCGCCGAGACCGCGCCGGGCACCTGCCACCTTGTCGGGGAGCCCGGCGCCACGGGCGAGCGTCAGCGCCTGCTCGAAGTGGGCCTCGGCGCCCGCGGTGTCCCCCTGGTGCAGCAGCACGGTGCCCCGGGTGCGCAGCAGGTCGGCGGTCTCCTCCGGGGCCGCCAGCTCCCGCATGTACGCCAGCCCCTCGTCCAGCAGCTCCAGGGCGCGGCGTGAGTCCCCGCGCGCGTGGGCGGACATGCCGAGCGGGTCGAGGCAGTTGGCCATCCCCCAGCGGTCACCCGTCGCCCGGAACCCGTCCAGCCCCCGGGCGAAGCACTGCTCGGCCTCCCGTGGCCGGCCCGCGAGCATGTCCCGGAAACCCAGGCCGACATCGAGCAGCGCACGCGCCCAGGGGTCGTCGCCGGCCAGGGCGAGGGCCCGCTCGTCGGTCGCCGGCCGGGGGCCGACCGCGACCGACCACAGCATGAGGATGTACGGCAGCCGCAAGGGGCCTTCGTATGAGGCCATCAGCGCGTCCACGCGCGCGGCGAGCTCTTCGTGGTCGTCCTGGCCGACCGGGTGGTCGCCGTCGCCCAGCAGCACGTTGATGGCGCACAGCACGTACTCCTCCGTCAGCCCCGGCGGCGGCGCGCCCCCCACGGCGGCCAGCAGCTGCCGTGCCGACGTCACCTGTTCGCCGTGCAGCCCGCGCAGCCGCCAGAAACAGGACAGGACGGCCATCAGCCGCAGGGCGTCCTCGGGGCCGTGGCGTACGAGATGGCGGAGGGCCGCGTCCAGGTTGCCGTGCTCGGCGGACAGCCGTCCCAGCCAGGGCAGCTGACCGCCGCCCCGGAGCTTCGGCTCGGCCCGCTCGGCCAGCCGCAGGAAGTACCCGGCGTGCGCGTCCCGCAGGCCGTCCGGGGCGGGCAGCTCCTCGGCGGCGAACGCGCGGATCGTCTCCAGCATCCGGTAGCGGCCCTCGGACACCTCCAGGAACGACTTCTCCACCAGTGAGGCCAGCACGTCCTCCGGGTACGGCAGCCCGCACACCGCCTCGACCGCCGCCAGTGTCGCGCCCCCGGAGAAAACCGTCAGCCGCCGCGCCAGCTTCCGCTCCTCGTCGTCCAGCAGGTCCCAGCTCCACTCGACGACCGCGCGCAGGGTGCGGTGCCGCGGTGCCTTGGAGCGGTCGCCGCGCGAGAGGAGGCGGAACCGGTCGTCCAGGCGGTCGGCGAGTTCGTCGGGGGTGAGCGTGCGCAGCCGGGCCGCCGCCAGTTCGATGGCCAGCGGCAGCCCGTCGAGGGCGGCGCAGATGTGCGGCACGCGCGCGTGGCCGTCGAAACCGGGGCGCACGGCGCGGGCCCGGTCCAGGAAGAGCCGCTCGGCCGGTTCCGGCGGCAGCGGGGGCACCGGGACCAGGACCTCGCCGGTGATGTTCAGGGACTCCCGGCTGGTGGCCAGGATCCGAACGCCCGGGGAGGAGGCGAGGAGCAGGGCGGCGGTTGCGGCGGCCGCCTCGACCAGGTGCTCGCAGTTGTCGAGGACGAGCAGCAGCTCGCGCTCCTCCAGGGCGGCCAGCAGCCGGTCCGTGGTGTCGGCGGCGGGGCTGCGCAGGCCCTCGCGGACGCCGAGGGCGGTGAGGACGGCGTACGGGATCTGGGAGCCGTCGCTCAGCGGCGCCAGCTCGACGAAACAGACGCCGCCGTCCTGGCTTGCCGCCTCGATCTTGCGCGCGGCCTCGCCCGAGCTCGCCGCCTCGATCTTGCGCGCGGCCTCGTCCGAGCTTGCCGCCTCGATCTTGCGCGCGGCCTCGTCCGAGCTTGCCGCCTCGATCTTGCGCGCGGCCTCGTCCGAGCTTGCCGCCTCGATCTTGCGCGCGGCCTCGTCCGAGCTTGCCGCCTCGATCTTGGGCGCGGCCTCGTCCGAGCTTGCCGCCTCGATCTTGGGCGCGGCCTCGTCCGAGCTTGCCGCCTCGATCTTGGGCGCGGCCTCGCCCGAGCTCGCCGCCTCGCCCGAGCTCGCCGCCTCGCCCGAGCTCGCCGCCTCGCCCTTGCTCGCCGCGTCGCCCTTGCTCGCCGCGTCGCCCTTGCGCGCGGCCTCGCCCGAGCTCGCCGCCTCGCCCTTGCTCGCCGCGTCGCCCTTGCGCGCGGCCACGATCCTGTTCGCCGCCTCGACCGCCAGCCGGGTCTTGCCCGCACCGCCCGGGCCGGTGAGCGTGACCAGACGGGAGCCGGCCAGAAGGCCGGCGATCCGGGCGAGTTCGGGCTCGCGCCCGACGAACCGGGTGAGCTGGACCGGGAGCCTGGGCCGCTCGGGCTCCGCGCCCCTGAGCAGCTCCAGGTGCAGCGCGGACAGCTCCGGCGAGGGATCGGCGCCCAGCTGGTCGGCGAGGGCGCGACGGGCCTCCTCGAACACCGTGAGCGCCTCGGCGGGCCGCCCGCTCGCGTGCAGGGCCCGCATCAGCTGCCCGTACAGCCGCTCGCTCAGCGGATGGGCGGCCAGCAGCGCCCGCAGCTCCGATACCAGCCCGGAGCCGCCACCGAGCGCCAGTTCCGCCTCGATCCGGTCCTGTACGGCGGCCAGCCGCAGCTCTTCGAGCCGTGCGGCCTCGGCGTGCGCGTCCGGGAGGTCGGGCAGCGCGGGGCCGCGCCACAGGGCGAGCGCCTCCCGGAGCTGCGCTGCCGCGTTCTGGTGGTCGCCGGCGCCGAGTGCGGCGCGTCCGGCCGCACACCGTGCTTCGAACTGGTGTACGTCCACCGTGTCGGGGGCGACGGCGGCTCGGTAACCGGCGGCAGTGGCCTCGATCTCGGCGTGCGGCGCCAGGCGCCTGCGCAGCCGGGAGATCTGGGACTGGAGGGCGTTGGCCGCCCCGGCGGGCGGCTCGGCGCCGTACAGGCCGTCGGTGAGGCGCTGCGCGGAGACCGCGCAGCCGGCGTCCAGGAGCAGCAGGGTGAGCAGCGCGCGGGGGGCGGGGGCCGCCGGGGTCGACGGGGGTGCCGTCGTCGGTGCGTATGTCCAGGGGGCCCAGAATGCCGAAGCGCATGGTCGGGATTCTGGCAGGTGGGCCAGGAAGCAGGCACGGCAAAAAGCCGGCCCACCCTTCGGTGGACCGGCTCTGTGCAGCGAACCAGCAGTGGCCGCGCGCTCAGCAGCAGTGCGTCAGCGCGAGACCTTGCCGGCCTTGATGCACGAGGTGCAGGCGTTCACGCGCTTCGGCGTCCCGCCGACCACGGTACGCACGCGCTGGATGTTCGGGTTCCAGCGACGGGACGTACGGCGGTGCGAGTGCGAGATGTTGTTGCCGAAGCCCGGCCCCTTGCCGCAGACGTCGCAGTTGGCAGCCACGGGTCACTCCAAAGACTTCAGATGCACTTACGGTTGGATCCCGGCGTGCCGGGATCGAGATCCAGGGGATCCGAGATCTTGAGTGGCGTTGCCAGGGGTAATGGCCCGATGAGATCGGGCAACCGGAGCAGCATACAACGGCTGCGTCGGTTAGACGAAACTAGCATGGCAGCTCAGGGGCCGGCTCCCGGCCTACTTCCGGTGGACACCCTCCCGGGGTCTACGCTGCGACCACGTCGGGCCAGCTCAAGGAGGCGCAGGTGGCGCAGGTGCCGCAGACATTCCTCGATGCTCTCGCGGTGCGCACCTGGTGCGGTCTCGCGCTCGGGGCGATCGGCCGGGCGCGCGAGGAGATCGACGCGATCAATGTCTACCCGGTGGCCGACGGCGACACGGGCACGAACCTCTATCTGACGGTGGAGTCGGCCACGGGGGCCGTGGAGGCCGTCTTCGCAGGTTATGAGCTGGGTGAAGAGGTCCCCACGCTGGCCGACGCCGTGCGCGCGATGGCGCACGGGGCCCTCATAGGCGCGCGCGGCAACTCCGGCACGATCCTGGCGCAGCTGCTGCGCGGCATGGCCCATGTCCTCACCGACGGTGAGGCCACTCACATCGACGGCGAGGGGCTGCGGCTCGCCCTGCGGCACGCCGCCGACGCCGCCCGCCGGGCCGTGGCCCACCCCGTCGAGGGCACGGTGCTGTCGGTCGCGGCGGCAGCGGCCGACGCCGCCGAAGCGGCCGAGGGCGACTGCGGGACGATCGCGCGGGCCGCCTACGAAGGCTCGTGCAAGGCGCTCGCGGAGACCCCGGGACAGCTGGCCGCCCTGGAGCGGGCCGGGGTGGTCGACGCCGGCGGGCGGGGCCTGGTCGCGGTGCTCGGGGCGCTGGTGGAGGCGTTCACCGGGGAGACACCGACGGCTTTCGACATGCACGCCCACGGGGCGGTCCCGATCGTGCACGCGCGCGTGGACGCCGTTTCCGACGCCCGCGCGGAGGCCTGCGCCGAGTCGGCCGGGGGCCCCGCCTTCGAGGTCATCTACCTCCTGGAGGCCGAGGACGCCGCCGTGGACCGGCTGCGGGCCCGGCTCGACGCCCTCGGCGACTCCCTGGTCGTGGTCGGCGGCGACGGCCTGTGGAACGTCCATGTGCACGCCGACGACGCCGGCGCCGCCGTGGAGGCGGGCGTCGAGGCGGGGCGGCCGTACCGGATCCGGATCACGCACTTCGGCGCGGGGGACGTGCACACCGGCGGGGAGCCGCCGCGCGAGCGCGTACAGCGCGCCGTGGTGGCCGTGGTGCCGGGGGAGGGGCTGGTCGGGCTGTACACCGAGTCCGGCGCGACCACCGTGCTCGCGCGCCCCGGGGAGCCGCCCGCCAGCGGGGAGCTGGTGGACGCCGTACGGCGCGCCCACGCGCGCGAGGTGGTGCTGCTGCCCAACGACGCCGACCTGCGGCACACGGCGGCCGCGGCGGCCGAGCAGGTCCGCGCGGAGGGTATCCGGGTGGCCCTCATCCCGACCCGCTCGGCGGTCCAGGGCATCGCCGCGCTCGCGGTGCATCAGCCGGACCGCCGCTTCGACGAGGACGTCGTCCAGATGACCTCGGCTGCGGGCGCCACCCGCTACGCCGAGGTCGTGGTCGCGGAACGGCAGTCCTGGACCATGGCCGGCATCTGCCAGGCCGGGGACGTGCTGGGCCTGATCGACGGTGATGTGGCGGTGATCGGCTCGGACGTGACGGCCACCGCCGAGACAGTCCTCGACCGCATGCTCCAGGCCGGTGGCGAGCTGGTCACTCTCGTCCTCGGCGACGAGGCGCCCGAAGGCGTCGCCGAACGCCTGGAGGCACGGGTGCGCGAGGCGTACCTGGCCGTCGACACGGTCGTCCACGACGGCGGGCGGCAGGGGGCCCCGCTCCTCATCGGCGTCGAGTGAGCCCCCTGCGCACGCCCCTTCACGCCTCCGTGGGCTCCAGCAGCTGACGTGCCTCCGCCCGCCGGGCCCGGACCGTGTCGTCGTCCGGGTCGGCGCCCTCGTAGGCGTCCAGTACGGCACGCCCGCGTGCGGCCGCGTCCGCCGGCCGGCTCAGGTCGGCCTCCAGCCAGCCCGCCGCGAGTTCGGCGCCGGTACGGCTGTGCAGCCCGTCCTCGCCCAGCCCGGCGAAGAGGGCGATCGCCGCCGTCATCTCGGCCAGCGCCGCCTCGAACGCGTCCTGGATCGCCGCGTCCTCCGCGTCCTCGGGCACGGACCGTGCCAGCAGATCACCGAACTGCCGGTGAGTGTGGCCGAGTTCACCGGTGAGCCGCTCCCGGGCCGCCGGATCCGCGAGCGCCGCCAGCGCCGTCTCGCACTCCGCCACCGCGGCCGCCATCAGCCTCCGCGCACCCTCCGTCCCCGCCTCCGTGCGCAGCGCCAGCCACGCGCGGGCCCGCAGCGAGCGGACCAGGAAGTGCACGTTGCCCATCGCCCGCCACAACTCGCCCGCGCGCGTGTACGCCTGGTCCGCCTCGGCGGGCAGCCCCGCGTTGCCCAGCGACTCCGCGGCCAGGTGCGCGAGGGTGGCGTGGTCGTGCTGCTCGGGCCAGTGCCGGGCGATCTCGGCGGCCTTCAGCCGCCGTTCGGCCGCCGCGTGGTGCTCGCCGAGCTCGCTCAGGCAGTCCCCGAGCCACCACTGGGTCTGGACGACCGCGCCGTCGCCGTGCGTCTCGGCGCTCAGGTCGGCCAGCGCCGACTCCAGCACCTCGGCGGCCTCCGCGAACCGCCCCTGCCGCAGCAGGAAGCCGCCCAGCTGGTGCCGCGCCCAGGCGCCCAGGGTGCCGCTCTCCCCGGCCTCGTCGGCCCAGTGGGCGGCCTCCAGGGCGTGCTCGGCGGCCTCCTCGGCCGCGCCCCGGCCGCCGAGGACCTCGGCGAGCTGGAGATGCAGCTGGGCCCGTCCGACCGGCTCCACATACGGGCCGCCGTGCTCCAGGGCCGCGCGCAGCGCCCGCTCCGCCTCGGCCATGTCGCCCTGCTCATGGGCGAGCGCGGCCACCCGCACCTCGTACTCCACCGCGAACCACGGCAGCTCCGCACCGACGAACTGCGCCGACGCCTGCCGGAACAGCTCGCCCGCCCGCTCCCCGTCCCCGGCGTGCTCGGCCAGTTCGGCGAGCATCGCCCGCCCCTCGGCCGCCCGGGACACCAGCCGGACATCGGAGCCACCGCGCCCACCGACGAGCGCCAGCAGCTCCCGTACGGCCTGCTCGGCGTCGGCGGCGCCCTCGGACCGCTCGTGCACCCACCGCATCAGGATCCGCGCCCGGCTCATCAGCACGGACGCCGTCTGCCGCACGCCGGTGGCGTCGTCGGCGTACAGCGCGAGGATCCGGTCGTACGGCTCGACGATCGCGGCCGTCGCCTCGTCGAGCTCCCCGGACAGGGCGCGTACGTAGGCGGCACGGGCGCGTGCCGCGATCGCCTCCCCCTCGTCGCCCGCCTCCGCGTACAGTTCCGCCGCCCGCTCGAACAGCTCGACGCCCTCCGGGCCGCGGCCCATCGCCGTGTGGTCGGCGATCTCCGCGTGGACATAGGTGTCCACCTCGGCGCTCTCGGCGGCCTCCGCGACCGCCGCCCAGGCCTCCAGGGCGTGCGGCTGGAGCGTGTCCGACAGCCGGCGCGCCTCGGCGAGCAGCGCGGGCAGCGAAGGCTGCTCCGGCGCGGGCGCCTGCACGACCGGCGCGACCGGCCCGGCGGGCGCCGTCCGCATCGCCCGCACGCCCAGCGGCAGCCGGTCCACCAGCGGCCGCTGCGCCATGCGCTCGCGCAACTGGTCGCCGACATAGGAGGTGCCGTTGCGGGCGTCGAACCGCGCGGCCAGCTCCAGGGCCTCCGCGCGCGCGTGGCCGGCGAGTTCCACGGCGCTCCACGCCCGCCCGGCCGGCCCCGGTACCCGCTGCTCACCGAGGCCCAGCTCGGTCAGCCGCTCCATCAGCAGCGTCACCACCGCCATGAAGTCCATCCGGCTGCGCGGCTGCCCGGTGTCCGTGAAAT
Organism: Streptomyces sp. NPDC096040; assembly: GCF_040303265.1. Lineage (NCBI taxonomy): Bacteria > Bacillati > Actinomycetota > Actinomycetes > Kitasatosporales > Streptomycetaceae > Streptomyces > Streptomyces sp. NPDC096040. The sequence continues at coordinate 182,165 of NZ_JBEOTA010000003.1, forward strand.
AGGCGGGACGTTCCGCCAGCAGCTCAAGACCGCGCGCCTCGTTGCCGGTCAGCGCACAGAACTCCACATGGTCCGCGTAAGCGCCCCGCATGCTCTCCATGGGACGGACCAGCCGGAAGCCGCGCAGATGGTGGGCGCGGGCCTCGTCGGCCCGGCCGAGCCGCAGCAGCGGGGCCAGGGAGGAGGCGAGGACCGTGTGCGGCTCATGGGCGCAGCTGTACTCGCCCTCCAGGACCGGCCCCCACAGCTCCAGCGCCTCGGCGTCCCGGCCGTTCCGCAGCTGCCAGCCGCCCTGCCCGTGCAGCTCGCACGCATGGCAGTCGGCCATCCGGTCCCGGTCCGCCGCCAGCCAGGCCCTGTACGCCCGCTCCGCGCGCGTGAGGTCACCGATGTGTCCGGCGACACTGAACTCGGCGCTGCGCACCGCCCGCTCGGAGTGCCCGGCGAGCCGGTAGCGGTGCTCCATCTCGCCCAGCCACTTCTCGATCGAGGCGAGCGGAATGTGCGGCTGGTCGAGCATGCCGGCCGTCATCCACTTGAAGACCCAGTACAGCGAATGCGTCTCGTACTCGTCGAAGTCCCCGGGCCGCTCGTCCCACAGGCGCAACAGCCTCGCGAACGGGACGAACATCTTGTCCTTCTCGGAGCTGTAGTTGTAGACCTTCAGCTGGTGCCCGAGCGCCTCGATCACGGCGAGCGGGATGTTCAGCTTCTCGGCCTCCACCAGCAGCTGCTCCGCGCGCGCGTTGCGGGCGGGCCCCTCCGGCTCCTCGGAGTTCTCGGCCATCGCGCGGCGCAGCGAGTCGAAGTCCGCGATCCCGCCGGTTTCGCCCATCAGCGGTCACCCTCTCCGTGCTCTCGTCCGTGCTCTCGATAAGTCGCCCATTCCAGGAGACCGATGAACGAGCGGTTGATCAGCGCCGAGTCGGCGGGCCGCAGCGGGCGCTGGGCCATGAGCAGCGCCTGCCCGTAGAGCGATTCGCTCGCGGTGCCGATCAGCTCCGGGTCCTTCAGGGAACTGATCCGCCGGATCAGCGGGTTGAGGTGGTTGAGCACCAGACGCGCCCGGGGTGCGCTGCCGCGCAGCGAGCCCAGGATGCCCGCCCACAGGTCGTCGGCCTGTTCCTCGGCCTTCGCGCGGGCCTGCTCGTGCCGGGCCGCGCGGTCGTCCAGGTGCAGCGCGGGCACCGAGAGGGGGTGGAAGGCGCGCAGGACGACATCACAGCCCAGCGGGTCCAGCTTCGCCCGCGCGGCCGCGAGAAAGCCCGCCAGCGCCAGCTCCTCCGCGGGATCCACCGCGTCCAGATGCGCGGTCACGGTGTCGGCGTCCAGCTCCGCGACCACCGTCCCGGGCCGCACCGACGGCAGCGCCTCGACCAGCTCACTGTCGTACGTGTAACCGCCGTTGATCACCCCGACGCCCTGCGCGGAGGCGATCGGCGCGACCTGCCGGTACTCCTCGACCGTCCGCGTGAAGTGCACCACCGGGTGGCGCTGTGCGAACTCCTCCAAGGACAACTGCCCGTCGGTGGTCTCGAAGGGGAGCCACGGCAGCATCGTGCGCAGCATCTCCTGGTCGTGCCGGGCGAGGGACTTCACACCCAGGTGGTGCACGGACAGGAAGGCGGAGAGCCGTTCCGGATCACCGGCGGCCAGTCCGGTCAGCCAGGACCGGATCCTTTCGCCGAGCGCCTCCCGTACGGCTGCCAGCGTCTCGTCCTCGTACAGCGACTCGCGCGAGGCGGTCGGCCGCAGACTGTCCGTGTCCAGGACACAGCGCACGAAGAACGCCCAGTCGGGCAGCAGCTGTTCGGCCCGCTCGGTCAGCAGCATGCCCTTGAGGTGCACACGATGGGTGGCCCGCTGGGCGGGACTGACCGCCGACGGCAGCACATACGCCACCCCCCGGATCCCGGCCAGCGGCACGTCAAGGGCGATCGAGTCCAACGGCGTGAACCCGAAAAGCTCGTGACAGTGCCTGGCCAGCGCCACCCGGCGGGTACTGGGGGAGGGGTACGGACGGTCCCAGGGCGCGGGCAGATCGGTGACCGCCTCGTCGCCCACCCGGACGTCGTACGGCAGCAGCGAACCGAAGTCCCGCGCCAGCGCGAGCACCCGCCGCTCGTCCAGCCACTCCGCCGCGCCCGCCCGCGCCACCAGATGCACGGTGGTGCCGGGCTCGGGACGGGCCTCGGGCGCCAACGTCCTTACGGTGTACGACCCGTCGTCGCGTGCCGTCCACTCCACGGGCGGCGCGTCCGGGGTGCGGGCACTGCGGCTGACCACCCGGATCCGCTCGGCGACCACGAAACAGGCCAGCAGTCCGATGCCGAACTGGCCCAGGAAGTCGGAGCGGGCCTCCTGCAGCCCCTCCGCCCGCTTGGAGCTGCGCCCGATGGTCGCGAGCAGGCTGTGCACGTCCGACTCGGTGAGCCCGACGCCGCTGTCCTCCACCCGAAGGGCACTGCCGTCGGCGTACAGCCGCACCCGCGCGGGTGCGTCGGGCTGCTCGGCCCGTCTGGCGGTGATGGCGTCCACCGCGTTCTGCAGCAGCTCGCGGAGATAGACCTTGGGGCTGGAGTACAGATGATGGGAGAGCAGGTCCACCAGACCACGCAGGTCGACCTGGAACGTATGAGGTGACTGTGATGCCTGGGATGACTGTGAGGTCTGGGAGTCCATCGTCGCTGCGCCGGAGGGGGGAAGGGTGGTCGGCGCGGGGTCGGGCGGTCCCTGGTGGGGTGGTGACCGCGGAAGGATGGCCGGAGCGCGCCATCCTATGACTCAAAACGGCCGTCTGACCAGGGGTTTCCCGAGACATATACGGCATTGTCAGTGGGGTGGTGTGCAATGGATCTCGTGCCCGCACTGGAAGAACCACTGAAGAAGGTGCTCGGCCCAGCCACCGCGAAGGTGATGGCCGAGCATCTCGGCCTGCACACCGTCGGCGATCTGCTGCACCACTACCCCCGCAGATACGAGGAGCGTGGCCAGCTCACCCACCTCGCCGACCTGCCCATGGACGAACACGTCACGGTGGTCGCCATGGTCGCCGACGCCCGACTGCACACGTTCGCCTCCTCCAAGGCGCCCCGCGGCCAGGGCCAGCGGCTGGAGGTCACGATCACCGACGGCAGCGGCCGGCTCCAACTGGTCTTCTTCGGCAACGGCGTCCACAAGCCCCACAAGGAACTCCTGCCGGGCACCCGCGCGATGTTCGCCGGCAAGGTCTCGGTCTTCAACCGCCGCCTCCAACTGGCCCACCCCGCCTACGAACTGCTCCGCGGCGACGACCCGGCCGAATCGGTGGAGACCTGGGCCGGAGCCCTCATCCCCCTCTACCCGGCCACCGCCAAGCTGGAGTCCTGGAAGATCGGCAAGGCGATCCAGACGGTGCTGCCGAGCGTCCAGGAGGCCCTGGATCCCCTCCCTCCCACCCTCCGTGAGGGCCGCGGACTCGTCCCCCTCGCCGAGGCCCTCCTCAAGATCCACCGCCCGCACACCAAGGCGGACATCGCGCAGGCCCGCGACCGCCTCAAGTGGGACGAGGCCTTCGTCCTCCAGGTCGCCCTGGCCCGCCGCCGCCACACCGACGCCCAACTCCCCGCGGTGGCCCGCAGGCCCAGCCCCGACGGTCTCCTCGCGGCCTTCGACGACCGTCTCCCGTTCACCCTCACGGACGGCCAGCAGAAGGTCTCGAAGGAGATCTTCGACGACCTGGCGACGGAGCATCCGATGCACCGCCTTCTGCAGGGCGAGGTCGGCAGCGGGAAGACGCTCGTCGCCCTGCGCGCCATGCTCGCCGTGGTCGACGCGGGCGGCCAGGCTGCCATGCTCGCGCCCACCGAGGTGCTGGCCCAGCAGCACCACCGCTCGATCACCGAGATGATGGGGGAGCTGGCGGAAGGCGGCATGCTGGGCGGCGCCGAGCACGCCACCAAGGTCGTCCTGCTCACCGGCTCGATGGGCACGGCCGCCCGCCGCCAGGCGATGCTGGACCTCGTCACCGGGGACGCCGGCCTGGTGATCGGCACGCACGCGCTGATCGAGGACAAGGTCCAGTTCCACGACCTGGGCCTGGTGGTGGTGGACGAACAGCACCGCTTCGGAGTCGAACAGCGCGACGCCCTGCGCGGCAAGGGAAAGCAGCCGCCCCACCTCCTCGTCATGACCGCGACCCCCATCCCGCGCACGGTCGCGATGACGGTCTTCGGCGACCTGGAGACCTCGGTCCTGGACCAGCTCCCGGCCGGCCGCTCCCCGATCGCCACCCATGTCGTCCCCGCCGCCGACAAGCCCCACTTCCTGGCCCGCGCCTGGGAACGGGTCCGGGAGGAAGTCGCCGGCGGCCACCAGGCCTACGTGGTCTGCCCCCGCATCGGCGACGAGGAGGAGGACCCGAAGAAGGCGAAGAAGACGGCCGAGGACGAAGCCGAGAAACGCCCCCCGCTGGCCGTCCTGGACGTGGCCGACCACCTCACCAAGGGCCCGCTCAGCGGCCTGCGGGTGGAGGTCCTGCACGGCAGGATGCACCCGGACGACAAGGACGCGGTGATGCGCCGCTTCGCGGCGGGAGACACGGACGTCCTGGTGGCCACGACGGTCATCGAGGTCGGCGTGAACGTCCCGAACGCCACCGCCATGGTGATCATGGATGCCGACCGCTTCGGCGTCTCCCAGCTCCACCAGCTGCGCGGCCGAGTGGGCCGAGGCTCCGCCGCCGGTCTCTGCCTCCTGGTCACCGAGATGCCCGAGGCGAGCGCGGCCCGCCAGCGTCTGACGGCGGTGGCCTCGACCCTGGACGGCTTCGAGCTGTCGAGGATCGACCTGGAGCAGCGGAGAGAGGGCGACGTCCTGGGCCAGGCCCAGTCGGGAGCCCGCTCGAGCCTCCGCGTCCTGGCGGTGATCGAGGACGAGGAGATCATCGCGGAGGCGAGGGAGGAGGCGACGGCACTGGTGGCGAAGGACCCGGAGCTGACCGACCTCCAGGGCCTGCGAACGGCCCTGGACGCCCTTTTGGACGAGGAAAGAGAACAGTTCCTGGAAAAGGGCTGAGGTGCATCGCCCCTGAAGGGGCGCGGGGAACTGCGCGACCAGCCACATCACACCCGCAGCCGCCGGCTTCGGCCAGGCACCCACCCCCGTAGGCCTGCCAGACTGAACGGTAAAGCCGTCCACGACGAAGGACCCTCGAATGACCCGCGTGATCGCCGGCGCAGCCGGTGGACGTCGGCTGACCGTGCCGCCCGGCACGGGAACCCGGCCAACTTCCGACCGCGCACGCGAGGGCCTGTTCTCCACCTGGCAGTCCCTCCTCGGCGGCCCCCTGGACGGCGAACGCGTCCTCGACCTCTACGCCGGTTCCGGCGCTGTGGGCCTGGAGGCCCTCTCCCGGGGCGCCGGCCACACCCTCCTCGTGGAGGCCGACCCCAGAGCCGCCCGTGTCGTACGCGAAAACGTGAAGAACCTGGGCCTGCCCGGCGCCGAAGTGCGGGCGGGCAAAGCCGAACAGATCATCCAGACACCGGCGCCGTCACAGCCGTACGACATCGTCTTCCTGGACCCCCCGTACGCCGTCTCGGACGACGATCTTCGGGAGATTCTCCTCACACTCCACTCGGGGGGCTGGCTAGCACCGGATGCCCTCGTCACCGTGGAGCGCAGCACCAGAGGCGGCGTTTTCCACTGGCCGACCGGCTTCGAGGCCCTCCGGTCCCGTCGCTACGGCGAGGGAACGTTTTGGTACGGTCGCGCCGCCTCTACGTGCGAAGACGCACGATGACCGGACCGGAGAGCGAGGGATCACAAGTGCGCCGCGCCGTCTGTCCCGGGTCGTTCGACCCGATCACCAACGGACATCTCGACATCATTGCCCGGGCGTCCCGTCTCTACGACGAGGTCTACGTCGCGGTGATGATCAACAAGTCCAAGAAGGGCCTGTTCGAGATCGACGAGCGGATCGACCTGATCCGTCAGGTCACCGCCGACTACGGAAACGTCCGCGTCGAGGCGTTCCACGGCCTCCTCGTCGACTTCTGCAAGCAGCGCGACATCCCGGCCATCGTGAAGGGCCTGCGGGCCGTCAGCGACTTCGACTACGAGCTGCAGATGGCCCAGATGAACATCGGCCTGTCGGGCGTGGAGACGCTCTTCGTGCCGACCAACCCCACCTACAGCTTCCTCTCGTCCTCCCTGGTCAAGGAGGTCGCCCAGTGGGGCGGGGACGTCTCCCACCTGGTTCCGGAGGCCGTTTTCGAGGCCCTCAACAAGCGTATTCGCGGGGACTGATGGGGCTACAGTCGTCCCGTCCGTCTCCAACACAGCTGTAGAGAGTGGCGAGCGCAGGGTGGACGTACAGAAGAAGCTCGACGAGATCGTGGCCACGGTCGCCGGTGCCCGGTCCATGCCCATGTCGGCGTCGTGCGTGGTCAACCGTGCCGACCTGCTCGCGATGCTCGAAGACCTGCGCCAGGCGCTGCCCGGCTCCCTCGCCCAGGCCCAGGAGCTGATCGGCGACCGCGAGCAGATGGTCGAGCAGGCCCGCATGGAGGCCGAGCGGATCATCGAGACCGCGCACGCCGAGCGCGGCTCGCTGATCTCCGGCACCGAGGTGGCCCGCCGCTCCCAGGCGGAGGCCGACCGGATCATCGCCGAGGCCCGCAGGGAGGCCGAGGAGGTCCGCGCCGACGCCGACGACTACGTCGACTCCAAGCTCGCCAACTTCGAGGTCGTCCTCACCAAGACCCTCGGCTCGGTCGGCCGTGGCCGCGAGAAGCTCCTGGGCACCGGCCCCGGCCTGGACGAGCAGGGCTACGAGGACGAGGACGCCCCCGAGCGCAGCCACGACCCCGAGACCCTGCGCCGGGACGCCGACGCCTATGTCGACGTCAAGCTCGGCGCCTTCGAGGCGGTCCTCGCCAAGACCCTGGAGGCCGTCGGCAAGGGCCGCGCCAAGCTGCACGGCCGGATCGCCTCCGACGACCTCGGCGCCCTGGCCGACGACACCACGACGTTCCAGCACTCCAGCGACGCCGACTACCTCGCCGACCTCGCGGCCCTCGCCGACCAGGACGCCCAGACGGCCCAGGCGGCGCAGGCCGAGCAGCAGCAGGCCGTCGCCGCCCAGCAGCAGCCGCGGTACGACCAGCAGCCGATGCAGCAGCCCGTCGTACCGCAGCAGGATCCGTACGGCTATCCGCAGCAGCAGCAGCAGCCCGCCTACGCCCAGCAGGACGCGTACGGCTACCAGCAGGACCCCTACGGCTACCAGCAGGCCGACCCCTACGCCTACCAGGGCTACGACACCGGCCAGCAGCCCGTCTACGACTCCCAGCAGCACTCGGCCCAGCACCAGTCGTACGCCCTCGACGAGACCAGCCTCTTCGACACCGGCATGATCACGCCGGAGCAGCTGAGGGCGTACGAGCAGGGCCGGGGCCTCTAGACCGGGCCGCAGGCCTGGGAAACCGGCCGCAGGCCAGCGGATTGGGCCGACAGCGAAAGGTCCAGTATCCTGGCTGTTCGGTCGCGTCTACGTCTGCGATCAACGCTGCCCGGAGGAAACCTCCGGACGGCGGCCCTCTGAACTCGAAGATCGAAAGCAGGAATGGCTCCTCACGCACGCCTCGACCACCGCAACCCGTTCGTGTTCGACACACACGAGCTGGGGCGGCGTCCTGGCGCGCTGCAGCGCCTGCCCCGCACGATCGACGCTCCCAAGGATCTCGGTATCCAGGGGGTCATCGGAGTGCCGGAAGGCGCCCCGGTGGAGCTCGACCTCCGGCTCGAGTCGGTCATGGAAGGGGTGCTCGTCACAGGCACCGCCCGTGCACAGGCCGAGGGGGAGTGCGTAAGGTGTCTGGAGCCGGTCGAGCAGGAGCTCGAAGCGGACTTCCAGGAACTGTTCTCGTACCCTGACGCCGACGACCGGGGCCGCGTGATCGCGGAACCGGGCGACGACGCCGAGGACGACGAGGACAGGTACTTCATCGAGGACGGCTTGTTCGACCTCGAACCCGTGCTGCGTGATGCGGTGGTGCTCGCACTGCCGATGCAGCCGGTGTGCCAGGACGACTGTCCAGGACTGTGCTCCGAGTGCGGAGCCCGCCTTGCGGACGACCCTGGCCACCACCATGACGCCGTCGACATCCGTTGGGCGGCTTTGCAGGGACTCGCCGGATCCACGAAGGACGGCGAGAAGGACGAGATGAGCGGCGCTGACGCGGAAGCGGGCGTCGACGAGAAGCAGGAGAAGTAGCCGTGGCTGTTCCGAAGCGGAAGATGTCGCGCAGCAACACGCGCCACCGCCGGTCGCAGTGGAAGGCTGCGGTCCCCACCCTGGTTGCGTGCGAGCGCTGCCACGAGCCCAAGCAGCAGCACATCGCGTGCCCGTCTTGCGGCACTTACAACAAGCGCCAGGTCCTCGAAGTCTGAGCGGCCAGGTGAGAGGCACTGTGTCCAGTCCCAAGAAGGCGGATGACGCCAAGGCGGACCCATCCGCCAAGAAGAAAACGGACAACACGGCCTCGTCCCACACGCTTCTGGAAGGGCGGCTCGGCTACAAGCTCGAGTCCGCCCTTCTGGTGCGTGCTCTGACCCACCGTTCCTACGCGTACGAGAACGGCGGCCTGCCGACGAACGAGCGGCTGGAGTTCCTCGGTGACTCCGTCCTCGGCCTCGTCGTCACGGACACGCTGTACAAGACCCATCCGGACCTGCCCGAAGGCCAACTGGCCAAGCTCCGGGCAGCGGTGGTCAACTCGCGTGCGCTCGCGGAAGTGGGCCGCGGTCTCGACCTGGGTTCCTTCATCCGGCTCGGCCGCGGTGAAGAGGGCACGGGCGGCCGGGACAAGGCGTCCATCCTCGCCGACACCCTGGAAGCGGTGATCGGCGCGGTCTATCTCGACCAGGGCCTCGACTCGGCGTCCGAGCTGGTGCACCGGCTCTTCGACCCGCTGATCGAGATGTCCTCGAACCTCGGAGCCGGCCTGGACTGGAAGACCAGTCTCCAGGAGCTCACCGCGACGGAGGGGCTCGGCGTGCCCGAGTACCTGGTCACGGAGACCGGCCCCGACCACGAGAAGACCTTCACTGCTGCCGCCCGCGTCGGAGGCGTCTCGTACGGCACCGGCACCGGCCGCAGCAAGAAGGAGGCGGAACAGCAGGCCGCCGAGTCCGCCTGGCGCGCCATCCGCGCCGCGGCGGACGAGCGAGCCAAGGCAGCCAAGGCGGCAGCGGCAGCCGAACAGGCCGCCGCGGCCGAGGAGGACGACGGCTCGTCGTCCGCCGCCTCCGCCTGAAGAACAGCGCGATGATCCGAGCGCCCGGCCCCTTCCCAGGGCCGGGCGCTCGAATCGTCCAGGGTCCTGCACGGGAGACGCGATGCCCGAATTGCCCGAGGTCGAGGTCGTACGGCGTGGCCTGGAGCGATGGGTCGCCCATCGGGTCGTAGCCGAGACCGAGGTGTTGCATCCGCGTGCCGTACGACGGCACCTCGCCGGCGCGGACGACTTCGCGCACCGGCTCAAGGGCCACCGTGTCGGGGTCCCGAGCCGGCGGGGAAAGTACCTGTGGCTGCCGCTGGAGGACACCAACCAGTCGATCCTCGCCCACCTCGGCATGAGCGGTCAGCTGCTGGTGCAACCGCACGAGACACCGGACGAGAAGCACCTCAGAATCCGCGTCAGATTCGCCGACGGCCTGGGTACCGAACTCCGTTTCGTCGACCAACGCACCTTCGGCGGGCTGTCGTTGCACGACAACACCCTTGAGGGACTGCCGGACGTCATCGCGCACATCGCCCGTGACCCCCTTGACCCGCTCTTCGACGACGAGGCCTTCCACCAGGCGCTCCGCCGGAAGCGGACCACCATCAAAAGGGCGCTGCTCGACCAGTCGTTGATCAGCGGAGTCGGCAACATCTACGCGGACGAGGCCCTTTGGCGGGCCCGTGTCCACTACGAACGCCCGACCGCCGGCCTCACCCGACCGCGCACCGCCGAACTCCTCGGCCATGTACGGGACGTGATGAACGCGGCGCTCGCCGTCGGCGGCACCAGCTTCGACAGCCTCTACGTCAACGTCAACGGCGAGTCGGGGTACTTCGACCGCTCACTGGACGCGTACGGCAGGGAGGGGCTGCCCTGCCGGCGGTGCGGTACGCCGATGCGCAGACGGCCCTGGATGAACCGGTCCAGCTACTTCTGCCCGAAGTGTCAGCGGGCGCCGCGGGTCTCGTCGTAACGTTCGCGGGCGGCCAGCACCTCGTCCATCCGGCTCTCCACGAAGTGGACGATGGACAGCAGGCGCTCGGCGACCTCGCGGCCGAGCGGGGTGAGTTCGTAGTCGACGCGCGGCGGGTTGGTCGGCTGGGCCTCGCGGTGCACCAGGCCGTCGCGCTCCAGCGCCTGGAGGGTCTGGGAGAGCATCTTCTCGCTGACGCCGTCCACGCGCCGGCGCAGCTCGTTGAACCGGAACGACCCCTCGTGCAGCGCGCTCAGCGTCAGCCCGCCCCAGCGGCCCATGACATGTTCGAGCGTGGTGCGCGAGGGACAGGCCCGGGCGAAGACGTCGTACGGAGGATGCGTCTCCTCGGGACGGTCCTGGGTGCTGGTGGTCATGCGTCAAGCGTAAGGGAGCACAGCGCTAACCGACAGGGGGCGCTAACTTTCGGTTAGCGCACCTCCGGGGCCGGGACGGCTCAGTACCCGAAGTCCTGCGTCCACCAGGGGCCGCCCGAACCGAAGTGGACCCCGACCCCGAGGGTCTTGAAGTCGCAGTTCAGTATGTTGGCGCGGTGGCCGTCGCTGTTCATCCAGGCGTCCATGACGGCCTGGGCGGTGGCCTGCCCCCGGGCTATGTTCTCGCCCCCCAGATTGGCTATGCCGGCGGCCGCGGCCCGGTCCCACGGCGTCTTGCCGTCCGGGTCGGTGTGGTCGAAGAAGCCCCGTGCGGCCATGTCCTCGCTGAACGACTCGGCCAGCTTGGTCAGCGAGGAGTTCGCGGACAGCGCGCTGCAGCCGACCTTGGCCCGCTCCTCGTTCACCAGCTTGAGCACCTCGGCCTCGGCGGCGGCCGCCTCGGACACGGTGATCGGCGCGGACGCCCTCACCGGCGCCTTGGTGGCCGTCTTGGTCGGCTTGGGTGTCGCCTTCCTGGAGGGCGTGGTCCTGGGCGTCGGCTTCTTGGTCGCCGACTTCGTCGGGGTGGGCGACGCGGAGGCGGAGGTGGAGGCCGAGGCGGACGCGGAAGCGGATGCCGTCGCCGTCGGCGAGGTGGAACGCTGGGTGCCAGGGCCGGCCGAGGAGCCGGTGTCCTGGCTCTCGGCGCTGCCGGAGGTGCCGCCCTGCTCGGCGGCCGTGTTGCTGGGCACCCCGTCGGCCTGTACCTGGTCGCCGCCGGTGGTGCTGGTGCTGCCGCCGAGCTTGTAGTTCTCCAGGCCCGGCACCACACCGGTGGCGACCGCGACGGTGCCGATGGCGACGGCGGCCGAGACCCCGAGCAGGCCCGTGCGCACGGGTCGTCCGGCCTTCTTCCTGCGCCGGTGGCCGCTGCCGCCCGACGGGGAGCCGCCGATGACCGGGGCGAACTCCTCGGTGGAGAAGACGGCCGTGTCGTCGGCCCGGGCGTAAGGACCGTCGGTCGCGTACAGGTAGGCGGAGCTGCGCGCGTTGGCGTCGGCGTACTCCTCCTGGTGCAGGTAGGCCGCGGTGCCCGTACCGAAGCGGAGGCCCGCGTAGGAGTCCTGCGGGTCGTGGCCGCCCGGGTACGGGCCGTCGTTGTCCGTGACCCCCGTGGCGCGGCTCGTGGCGGCGCGGCCGGCGGCGGAGCGTCGGTGGCGTCCCATGTCCTTGCCTTCTTCCCTCGTCCTCGCGGTCGGGGTCGACCAGGGGCCGGTGTGGCCAATGACTCCTTCTGGTCAACCAGACTCACTCGATCGAGTGAGTTTCAGATGAGATTCATTGGGTCGGGACGGTACCGCATGGCGGTGAAGGCGGAAGTGTTCCGAGTGACATTGGCCGGTTAGGTTGCACACATGAGCGAGGATGTACGACTGGTCGCCTGGGTCCGTGGACGTGTGCAGGGCGTGGGATTCCGCTGGTTCACGCGGGCCAAGGCACTGGAGATCGGCGGCCTGAGTGGTTTTGCTCTCAATTTGGGCGACGGCCGTGTGCAGGTGGTCGCGGAGGGCTCCCGGGCGGGCTGCGAAGGGCTGCTCGACTGGCTCCAGGGCGATGACACGCCCGGGCGGGTGGAGGGTGTCACCGAGATCTGGGACACACCCCGCGGCGGTTACGACGGCTTCGCCATCCGCTGACCCCGTCGCGCAAAGCCCCGCAGATGGAAGCGGAGCGAACTGCCACCGGCATGTGCCCGAAGCGGAAATGTCCTGGTGGTTGCCAAGAATCGCTTGTCGTGGCAGGCTCCGCAGACAAAGGTGATCGCCAAGCCCCGAGGGCCCCGCAGGAGTCGCAGCGCCGCCGGTCCTGGGCCGCGCGCGCCCGGGTTCGCCCGCCAATACAGGGCGTGATCGTGTTGACCGTCAAACTTTTTGGTGAGACGCTGAAAGCCCCGCGCACCTTAGCTGTTTGGCATGGAGCAACAGGCGAGTAACACTCGGATGTGTCAAGCACAGCGGGTGCGAATCCCTCACGACCCACACCGCTTCGGTCGGTCACTCAGTGTGGAGGACCATCCATCATGGCAAAGGCGCTTCTCGGTTACGTCGGCGGCTCCGACCCGCGACTCCTCGCCGAGATGCGACGGCTCCAGCAGCGTGTCCAGGATCTCGAATCCGAGCTGGTACGGATTCAGGCAGAGAACGACGCGCTGACGGCTGCCGCTTCTCCCGACAGGATCATGGAGAGCATCGACGCAAACCAGGCGGAGCCTGCGCTCACCTGATCGCTGCATCGCTCCACAACAGCACATGCGGCGGTTGGGCAGCCCTTTCAACCGCTAAGTTCTCAAGATTTGCAAGGGACGCCTCGGCGTCCCTTCTTTCTTGCCTGCCCCCCGCGCGCGGCCCTTTCAGCCCCGCGCATCCTTTCACCTTCTTTAACGTCTGGTGTGCCCTGCATGTTCATGCGCGAAACCGCGAGGTTGCGAGGGTTCGTGGAGTGCGGTAGCGCCGCCGGGTAAAGTCCGACGGCGTGCATCTCAAGGCCCTGACCCTTCGCGGGTTCAAGTCGTTCGCCTCGGCGACCACGCTCCGGTTCGAGCCGGGGATCACGTGTGTCGTCGGTCCGAACGGCTCGGGCAAGTCCAACGTGGTGGACGCGCTCAGCTGGGTCATGGGCGAACAGGGTGCCAAGTCGCTGCGCGGCGGCAAGATGGAGGACGTCATCTTCGCCGGCACCACCGGCCGCCCGCCGCTGGGCCGCGCCGAGGTGTCCCTGACCATCGACAACTCCGACGGCGCGCTGCCCATCGAGTACGCCGAGGTCACCATCACGCGGATCATGTTCCGCAACGGCGGCAGCGAGTACCAGATCAACGGCGACACCTGTCGACTCCTCGACATCCAGGAGCTGCTCTCCGACTCCGGTATCGGCCGTGAGATGCATGTCATCGTCGGCCAGGGCCAGCTCGACTCCGTCCTGCACGCGGACCCGATGGGCCGCAGGGCCTTCATCGAAGAGGCGGCCGGCGTCCTCAAGCACCGCAAGCGCAAGGAGAAGGCGCTCAGGAAACTGGACGCGATGCAGGCCAACCTCGCGCGCGTGCAGGACCTCACGGACGAACTCCGCCGCCAGCTCAAGCCCCTCGGCCGCCAGGCGGCGGTGGCTCGCAGGGCAGCCGTCATCCAGGCCGACCTGCGCGACGCGCGCCTGCGCCTGCTGGCCGACGACCTCGTACGGCTGAGCCAGGCGCTGCAGACCGAGATCGCGGACGAGGCCGCCCTCAAGGAACGCAAGGAAGCCGCCGAGCAGGAGCTGAAAAAGGCACTCCAGCGGGAGGCGCTCCTGGAGGAAGAGGTACGGCAGCTCACCCCTCGCCTCCAGCGCGCACAGCAGACCTGGTACGAGCTGTCCCAGCTGGCCGAGCGGGTGCGCGGCACCATCTCGCTGGCCGACGCCCGGGTGAAGAGCGCCACCTCCACGCCGCCCGAGGAGCGGCCCGGCCGCGACCCCGAGGACATGGAGCGGGAGGCCCACCGCATCCGTGAGCAGGAGGCCGAGCTGGAGGCGGCCCTGGAGGCGGCCCAGCACGCCCTCGACGACACCGTCGCGCACCGCGCCGAACTGGAGCGCGAACTGGCCCAGGAGGAGCGTCGCCTGAAGGACGTGGCCCGCTCCATCGCCGACCGCCGTGAGAGCCTGGCCCGACTGAACGGCCAGGTCAACGCGGCCCGTTCGCGCGCCGGTTCCGCCCAGGCTGAGATCGACCGCCTCGCCGCCGCCCGTGACGAGGCCCAGGAACGGGCGGTCTCGGCGCAGGAGGAGTACGAGGCACTCAAGGCGGAGGTCGACGGCCTCGACGCCGGCGACGAGGAACTGGGCGAACAGCACGAGCAGGCCAAGCTGCGGCTCGCCGAGGCGGAGGCGGCCCTGACCGCGGCCCGTGAGGCGACCACCGCGGCGGAACGCAGCCGCGCCGCGACCCAGGCCCGCCACGAGGCGCTGGCACTGGGCCTGCGCCGCAAGGACGGCACCGGCATACTGCTCGGCGCCCGGGACCGCCTCACCGGGATTCTGGGCCCGGCGGCGGAACTGCTGACGGTGACCCCGGGCCACGAGGTCGCCCTGGCGGCGGCCTTCGGCACGGCAGCGGACGCGATCGCCGTCACCACCCCGTCCGCGGCAACCGACGCGATCCGCCTCCTACGCAAACAGGACGGAGGCCGAGCAGCTCTGCTCCTGTCGGGAGCCCCCGAGGCGCCCCCAAGAGGCGCGGGGAACCAAGCGACCAGCCACGACGGCGCGGCACCTGACCGACGACCCACCACGCCACTCGAAGAAACCGACGTCGAGGCAGCGCCCCGTAGGGGTGCGGGGAACGGCGCGCTCAGCCACCACGAACCCGCACCCGACCGACGACCCACCACGGCACCCCTCTCAGGGGCCTACGCCGCCGACCTCGTCCGCGGCCCCGCCGACCTCATGCCCGCCGTCCGCCGCCTCCTGCACGGCATCGTCGTGGTCGACACCCTCGAAGCCGCCGAGGAACTCGTCCACCGCCACCCCCACCTCACCGCCGTCACCGCCGAAGGCGACCTCCTCGGCGCGCACTTCGCCCACGGCGGCTCCGCCGGCGCCCCCAGCCTCCTCGAAGTACAGGCCTCCGTCGACGAGGCCGCCGCCGAGCTGGAAGAGCTGGCGGTCCGCTGCGAGGCGCTGACCGAGGCCCAGCGGACGGCCCAGGAACACCGCAAGGCGTGCACGGCACACGTCGAGGAGCTGGCGGAACGCCGCCGCGCCGCCGACCGGGAGAAGTCGGCCGTGGCCCAGCAGCTCGGCCGGCTCGCCGGACAGGCACGCGGCGCCGCCGGCGAGGCGGAACGTTCCACGGCGGCCGCCGCCCGCGCCCAGGAGTCCCTCGACAAGGCCCTGGAAGAGGTCGAGGAGCTGGCCGAGCGGCTCGCCGTGGCCGAGGAGATGCCGGTCGAGGAGGAGCCGGACACCTCCGTGCGGGACCGTCTGGCCGCCGACGGCGCCAACGCCCGCCAGACCGAGATGGAGGCCCGCCTCCAGGTCCGTACCCACGAGGAGCGGGTCAAGGGACTCGCCGGCCGCGCCGACTCCCTCGACCGCGCCGCCCGCGCGGAACGCGAGGCACGCGCGCGTGCGGAGCAGCGCCGGGCCCGGCTGCGCCACGAGGCGGCCGTCGCGGAGGCCGTCGCCGCCGGCGCCCGCCAGCTGCTCGCGCACGTCGAGGTCTCGGTCGGCCGGGCCGACCGGGAACGGGCCGCCGCCGAGGCCGCGAAGGCCCGGCGCGAGCAGGAACTGACCGCCGCCCGCAACACCGGCCGCGACCTCAAGGGAGAACTCGACAAACTCACGGATTCAGTTCACCGGGGTGAGGTACTCGGCGCCGAGAAACGGCTGCGGATCGAGCAGCTGGAGACCAAGGCGCTGGAGGAACTCGGTGTGGAACCGGCGGGGCTCTTGGAGGAGTACGGTCCGCACCAGCCGGTGCCGCCCTCGCCCCCCGCCGACGGCGAGGTGCTGCCGGAGGACCCCGAGCACCCGCGCAACCAGCCCAAGTCCTTCCACCGGGCCGAACAGGAACGCCGGCTCAAGGCGGCCGAGCGTGCCTACCAGCAGCTCGGCAAGGTCAACCCGCTTGCCCTGGAGGAGTTCGCGGCCCTCGAGGAACGGCACAAGTTCCTCAGTGAGCAGCTGGAGGACCTGAAGAAGACCCGCGCCGACCTGCTTCAGGTGGTGAAGGAGGTCGACGAACGTGTCGAACAGGTCTTCACGGAGGCGTTCAGGGACACGGCCAGGGAGTTCGAGGGCGTCTTCAGCCGTCTCTTCCCGGGCGGCGACGGGCGGCTGATCCTGACCGACCCCGACAACATGCTCACCACGGGCGTGGACGTCGAGGCCCGTCCGCCGGGCAAGAAGGTCAAGCGGCTCTCCCTGCTGTCGGGTGGCGAACGCTCGCTGACCGCCGTCGCGATGCTGGTGTCGATCTTCAAGGCGCGGCCCAGCCCGTTCTATGTCATGGACGAGGTCGAGGCGGCCCTGGACGACACCAACCTCCAGCGGCTGATCCGCATCATGCAGGAGCTCCAGGAGTCCTCCCAGCTCATCGTGATCACCCATCAGAAGCGCACGATGGAGGTGGCGGACGCGCTGTACGGCGTCTCCATGCAGGGCGACGGTGTGTCGAAGGTCATCAGCCAGCGGCTCCGCTGACCTTGCGTGCGCCGTACATCAGCCAGCCCTGCCTGACCTGCACATCCCCCTCATGACTTCAACTACTGAACACAAAGACCTTCACCGTGCCTTCAAGGTCACAGTGGGATGCCTATTGACTTCGAAACTTGAAGGCATAGTCTCTGCAACGTTGCTTTTACCTTCAGGTGTGAGCGGCGTGAACTTGTGCGCCACTTGACCTGAGAGGGCTCACCCCCACCCCCCGGCAGCGCTGCCGGGTGGCCCGAGGAGTTTCTTGTGACCAGCACTGCGCAGGCACCCAATTCAGGAGCCGGGACGGCTCACCCCGATCATCTCGGGCATGTCATCTTCATCGCGGCGGCCGCCGCGATGGGCGGTTTCCTCTTCGGCTACGACAGCTCCGTCATCAACGGCGCCGTCGAGGCCATCCGAAGCCGCTATGACGTCGGGTCCGCCGCCCTGGCCCAGGTCATCGCCATCGCCCTGATCGGCTGTGCCATCGGCGCCGCGACCGCCGGCCGGATAGCCGACCGGATCGGCCGTATCCGCTGTATGCAGATCGCCGCCGTGCTGTTCACGATCAGCGCCGTCGGTTCGGCGCTGCCCTTCGCCCTGTGGGACCTCGCCTTCTGGCGGATCATCGGTGGCTTCGCCATCGGTATGGCCTCCGTGATCGGCCCCGCCTACATCGCCGAGGTCGCCCCGCCCGCCTACCGCGGCCGCCTCGGCTCCTTCCAGCAGGCCGCGATCGTCGTCGGTATCGCCATCTCGCAGCTGGTCAACTGGGGTCTGCTCAACGCCGCCGGCGGCGACCAGCGCGGCAAGCTGATGGGCCTGGAGGCCTGGCAGGTCATGCTGGGCGTCATGGTGGTCCCGGCCGTCCTCTACGGCCTGCTCTCCTTCGCCATCCCCGAGTCCCCGCGCTTCCTGATCTCCGTGGGCAAGCGCGACCGTGCCCGCGAGATCCTCGAAGAGGTCGAGGGCGACAAGATCGACCTGGACGCCCGCGTCGCCGAGATCGAGCACGCGATGAGGAGCGAGCACAAGTCGACGTTCAAGGACCTGCTCGGCGGTTCCTTCTTCTTCAAGCCGATCGTCTGGATCGGTATCGGCCTCTCGGTCTTCCAGCAGTTCGTCGGCATCAACGTCGCGTTCTACTACTCCTCGACGCTGTGGCAGTCGGTCGGTGTCGACCCGACGGACTCGTTCCTCTACTCCTTCACGACGTCGATCATCAACATCATCGGCACCGTGATCGCCATGATCTTCGTGGACCGCATCGGCCGTAAGCCGCTGGCCCTCATCGGCTCGGTCGGCATGGTCGTCGGCCTCGCCCTGGAGGCATGGGCCTTCTCCTACGACCTGGTCGACGGCAAGCTCCCGGCCGCGCAGGGCTGGACCGCGCTGATCGCCGCCCACGTCTTCGTCCTCTTCTTCGCCCTGTCCTGGGGTGTGGTCGTCTGGGTCTTCCTCGGTGAGATGTTCCCGAACAGGATCCGCGCCGCCGCGCTGGGCGTGGCCGCCTCCGCACAGTGGATCGCCAACTGGGCCATCACCGCGAGCTTCCCGTCGCTGGCCGACTGGAACCTCTCCGCGACCTACGTGATCTACACGATCTTCGCGGCCCTCTCCATCCCGTTCGTCCTCAAGTTCGTCAAGGAGACGAAGGGCAAGTCCCTGGAAGAGATGGGCTGACCCTCGTAACGAGGCCCCCGAACTCGAGGAGAAGGGCCAAGTCCCCGCTGCCCCTCTCCTCGTACCCCCCGCCGCCCCGCCCGGTCACTGCCCGGGCGGGGCGGCGGTTCACACCCACCCGACTTCTCGACCGAGTCGCAGAACAGCCCCACATCTCGACCGCCCGCTGAGTCTCTCTCCCCGCCGCAACGGCGTTTCTGCGCGTCCGCGATCGCGCCTTCCGCTGCCTCATGTGACTTCCGCCGCCCCATGTTCGTCCGCCGCCACGGCGCTCAGTCACGACGGCGGTGGCCGGCGGTGCCAAGCCTTCCACCGCCCTGACTTTGATCGTCGCCGCCCTGATCGCGACTTCCGCTGCCCCGTGTGATTTCCGCCGCCCCATGTTCGTCCGCCGCCACGGCGCTCAGTCACGACGGCGGTGGCCGGCGGTGCCCGCTTCCCGTGCGCCCCCGCGGACAACCCCCCACTACGCCGCCAGCGCCGGAAGCACCGCCTCCGCGAACAGCCGCAGGCTTCGCCAGCCCTCCTCCAGGGGCATGCCGCCCGCCAGGGGGTGCAGGACCAGGTTGTCCAGACCGGCCGCCACGCACTCCTCCGGCGTGAGAATGCGGTAGACGCCCTCCGCGCGAAGTTCCTCCACCGTCGTGGCCGACGAGCGCACCGCCGAGTGGATGTCGCCGGACTGCCAGGACGCGTAGGTCCGGGCCTCGTGCAGGAAATGCCCGCCGCACTGTGCCCACGCCCGGTCCGGGTCCTCGGCGATGTGCAGCAGCGGCGTCTCCGCCGTGGGCATCATCGTCCAGCCCTCGGTGCCGTACTCGGTGAGCTTCTCCTTGTAGTACGCCTCCAGCTCGGGGAGATGCGCGCTGGGGAAGAACGGCAGGCCGAGGCGGGCGGCGCGGCGGGCGGCGGCCTTGGAGGAGCCGCCGACCAGCAGCAGGGGGTGCGGATCGGTGAAGGGGCGCGGTGTGATCCGTACCGTACGGCCCCGGTACTCGAACTCGTCCCCGGTCCACGCCTTGAGTACCGTCTCCAGTACCTCGTCCTGCAGCCGCCCCCGCCGCTTCCACTCCACGTCGAACAGGGCGTACTCCTCCGGCCGGTAGCCGATCCCGGCCACCGTCACCAGCCGCCCTCCGCCGAGCAGGTCGAGCACCGCGATGTCCTCGGCCAGTCGCAGCGGGTCGTGCAGCGGGCCGATCACCGCCGACACGGTCACCGCGATGTTCCGCGTCGCCCCGAACACGGCGCCCGCGAAGGCGAACGGCGACGGCAGCCAGTTGTTGTCGACCCCGTGGTGTTCCTCGGTCTGGACCGTGGTGACCCCGTGCTCGTCGGCGTACGCGGCCATCTCCACGGCGGCCCGGTAACGGGCGCCCAGGGAAGCGGAGTCGGCCCCGGGCTCGACGAGGTTGAAGCGAACGACCGAGACGGGCATGAGAGTCCCCTTCACCTTGGCAGGGCGGCTGCCGGGGACAGTAGCTGACGGTGCGTCAGACAGCCAGGGGTGTGCGCTCCTCGGCCGCCGGCGCCACCGCCGGCTTCGGCAGCACCGCGTACAGCAGACCCGCGACGACGATCGTCGCGATCCACCCCAGCCCGTACCTGCCGACGGGGTTGTTCGCGGCGAGCGGGCCGGTGAACCAGTCGGACGCGGTGAACAGGAGCCCGGCCACCAGTCCGAGCGCCCAGGCCGTCACGGCGGCGGGGGAGAAGCCCGCCCGGTACCAGTAGGCGCTGGTGCGGGTGGTGTCGAGGAGTGCCGTGGCGTCGCACTCCCGACGCCGGAGCATGTCGACGCCGAACACGCCCACCCACGCCGAGAACGCCACCGCCAGCAGGGACAGGAAGGCGATGAAGGAGCCCATGAACGAGGTCGCCGCCAGCATCAGGATCCCGCCGAGGACCAGCGAGATCGCCGCGTTGATGGAGACCGCCCAGTGGCGGGGGAGCCGGAAGCCGAGCGTCTGTGCGGTGAAGCCCGCCGAGTACATCGACATCGCGTTGATCAGGAGCATGCCGACCAGGGCGATGAGCAGATAGGGGACCGCGAGCCACAACGGGAGGATCTCGCCGAGGAAGGAGACCGGGTCGCTCGCCTTGGCGAGGTCAGGTGTCCCGGACGCCATCACCGTGCCCATCAGGACCATGGGGAGTACGACGATCCCGGCACCGCCGACCGTGTTGCGTACGATCGCCGCCGCCGACGCCGTGCTCGGCAGATACCGCGTGAAGTCCGGCGAGGCCGGCGCCCAGCTCATCCCGCCCGCCGCGATCAGCCCGACACCGGTGACCATCGCGGCCGTGGGCCCGGCGTGCCGCCCGAACACCTCGCTCCAGTCCGTCTCCACGATCAGATAGCCGAGGACCAGCAGGGAGAAGGCGCCGAACAGCCAGGTCGCCCACCGGTTGCAGCGCTGCACCGCCTTGATGCCCATGCCCGAGATCGCGAACGTCGTGATCACGAAGAGCAGCAGGGTGACGATGATCAAGGCGGTGTTGCTCCCGATCCCGAAGACGATGTCCAGGACCGTCAGCAGCGCATAGGCGCCGGTCACCGCGTTGATCGTCTCCCAGCCCCAGCGCGCCACCCAGATCAGCGCGCCGGGCAGCAGATTGCCGCGTTGCCCGAAGACCGCGCGGGAGAGGGCCATGCCCGGTGCGCCACCCCGTTTGCCCGCGATGCCGATCAGCCCGACCAGGCCGTACGACACGATCGGCGCGGCGGTGCCGACCACCAGGGCCTGCCAGAAGTTCAGTCCGAACGAGACCGCGAGGCCTGCGCCCATGGTGAGCAGCAGGACACTGATGTTGGCGGCGATCCAGGTGGGCAGCAGTCCCCGGGGTGACGCGGTGCGCTCGGAGTCGGGGACCGGTTCGATGCCCCGGGTTTCGAGGCCGTGGTGCTCCAGCGACTCTTCGAGATGTTCGAGGGCGCCATCGTGGTGGGCGGTGGTGCTCATGGGCAGTCATCGTACTTTAGTCTGATGAATCCCCCTAAAGGGGCCATCCCAATTCGGAGGATCATCCGGAGACTCTCTCGCGAGGGAGCAAAGTCGTGCCCGGGGGAGGGATGGATACTGGACGGGTTATGGAAACCGTCATCCTTGCTGTAGTCATCGCCGTGGTCGTGCTCGGCGCGCTCGGCGGGCTGGTCATCGGCAGCCGGCGCAAGAAGCCGCTGCCCCCGCCGCCCCCCTCCGCGCCCGACATCACCGCGCCCCCGGCCGAGCCGCACGTCGGCGACGAGGCCGAGACGCCACGCGACGAACCGCGCCGGACGATAGAGGAGGTCGACCTTCCCGACGGCTCGGCTCCCGTCGTCGTAGAGGAGCCCCCGGCTCCCGAGATCGAGATCCCCGAGCCCACGGCCGGCCGTCTGGTCCGGCTGCGTGCCCGGCTCTCCCGCTCCCAGAACGCCCTCGGCAAGGGGCTGCTCACGCTGCTCTCGCGCGAGCACCTCGACGACGAGACCTGGGAGGAGATCGAGGACACCCTGCTCACCGCCGACGTCGGTGTGCAGCCCACCACCGAGCTGGTCGACCAGCTGCGCGAGCGCGTCAAGGTGCTCGGCACCCGCACCCCCGTGGAACTGCGCGGGCTGCTGCGCGAGGAGCTGCTCAAGCTGGTCGACACCGACGCCGACCGCGTTGTGAAGACCGAGCCCGCCGACCGCAAGCCGGGCATCGTGATGGTCGTCGGCGTGAACGGCACCGGCAAGACCACCACCACCGGAAAGCTCGCACGCGTGCTCGTCGCCGACGGCCGTACGGTCGTCCTCGGCGCCGCCGACACCTTCCGGGCCGCCGCCGCCGATCAGCTCCAGACCTGGGGTGAGCGCGTGGGCGCCTACACCGTGCGCGGGCCGGAGGGCGGCGACCCCGCCTCCGTCGCCTTCGACGCGGTGAAGGAGGGCAAGGAGATGGGCGTCGACGTGGTGCTCATCGACACCGCCGGGCGGCTGCACACCAAGACCGGCCTCATGGACGAGCTGGGCAAGGTCAAGCGGGTCGTCGAAAAGCACGCCCCGCTGGACGAGGTGCTGCTCGTCCTCGACGCCACCACCGGCCAGAACGGTCTGGTCCAGGCCCGGGTGTTCGCCGAGGTCGTCGACATCACCGGCATCGTGCTCACCAAGCTGGACGGCACCGCCAAGGGAGGCATCGTGATCGCTGTCCAGCGCGAACTGGGTGTCCCCGTCAAGCTCATCGGGCTCGGCGAGGGCGCGGACGACCTGGCACCGTTCGAGCCGGAGGCGTTCGTCGACGCCCTTATCGGTGACTGACCGCCAGGGGGTGGACTTACCACCCTCCGGACCGTGGAGCGGCGCCCGATCCCCGAAGAGCAGCTGGGGACGGGTGCTGCTGTCGTCCTGGGGACCGGCGCCGCTCCCGCGGGCCCGGTTGTTCGCCGCCGTGGTTTCTCGGTGGAAGGGTGCGGTAGCCGGCCGGCATGAAGAAGAGCCCCGCCGCATGGTGCAGATGCGGTGGGGCTCTCCGCTGTCGGCCGCCGTGGCGGCTACGCCCGTGACCGGTGGGCCACGTAGGCCAGCGTCCCCAGCAGCAGCCGGGCGGCCGGCGGCTTCGTCGCCGAGTCCAGGGCCGGTGGCCGCAGCCAGCGCACCGGGCCCAGGCCGCCCCGGTCGGACGGCGGTGCGGTGATGTACGTGCCCGGGCCGAGGCCGCGCAGGTCCAGGGAGGTCGGGTCGTCCCAGCCCATGCGGTAGAGGAGTCCGGGAAGTTCCGCGGCGGCGCCGGGGGCGACGAGGAACTGGGCGCGGCCCTCCGGGGTGGCGGTGACCGGGCCGAGCGGCAGGCCCATACGCTCCAGTCGGACCAGGGCCCGGCGCCCGGCGGGCTCGGCGACCTCGACGACGTCGAACGCGCGGCCGGCCGGCAGCATCACCGCGGCGCCCGGGAACTCCCCCCAGGCCTTGGTGACTTCGTCGAGCGTGGCCCCGGCGGACACCTGGGGCGCGAAGTCCAGCGGATGCGCTCCCGGCGCGGGACAGTCGGTGTGCCCGCACGAACACGCGCCGGCCGCGGCCCGAGCGCCTGGGACCACATCCCAGCCCCACAGACCGGTGAACTCGGCGACGGCAGTGCAATCCGATGAACGACCGCGCCGGCGCGTGCCGGAGCGGATCTCGCGAATGCCGCCGATCGTGAAGCCCATGCCCCCTCCAACGGGTCCGGCGCGCCGGTGGTTACGACACGGAGCGAGACGGAAACGGAACGTGACGCTACGGCTCCGCCTTCCCTCTCGGGCGCAAGGTCAAGGCGGCGCCTGGAAGCGCCTCCGGTGGTGCACCTGGGGCAGTGCGCCCCCGAGTGCATCGCTCTGCCTACTCCCGGCCGTCCTATGTCAAGTGAATCGCGCCAAGGCCATCGTGAGTTCATTCGAAGGGGTGGCGAATGGTGGCGTTTCCGGGATCGCCATGGCTGGAGCAGTGATCGTAGGATTACTTTGAGTGCACGAGGCCTTGGGGCACATGCCCTCGTGGGTATGCCGGAGGCAACTCGGCATCCCGTTCGAAGGGTGAGAACTACCGGACGGGCAGCCGTATTTACTGGCATTCTGATAGGGCTTGGCGCATCCGGCATCAAGTGGTCTCAGGGATGGGGGCGTTCCAGTGGGCGGCAACGACGGAAGCGGGACGACCGCGACCAGTACGGACAAGCGCCCCAATGAGCTGCTCAACTCGTGGTTCGTGCGCAGCGGCTGGTCCAAGGGCGAGCTGGCGCGGCAAGTGAACCGCAGGGCGCGCCAGTTGGGGGCCAACCACATCTCGACGGACACGTCGAGGGTGCGCCGCTGGCTCGACGGGGAGAACCCGCGCGAGCCGATCCCGCGGATCCTCTCCGAGCTCTTCTCCGAGCGCTTCGGCTGTGTCGTCTCGGTCGAGGACCTCGGTCTGCGGGCCGCCCGCCAGTCACCCTCCGCGACCGGCGTCGACCTGCCCTGGACGGGCCCGCAGACGGTGGCCCTGCTCAGCGAGTTCTCGCGCAGCGACCTGATGCTGGCGCGGCGCGGCTTCCTCGGAACCTCGCTGATCCTGTCGGCGGGCCCGTCCCTCATCGAGCCCATGCAGCGCTGGCTCGTCCCCTCGCCCGCCGGCCCGCAGCCGGTCCCCGAGCAGGCGGCCGACTCCCGCCGCCCGGGCCGCCTCTCCAAGCCCGAGCTGGAGCTCCTGGAGTCCACCACGGTGATGTTCCGCCAGTGGGACGCCCAGTGCGGCGGCGGCCTGCGCCGCAAGGCGGTCGTCGGCCAGCTGCACGAGGTCACCGACCTCCTCCAGGAA
The DNA here is from genome assembly GCF_040303265.1 of Streptomyces sp. NPDC096040. Lineage (NCBI taxonomy): Bacteria > Bacillati > Actinomycetota > Actinomycetes > Kitasatosporales > Streptomycetaceae > Streptomyces > Streptomyces sp. NPDC096040. The sequence goes on from NZ_JBEOTA010000003.1 coordinate 207,002, forward strand.
CCCCAGCCCGAGGCGACCACCCGCAAGCTCTTCCAGGTCGCCGCCGAACTGGCCGAGCTGGCCGGCTGGATGTCGTACGACGTCGGGCTCCAGCCCACCGCCCAGAAGTACTTCGTGCTCGCCCTGCACGCGGCCAAGGAGGCCGGTGACAAGCCGCTGGGCTCGTACGTCCTCTCCAGCATGAGCCGCCAGATGATCCACCTCGGCCGCCCCGACGACGCCCTGGAGCTGATCCACCTCGCCCAGTACGGCAGCCGGGACTGCGCGAGCCCGCGCACCCAGTCGATGCTGTATGCGATGGAGGCCCGCGCCTACGCCAACATGGGCCAGCCCGGAAAGTGCAAGCGGGCGGTCCGGATGGCCGAGGACACCTTCGCCGAGGCCGACGAGTGGGACGAGCCGGACCCCGACTGGATCCGCTTCTTCTCCGAGGCCGAGCTCTACGGCGAGAACAGCCACTCCTTCCGCGACCTCGCCTATGTCGCCGGCCGCAGCCCCACCTACGCCTCGCTGGCCGAGCCCCTGATGCAGCGGGCCGTGGAACTGTTCGCCAAGGACTCCGAGCACCAGCGGTCGTACGCACTGAACCTCGTCGGCATGGCCACCGTGCACCTGCTGCGGGGCGAGCCCGAGCAGAGCACGGTTCTCGCCTCCGAGGCCATGGGCGTGGCCAAGAAGGTGCGCTCCGAACGGGTGAACACTCGTATTCGAAAGACGGTGGATTCGGCCGTCCGTGACTTCGGCGATCTCGCAGCGGTCGTCGATCTCACCGAACAGCTCGCCGTCGACCTTCCGGAGACCGCCGAGGCGGTCTGAACCCCGGCACTTCCCAGACCCCGGCCGCGGCCGGCCCTCCCGAACTGCCCGACTCGGCTCCCCCGCGCCAGGTCAGCGGAAGGCCGCCCGGCCGGTTCCATTCCTCCGGGGCCAGGTTGCGCCACGATAACGATCCCGCAGCCGGACATCTCGCAATTCATCTACGCGTAACACGCCAGGCGCCTTCGTCACTCCGGCGAAACAACGAGGGGCACCGACCGAAACCGCGCTGCGCCAATCTCATGGCGCATAACCGGCCCACCCCCCCGCTTGACCGGACCGCTCTCAGGCATCGCCCGCACGCAGGGCCGTACCAATCGACGAGGAGACGCCGATGGCACCAGCCATCATGCTTGCCGCGGAGGCACCCAAGCTGTCTGCCGCGAACACAGGCTTCATGCTCATCTGTTCCGCCCTGGTGCTGCTCATGACGCCGGGACTCGCCTTCTTCTACGGAGGCATGGTCCGCGTCAAGAGCACCCTGAACATGCTGATGATGAGCTTCATCAGCATCGGGATCGTCACCATCCTGTGGGTTCTCTACGGCTTCTCCCTTGCCTTCGGCTCCAGCAACGGCTTCATCGGCTTCAACTCCGACTGGCTGGGTCTCAGCAACATCGGGCTGACGGAACTCTGGGACGGCTACACGATCCCGATCTTCGTCTTCATGGTCTTCCAGATGATGTTCGCGGTCATCACACCGGCCCTGATAAGCGGCGCCCTCGCGGACCGTGTGAAGTTCTCGGCCTGGGCGCTCTTCGTCGCCCTGTGGCTCACGATCGTCTACGTCCCGGTCGCCCACTGGGTGTGGGGCGCCGACGGCTGGGCCTACAAGCTCGGTGTGATCGACTTCGCCGGTGGTACCGCGGTCCACATCAACGCCGGTGCCGGCGCCCTCGGTGTGATCCTGGTCATCGGTAAGCGCGTCGGCTTCAAGAAGGACCCGATGCGCCCGCACAGCCTCCCGCTGGTGATGCTCGGCGCCGGTCTGCTGTGGTTCGGCTGGTTCGGCTTCAACGCCGGCTCCTGGCTCGGCAACGACGACGGCGTCGGCGCGCTGATGTTCGTCAACACGCAGGTCGCCACCGCCGCCGCCATGCTGGCCTGGCTCGCCTACGAGAAGATCCGCCACGGCGCGTTCACCACGTTGGGCGCCGCCTCCGGCGCGGTCGCCGGCCTGGTCGCGATCACCCCGTCCGGCGGCGCGATCAGCCCCATGGGCGCGATCGCCGTCGGCGCGATCGCCGGTGTCGCCTGCGCCGCGGCCGTCGGACTGAAGTTCAGGTTCGGCTACGACGACTCCCTCGACGTCGTCGGCGTCCACATGGTCGGCGGCATCATCGGCTCCCTGCTCATCGGCTTCTTCGCCACCGGCAAGGGCCAGTCCGCCGCGACCGGCGTCTTCTACGGCGACCACTCCTTCACCCAGCTGTGGAAGCAGTTCGCCGGTGTCGGCGCGGTCCTCGCCTACTCCCTGGTCGCCTCCGCGGTCCTCGCCTTCCTCCTCGACAAGACCATCGGTATGCGGGTCTCCGAGGACGAAGAGGTCTCCGGCATCGACCAGGCCGAGCACGCCGAGACTGCATACGACTTCAGCGGGGCGGGCGGCGGTGTCCTCGGCACCGTCTCCGCCGCGGCCCTGGCCGGCACGAGCAAGAAGGTGGACGCATGAAGCTCATCACCGCCGTCGTGAAGCCCCACCGGCTCGACGAGATCAAGGAGGCCCTGCAGGCCTTCGGCGTGCAGGGTCTCACGGTCACCGAGGCCAGCGGCTACGGTCGGCAGCGCGGCCACACCGAGGTCTACCGTGGTGCCGAGTACACGGTCGACCTGGTGCCCAAGATCCGCATCGAGGTACTTGCCGAGGACGAGGACGCCGAGGGTCTGATCGACGTCATCGTCAAGGCCGCCCGCACCGGCAAGATCGGTGACGGCAAGGTCTGGTCGCTCCCGGTCGAGACCGCCGTACGGGTCCGCACGGGTGAGCGCGGACCGGACGCACTGTAGAACAGAACCATCTGAATACAGGCAGGAGTCGCTGGGTGACGGGTACGGATGTTCGGAACGACGCAGAGGACTCGGGACCCAGCGGTTACGCGGCGGCCCGGCTGCGCCTCCTCACCGAGGGGGCGCGGTCCGGGCCGTCGCGCCGTACCGCCCTCTCTGAACTGACGGACGACTGGCTGACCGGCCTGTTCGCCGCGGCCACCGAGGGCATCCCAGGTGGCGTCTGCCTGGTCGCCGTCGGCGGCTACGGCCGCGGCGAGCTCTCCCCGCGCAGCGACCTGGACCTTCTGCTGCTGCACGACGGCGGCGACTCCGGCGCGGTGGCCGCCGTCGCCGACCGGCTCTGGTACCCCGTCTGGGACCTGGGCCTGGCCCTCGACCACTCCGTGCGCACGCCCGCCGAGGCCCGCAAGACCGCCGGCGAGGACCTCAAGGTCCAGCTCGGCCTCCTCGACGCCCGCCATATCGCCGGCGACCTGGGCCTGACCGCCGGACTGCGCACCGCGATCCTCGCCGACTGGCGCAACCAGGCGCCCAAACGCCTCCCCGAACTCCAGGAGCTCTGCGCCGAGCGCGCCGAACGCCAGGGCGAGCTGCAGTACCTCCTGGAGCCGGACCTGAAGGAGGCCCGCGGCGGGCTGCGGGACGCCACCGCGCTGCGTGCCGTCGCCGCCTCCTGGCTGGCCGACGCCCCGCGCGAGGGCCTCGCCGAGGCCCGCCGGCGCCTGCTCGACGTCCGTGACGCCCTGCACCTCACGACAGGGCGCGCGACCGACCGCCTGGCGCTCCAGGAGCAGGACCAGGTGGCGGCCGAACTGGACCTCCTCGACGCCGACACCCTGCTGCGCCAGGTCTACGAGTCCGCGCGCGTCATCTCGTACGCCAGTGATGTCACCTGGCGTGAAGTGGGGCGCGTGCTGCGCTCGCGCGCCGTGCGGCCAAGGCTGCGCGCCATGCTGGGCGGCGGCAAGCCGGTCGCCGAGCGCTCCCCGCTCGCCGAAGGGGTGGTGGAGCAGGACGGCGAGGTGGTGCTCGCCCGCGCCGCGCGCCCCGAACGCGACCCCGTGCTCCCGTTGCGCGCCGCGGCCGCCGCCGCGCAGGCCGGCCTCCCGCTCTCCCTGCACGCTGTACGGCGTATGGCCGCCACCGTGCGCCCCCTGCCCACGCCCTGGCCCGCCGAGGCGCGTGAGCAGCTGGTCACGCTCCTCGGCTCCGGCAGCCCGACCGTCGACGTCTGGGAGGCGCTGGAGGCGGAGGGCCTGATCACCCGGTTGCTTCCCGACTGGGAGCGGGTGCGCTGCCGACCGCAGCGCAACGCCGTGCACATCTGGACCGTCGACCGGCACCTCATCGAGACCGCCGTCCGGGCCTCCGAGTTCACCCGCCGTGTCCACCGCCCCGACCTGCTCCTGGTCGCCGCGCTGCTGCACGACATCGGCAAGGGCTGGCCCGGCGACCACTCGGTGGCCGGCGAGATCATCGCCAAGGACGTGGCGGCCAGGATCGGCTTCGACCGCGCGGACGTGGCGGTCCTGTCGACGCTCGTCCGACACCACCTGCTGCTCATCGAGACCGCCACCCGGCGCGACCTCGACGACCCGGCCACGGTCCGCCTGGTCGCCGACGCGGTCGGCTCCCAGGGCACCCTGGAGCTGCTGCACGCCCTCACCGAGGCCGACGCACTGGCCACCGGCCCGGCCGCCTGGTCGTCCTGGCGCGGCTCGCTCGTCGCCGACCTGGTCAAGCGGGTCTCGGCGGTCCTCGCCGGGGACGCCACCGACGAGCCCGAGCCGGGCGCGCCCACGGCCGAGCAGGAGCGGCTGGCCATCGAGGCCTTCCGTACCGGCAGTCCGGTGCTGGCCCTGCGCGCCCAGACCGAACCGGCGGCCACGGACGAGGAGCCGGCCGGCGACCCCGAGCCGCTCGGCGTGGAGCTGCTCATCGCCGTACCGGACCAGCCGGGCGTCCTCCCGGCCGTCTCCGGCGTCCTCGCCATGCACCGCCTCACCGTCCGTACCGCCGAGCTGCGCTCCCTCCAGCTCCCCGACGACGTCGACGACGGGGCCGTCCTGCTGCTGGACTGGCGGGTCGCGGCCGAGTACGGCTCGCTGCCCCAGGCGGCCCGCCTGCGCGCGGACCTGGTCCGCGCCCTGGACGGCTCCCTGGACATCGCCGGACGCCTCGCCGAACGGGACGCGGCCTACCCGAGGCGCCGGGGCTGGGTGGCCCCGCCACCGCGCGTGACGGTGGCCTCGGCGGCCTCCCGGCACGCCACGGTGATCGAGGTACGGGCCCAGGACGCACCCGGACTGCTGTTCCGGATCGGGCGGGCGCTGGAGGACGCCGAGGTACGGGTTCGCAGCGCACATGTCAGCACCCTGGGGTCGAACGCCGTCGACGCCTTCTATGTGACCGGCACCGACCACTCACCGCTGCCTGCCGAGGAGGCCACCTCCGTGGCGCGCAAACTGGAGGAGACACTGAGGGCCTGACCACAGGGTTGTGCAAGGCGGGGACTACTTCCTTGCGCGGCCGGATACCCTGGAAGACGCTCACCGCCCCCGACTCCGAGGACCGACGCCGCCGTGTTCGACACTCTCTCCGATCGCCTTTCAGCGACCTTCAAGAATCTGCGCGGCAAAGGGCGTCTGAGCGAAGCGGACATCGACGCCACGGCCCGGGACATCCGCATCGCGCTGCTCGAAGCCGACGTGGCCCTCCCGGTCGTCCGCACGTTCATCAAGAACGTCAAGGAGCGGGCGCTCGGGTCCGAGGTCTCCAAGGCCCTGAACCCGGCCCAGCAGGTCCTGAAGATCGTCAACGACGAGCTGGTCACCATCCTCGGCGGCGAGACGCGGCGGCTGCGCTTCGCCAAGCAGCCGCCCACCGTGATCATGCTCGCCGGTCTCCAGGGTGCCGGTAAGACCACCCTCGCGGGCAAGCTCGGCCACTGGCTCAAGGGGCAGGGCCACTCCCCGCTCCTGGTCGCCGCCGACCTCCAGCGTCCCAACGCCGTCAACCAGCTCAGCGTCGTCGCCGAGCGCGCCGGGGTCGCCGTCTACGCGCCCGAGCCGGGCAACGGCGTCGGCGACCCGGTCAAGGTCGCCAAGGACTCCATCGAGTTCGCCAAGCAGAAGGTCCACGACATCGTGATCGTGGACACCGCCGGCCGCCTCGGCATCGACCAGGAACTGATGCAGCAGGCCGCCGACATCCGGGACGCGGTCAGCCCCGACGAGATCCTCTTCGTCGTCGACGCCATGATCGGCCAGGACGCCGTCACCACCGCCGAGGCCTTCCGCGACGGCGTCGGCTTCGACGGTGTCGTCCTCTCCAAGCTCGACGGTGACGCCCGCGGTGGTGCCGCGCTCTCCATCCGCCAGGTCACCGGCAAGCCGGTCATGTTCGCCTCGAACGGCGAGAAGCTCGACGACTTCGACGCCTTCCACCCGGACCGGATGGCCTCCCGCATCCTCGACATGGGTGACCTGCTCACCCTGATCGAGCAGGCGGAGAAGACGTTCAGCCAGGAAGAGGCCGAGAAGATGGCCTCCAAGCTGGCGTCCAAGAAGGGCCAGGACTTCACCCTGGACGACTTCCTGGCCCAGATGGAACAGGTCAGGAAGATGGGCAGCATCAGCAAGCTGCTCGGCATGCTGCCCGGCATGGGGCAGATCAAGGACCAGATCAACAACCTGGACGAGCGGGACGTCGACCGCACCGCCGCGATCATCAAGTCGATGACCCCGGGCGAGCGCCAGGACCCCACGATCATCAACGGCTCCCGCCGCGCCCGAATCGCCAAGGGTTCCGGTGTCGAGGTCAGCGCGGTCAAGGGGCTCGTCGAGCGGTTCTTCGAGGCCCGCAAGATGATGTCCCGCATGGCCCAGGGCGGTATGCCGGGCATGCCGGGGATCCCGGGCATGGGCGGCGGCCCCGGCCGGGCCAAGAAGCAGCAGAAGAAGGCCAAGGGCAAGCAGCGCTCCGGGAACCCGATGAAGCGCAAGCAGCAGGAGCTGGAGGAGGCCCAGCGCCGCGAGGCCGCCGGGCAGGGCGGAGGCGCCTTCGGGCTGCCGCAGCAGGGCGCTCAGGACTTCGAGCTGCCGGACGAGTTCAAGAAGTTCATGGGCTGAGTTCACCTGTGCGCGTGCCAGGGGTTGGTCTGTGTCGTACCGTCCCGCTATGACCAACCCCGCGCCGCCGCGCAAGTCGCCCGACCAGCCCTGGCGTACGGAGGGCGCCCCCGAGGAGCCGCCGAAGCCGCCGCCGGGCGCGCCGAGGATGCGCGGGGGCTGGTGGCGGTTGGTCCTGACCGCTCTGGTGGTGTACCTGCTCGCCAACCTGGTGCTGTCCTACTTCGACCAGGCCAACGAGCCGACGATCTCGTACACCGAGTTCAGTAAACAGGTGAACGACGGCAACGTCGCCAAGATCTACGCCAAGGGCGACTCGATCCAGGGGCAGCTCAAGAAGGAGCAGAAGAACCCCGAGGGCGGCTCGAAGTACACCAAGTTCGACACCGAGCGCCCGTCCTTCGCGCACGACGACCTCTGGGCGAACCTGACCAAGCACAACGTCACGGTGACCGCCGAACCGGTCGTCCAGCACCGCAGCTTTCTCTCCAACCTGCTGATCTCGCTCGCGCCGATGCTGCTGCTGATCGCGGTCTGGGTCTTCATCGCCCGCCGGATGAGCGCGGGGCTCGGCGGCGCGGGCGGCATGCTGGGCCGCAAGGCGCCGCCCAAGCCGGTCGAACTGGAGCCCGGGCAGCAGCGGACCTCCTTCGACGACGTGGCCGGCATCGACGAGGTCGAGGGCGAACTCAACGACGTCGTCGACTTCCTGAAGAACCCCGACGCCTACCGCAGGATGGGCGCCAAGATGCCGCGCGGTGTGCTGCTGGCCGGCCCGCCCGGCACCGGCAAGACCCTGCTCGCCCGGGCCGTCGCCGGTGAGGCGGGGGTGCCGTTCTTCTCGGCCTCCGCCTCCGAGTTCATCGAGATGATCGTCGGTGTCGGTGCCTCACGCGTGCGTGAGCTGTTCGCCGAGGCCCGCAAGGTCGCGCCGTCGATCATCTTCATCGACGAGATCGACACCATCGGCCGGGCCCGCGGCGGCGGTGCCTCGATGGGTGGACACGACGAGCGCGAGCAGACCCTCAACCAGATCCTCACCGAGATGGACGGCTTCTCCGGCTCCGAGGGCGTCATCGTCATCGCGGCCACCAACCGCGCCGACATCCTCGACCCGGCACTCACCCGGCCCGGCCGCTTCGACCGGGTGGTCCAGGTCTCGCCCCCGGACCGCACCGGCCGCGAGGCGATCCTCCGGATCCACACCCGCGAGATCCCGCTCGCCCCGGACGTCGACCTCGCCCAGGTCGCCCGTACGACCCCGGGCATGACCGGTGCGGAACTGGCCAACCTCGCCAACGAGGCCGCCCTGCTCGCCGTCAAGCGCCAGCAGGACAGCGTGACCCAGTCCGACCTCTCGGAGGCCCTGGAGAAGGTCCAGCTCGGTGCCGAACGGCCGCTGGTGATGCCCGAGGAGGAGCGGCGCAGGACCGCCTACCACGAGAGCGGACACGCCCTGCTCAGCATGCTGCAGCCCGGTGCCGACCCGGTCCGCAAGATCACCATCGTGCCGCGCGGTCGCGCCCTCGGCGTCACCCTGTCCACGCCGGACGCGGACAAGTACGCGTACACCGAGGAGTACCTGCGCGGCCGGATCATCGGCGCGCTCGGCGGAATGGCCGCCGAGCACGTCGTCTACGACGTGATCACCACCGGTTCGGAGAGCGACCTGGAACAGGTCACCAACATCGCGCGCGGGATGGTCTCCCGCTGGGGCATGAGCGAGGAGGTCGGCCGGCTCTCCGCGCTCCCGAACGACGTCCAGCAGGCCTACGGACTCGCCGCCGCGCCCCAGACCCTCGACGTGATCGACACCGAGATGCGCCGGATCGTCGACGAGTGCTACGAGGAGGCGTGCCGCAAACTCCGCGACCACCGGGACCAGCTGGACGCGCTGGCCCAGGCTCTGCTGGAGCGCGAGACGCTGGAGGAGGCGGACGCCTACCGGATCGCCGGGATCACACGCCTCGCCAAGGACACCGAGTCCTGAAGCAGCGCCCTTGCGGCGCAACGCTCAGCGCACGCGGGCGATCAGGTAACGGAAGACGTTCGGCATCCACACCGTGCCGTCCGGGCGCTGGTGCGGGTGGAGCGCCTCGGTCAGCTCCTTGCCGACCTGCTCCTGGTCGGTCGCCGCGATCGCCGCGTCGAACAGCCCGGTCGACAACAGCCCGCGTGCGGCGCTGTCCGTGTCGGCGTACCCGAACGGGCAGGAGACCCGCCCGGACCCGTCGATCCGCAGCCCGGCCCGCTGGGCGGTCTCTTCCAGGTCGTCGCGGCAGGCCGGCCGCCAACTTCCCGCGCTGCGCAAAGGATCGGCCAATTTCGCGGCCACCCGCAGGACGGACGAGGTCGCGCAGCGCTCCGGCGGACCCCAGCCGGCCAGCACCACGGCCGCCCCGCGCGCCGCCAAGGGCGTCGCCTCGGCGAGCACTCCACCGAGCCGTTCGGCGTCGCCCGCCAGGCAGCCGATGGGGTCGAAGGCGGTGATCAGGTTGTACGCCGGTGCCTGCGCGTCCGCCGCGTCCGCCGGGCCGCCCTCGACGATCCGGGCGGTACGGCCACGCGCGCGTGCCCCGGGTGCCCGCTCGGGCAGCAGACGCTCACGGGCGAGGGCGAGGCGTTCGGGGGAGGAGTCGACACCGGTCACCGCGGCCCCTCTGGCCGCCGCCATCAGCAGGGCGAGACCGGAACCGCAGCGCGTGCCGAGCAGCCGGGTGGCCGGACCCACTTCGAGTCGCTCGTGGACGGTCTCGTAGAGCGGCACCAGCATCCGCTCCTGGATCTCTGACCAGTCACGCGCGCGTGCGCCCAGGTTCACGCGGGATGCGGAGTCCGCGTGAGACGGGTGATGCCGCACGAGCGTAGGTGTCATAGGTAAGCGCCCCAATCCGCCGAGAGTTACGCACTGACCGATTCCGTGGCCCCCGTGTCGTGCGCTCGCACTTCCCACGTATGCCAGGTAACTCCCGGCTCGCGGTGGCGTCCAGAGGTCGCGGGTCCCGGCTTGTGCGTGCGCTGCGACTGTGGCGAGATTTCACGTCCCCGCAACTTGGGGCTCTACCATCGGTCCCACGACATGGCGGTTCTGGCCATGGTCGGCCGACACGGTGACCGTAGGGTGTCTGGTCGCCGGAGACGGGCCGGTGCCGGATGACGACGGGATCCCAGTAACGTCGGGACCCTCGCGAGCGCTGACCGAGGTGACGTCCTCCGCCGGGAGAGCGACCGAAAGGTCTCTTGCGCATCCGCCGACCACAGCCGTCCCGGTCCCTACGCCCGGGGTACGCGTCGGGTCGTACGTCAGACTACGCACCGGCTTGGTACGAGCTGTGAGGCTTCTCCGCAGATCAGCGCACCCGTACTCGTCTCCACGCATCAGCGGCAACTGACGGGTACGTGCAAATTATTTGGGATGCCCCGGAATAGGAACACAGTGGCCCTCCCGCTCGTTCTCATTACGTGAGCACGACACAGACACCACCTGTTCTCGCCGCAGAGCTGGCAGAGGCGTGGGCCGACATTCAGCGGTACCACCCCGAGCTGCCCGACCTTGCCGCGCCAGAGTCCCTGATCGGAGAGTCGTCGTCCGCGTGCGGACACGAGCTCTCCTTCGAACGACTGCTCCATGAGGCAGTCCACGGCATCGCCGCCTCCCGTGGCGTGCGCGACACCTCCCGGGCCGGCCGATACCACAACCGCAGATTCCTCGCGATCGCCGAGGAGCTGGGCCTGGACCACCCCGACGAGCCGCACCCCAGCAGCGGCTTCTCGCTGGTCACGCTCAACCCCGAGGCCAAGCGCCGCTACCGCCCGACCATCGAGAGACTGCAGCGCGCTCTCAAGGCCCACACGGTGGCGACCTCCGCCGACACGTCCCGCACCTTCCGCGGCCCGGCCGCCCGCCACGGCTCGTCCGGTGGCGGCGTCCGCGTCAAGGCGGTGTGCGACTGCGGCCGCAACGTCCGGGTGGTGCCGTCGGTCCTGGCCCAGGCCCCCATCGTGTGCGGCGGCTGCGGCAAGCCGTTCCGCATCCCGGAGATCGTGGGCGCGGCGGCGAGCTGAGCACACGGCTGCTCGTGGCAGCCGTAGCCATTGACCGTCGCCACACCCCGGTCTCCCCGCGGGCAGCGCACCCGACGTACCTCACCTCCACGCCGGGTGCGCTTTCGGCATGCCCGGGCGCCCCTCACCTCGCCGTCGGCCAAAGCGACCCGCAGGGTGTGGCACAATGGCTAGCTGTACTCGACAGCCGCATAGGACCCCTCTCTCCTCCGGCTGACGCGTCCATCGGGCACTCGGGTACCGCAACCCCACGCGGCCAACTCGCCGTGCCCAAACACGTCAAATCCAGGAGAACCCACTCCCGTGGCAGTCAAGATCAAGCTGAAGCGTCTGGGCAAGATCCGTTCGCCTCACTACCGCATCGTCGTCGCCGACTCCCGCACCCGCCGTGACGGGCGTGCGATCGAGGAGATCGGCAAGTACCACCCGACCTACAACCCGTCGGTCATGGAGGTGGACGCCGAGCGCGTGGCGTACTGGCTCGGCGTCGGTGCCCAGCCGACCGAGCCCGTGCTCGCCATCCTGAAGAAGACCGGCGACTGGCAGAAGTTCAAGGGCGAGCCCGCCCCGGCGCCGCTGCTCGTCGCCGAGCCGAAGGCCGCGCGTCCCTCGTTCGAGGCGCTCGGCGGTGACGACGAGGGCAAGGGTGAGGCGATCACCCAGAAGAAGAAGGCTGAGAAGAAGGACGAGGCCGCGGCTGAGTCCGAGTCGACCGAGGCCTGAGCAGCATGCTCGAAGAGGCGCTTGAGCACCTCGTGAAGGGCATCGTCGACAACCCGGACGATGTGCAGGTCGCCTCGCGCAACCTGCGTCGCGGGCGCGTGCTGGAGGTCCGGGTGCACCCCGACGACCTCGGCAAGGTGATCGGCCGCAACGGCCGTACCGCCCGCGCCCTGCGCACCGTCGTGGGCGCCATCGGCGGTCGAGGAGTCCGCGTCGACCTCGTCGACGTGGACCACGTCCGCTGACGCTTCGTCGCAGCTGGCCCCACGGGCCGGGGAGGGCCCACCGGGCCGTCCCCGGCCCGTAGTCGTATGGCTGGTCGTATGAGTCGCAGGACAGGAGAGCAAGCACAGTGCAGCTGGTAGTCGCACGGATCGGCCGCGCCCACGGCATCAAGGGCGAGGTAACCGTCGAGGTACGTACCGACGAGCCGGAACTCAGGCTCGCACCCGGCGCCGTACTCGCCACCGACCCCGAGGACGTGGGACCGCTCACCATCGAGACCGGCCGCGTGCACAGCGGCCGTCTGCTCCTGCGCTTCGAGGGCGTCAAGGACCGCACCGGCGCCGAGGCCCTGCGCAACACCCTCCTGATCGCCGAGATCGATCCGGAGGAGCTGCCCGAGGACCCGGACGAGTACTACGACCACCAGCTCATGGACCTGGACGTGGTCACCGCGGACGGCACCGAGGTCGGCCGGATCACCGAGATCTCGCACCTGCCCTCCCAGGACCTGTTCATCGTCGAGCGCCCCGACGGCAGCGAGGTGATGATCCCGTTCGTCGAGGAGATCGTCACCGAGATCGACCTGGCCGAGCAGAAGGCGGTCATCACGCCCCCGCCCGGCCTGATCGACGACCGGGCCGAGATCGCGTCCTCGCGGGAAGAGTCGTAAGGGATGCGCCTCGACGTTGTCACGATCTTCCCCGAGTACCTCGAACCGCTGAACGTCTCGCTCGTCGGCAAGGCACGCGCGCGTGGGCAGCTCGATGTGCGGGTGCACGACCTGCGGACCTGGACATACGACCGGCACAACACGGTGGACGACACCCCGTACGGCGGCGGACCCGGCATGGTCATGAAGACCGAGCCCTGGGGCGACGCCCTCGACACGGTCATCGCCGACGGCTACGAGACCGGTTCGCACACGCCCGCGCTCATCGTGCCCACCCCGAGCGGCCGCCCCTTCACCCAGGAACTCGCGGTCGAGCTCTCCGAGCGGCCCTGGCTGATCTTCACACCGGCCCGCTACGAGGGCATCGACCGGCGTGTCATCGACGAGTACGCCACCCGGATGCCGGTCTACGAGGTGTCCATCGGCGACTATGTGCTCGCCGGCGGCGAGGCGGCCGTACTCGTCGTCACGGAGGCCGTGGCCCGGCTGCTGCCCGGCGTCCTCGGCAACGCCGAGTCGCACCGGGACGACTCCTTCGCGCCCGGCGCGATGGCCAACCTCCTGGAAGGCCCCGTCTACACCAAGCCGCCGCAGTGGCGGGGACGCGAGATCCCGGACGTGCTGCTCAGCGGCCACCACGGGAAGATCGCCCGCTGGCGCCGCGACGAGGCCCTGAAACGTACGACCGCGCACCGGCCCGACCTGATCGAGCGCTGCGACCCCAAGGCGTTCGACAAGAAGGACCGCGAGATGCTCTCCATCCTGGGCTGGGAACCGGACCCGGAGGGGGAGCCCCGGGGCCGATTTTGGCGCCGGGCCCACGGCGTGGAAGAATAGGCGGCTGTTGTGCTGTGAACCGTCCGGAGTGCGCCCCTGCCACAGGGGGAGACGACGCCCGCCCCGACGCCACGGCCCACTTCCGAAGAACACCTAGTTCCGTTGATGACCTGTGGCATCAGCGAAGAAAGCAGACGAAAATGTCTCACCTGCTCGACACCGTCGACTCCGCGTCGCTGCGTAGCGACGTCCCGGCCTTCCGCCCGGGTGACACCGTCAACGTCCACGTCCGCGTCATCGAGGGCAACCGCTCCCGTGTGCAGCAGTTCAAGGGCGTTGTGATCCGCCGTCAGGGCAGCGGTGTCCGCGAGACCTTCACGGTCCGCAAGGTCTCCTTCTCCGTCGGCGTCGAGCGTACCTTCCCGGTGCACACCCCGATCGTCGAGAAGATCGAGCTCGTCACCCGCGGTGACGTGCGTCGCGCCAAGCTGTACTACCTGCGCGACCTGCGCGGCAAGGCCGCGAAGATCAAGGAGAAGCGCGAGAAGTGATCTCGCGCGGAGGGGTTCTTACGGGGGCCGGATAACATCTGGCCCCGATGGACACCGAAGCACAGCCGACGGAGCGCGACCGCTCCTCCAGCCCCGAACCAGAGGCCGCGGAGGACCGGTCGCGTTTCGCGTTCCTGTCGCGGGTCACCGACTGGCTGCCGGGCGGCTGGATCACCCTGACCCTCTTCGCCTGCCTGGCGTTTTTGCTCGTCCTCAACGCTTTCGTGGCGCAACCATTCCAGATTCCCAGCGGATCCATGGAACAGGGATTGAGGATCGGGGACCGCGTTCTCGTAAACAAGTTGGCGTACCGTTTCGGAGCCGAGCCGCGCCGGGGCGATGTCGTCGTGTTCGACGGCACCGGGTATTTCGGGGACGCCGACTACATCAAGCGCGTTGTCGGTGTGGGAGGAGACCATGTGGTCTGCTGCGACAAGGAGGGGAGGATCGAGGTGAACGGCCGGTCGGTCGACGAGACCGCGTTCCTCTATCCCGGGGACACCCCGTCCACCGTGCCCTTCTACGTCGAGGTCCCCGAGGGCACGCTCTTCGTCCTCGGTGACCACCGCAGCGTCTCCAGCGACTCCCGCGACCACCTGGGCTCGCCCGGCGGCGGCATGATCCCCGTCAAGGACGTGATCGGCCGGGCCGACTGGATCGTCTGGCCGTACGCCCACTGGACCCACCTCATCCGTCCCGCCGCCTACGCGCGCGTGCCGGCGCCGGGAGGGGCCCATGGGTAACCGCGGCAAACCGCGCGGCGTGCCCACGGACGCCACCGCCGATCTGCTGCCCACCGGGGTCCGGCGCTCCTCCGCCCCGTCCAGCGGCCGGTCCCGTGCCGAGCGGCGCAAGCTGCAGCGCAAGGTCAAGCGCAAGCGCAGGCGCGGCGCGATGCGGGAGATACCGCTGCTGGTCGGTGTGGCCGTCCTGATAGCCCTCGTGCTGAAGACGTTCCTCGTCCAGGCCTTCGTGATCCCCTCGGGTTCGATGGAGCAGACGATCCGGATCGGCGACCGTGTGCTGGTCGACAAGTTCACCCCCTGGTTCGGCTCCAAGCCGCACCGCGGGGACGTCGTCGTCTTCCACGACCCGGGCGGCTGGCTGGCGGACGAGCAGACCACCAAGACGAACGACCCGATCGTGGTCAAGCAGATCAAGGAAGGGCTCACCTTCATCGGTCTGCTGCCCTCCGCCAACGAGAAGGACCTCATCAAGCGGGTCATCGGTGTCGGCGGCGACCACGTCAAGTGCTGCGACGCGCAGGGCCGGGTCACCGTCAACGGCGTACCGCTGACCGAGGGCGACTACCTCTATCCCGGGAACGCCCCGTCCGCCACCGAGTTCGACATCACCGTCCCGCAGGGGCGGCTGTGGGTGATGGGCGACCATCGCGGCAACTCGGCCGACTCCCGGGCGCACCAGGACACCGACTACGGCGGCACCGTCCCGGTGAGCCTGGTGGTGGGCCGGGCCAAGTGGATCGGCTGGCCGTTCGGGCACTGGGCCTCGCTGGACGAACCTAAAACCTTCGCAAGCGTTTCGAACTCCGTGTCGGGGTCGACCGCGGCTCCCCAGGCGTCGCATAGGGTTGCCCCCGACGATCCGAACGGATACGTCCAACTCCCGAGCCCTGCGGAACTCCCGCTCGTTATGGGAGTAGTGGGTCTGCGCCGGGGATGGCGCGGGCGGCGGCACGGAGTAAGGAGTTGGCGTGGGGGATGTGGCGGTTGGCGCACGGTCGGGACACGACGGCGAGGAGCACAGCGGGCGCCCCGTGGAGAATGTCCCCCCCGTCGACGGTGGTTCCACCTCCGGGAATGACGGTGGTGGTCCGGCCGGGGACGGCGGTCCGGCGAACGGTCCCCACCCCGGCGGTGACGGCGGGGGCACGGACGGGGGTGCGGGCGACTCGGCAGCTCCCGCACCGAAGAAGCCTCGCTCCTTCTGGAAGGAGCTGCCGATCCTGATCGGTATCGCGCTGGTACTGGCGCTGCTGATCAAGACGTTTCTGGTGCAGGCGTTCTCGATCCCGTCGGACTCGATGCAGAACACCCTCCAGGTGGGTGACCGCGTCCTGGTCGACAAGCTCACCCCCTGGTTCGGCTCCGAGCCGGACCGCGGCGAGGTCGTCGTCTTCCACGACCCGGACGACTGGCTGGCGGGCGAGCCCACGGCCCAGCCGAACGCGATCCAGACCTTCCTCAGCTGGATCGGCCTGATGCCGTCCGCCGAGGAGAAGGACCTCATCAAGCGGGTCATCGGCGTCGGCGGGGACACCGTCTCCTGCAAGGGCAGCGGCCCGCTCATGGTCAACGGCCATGCGCTGAACGAGCCCTATGTGTACCCGGGCAACACCCCGTGCAGCGTCGACGACCAGGGCGGCCAGTTCACGGTGAAGGTGCCCAAGGGCTACATCTGGGTGATGGGCGACCACCGCCAGAACTCCCGCGACTCGCGCTACAACCAGTCCGACAGGCACCACGGCATGGTCCCCGTCAAGGAGGTCGTCGGTCGCGCCATCGTCAAGGCCTGGCCGATCAACCGCTGGGGCACCCTGCCCGTCCCGGACACCTTCGACCAGAGCGGCATCAACACGCACTCGTCCGCCGCGGCCTCCCTCTCGGTGGCCCCGGAGGGCGTGGCCGTCGCGGCCGTCCTGCCGATCGCGGTGTGGCGCCGCCGGCGGGGCGACCGGATCGAGTCGAAGTTCGAGCAGCGGTCGGCGGCCGCCGGAAAGCGCTGACCGGCCCGGGCCGGGCGGCTGCGGGCCGGTACTGACCGACCCGTGTGAAACCCTTTGTGAAACCCTTGGGGAGCTTGTGACCAGGGGCGGGAAAGAAGGGCTGCCCCTGCCCGGTACCGCCGGGTAGGGTGCGGCCTCATGGGTGGCGAGAGCACGATACGTACGGCCCCGCGCAGCGGAGGCACCAGCACCGGCACGGCGCAGTCCGGCAGCACGCTCGGCAACCGCTTGTCCGGGATCGCCGTCGCGCTGGGCATCGTCCTGTTCCTCGGCGGGTTCGCCTGGGGAGCGGTCGTCTACCGGCCGTACACCGTGCCCACCGGTTCGATGACACCGACCATCGACGCCGGGGACCGGGTCCTCGGCCAGCGCATCGACGGCAGCGAGGTGCGCCGGGGCGACGTCGTGGTCTTCCACGACACGAGCTGGGTCACCAACGCGGACGTCGTCAAGCGCGTGGTCGCGGTCGGCGGGGACACGGTCTCCTGCTGCACGAACGGCAAGCTGACCGTCAACGGCAAGCAGATCGACGAGCCCTATCTGCCCGCGGGCAGCCTGGCCGAGCTCCAGGGCTTCCCGACCGTCACCGTCCCCGAGGGGCGGCTCTTCCTCCTCGGTGACGAACGCCAGGGCTCCCTGGACTCCACCGCCCACCTCACGGACGCGGCGAAGGGCACGGTCGCCCGCAGCGCCGTGAGCGCCCGCGTGGACTCCGTCATCTGGCCCATGAAGGGCCTCCTCAAGCGCCCGACCGGCTTCGAGACGCTCGGCGCCCTCTCCCAGCCGGGCCCGCTGCGCGTCATCGAGTTCATGATCGTGGGCGGTGCCGTGCTGGTCCTCGCAGGCGGCGCCTACAGCCCGATCGCCGGCCTGCTGGGCCGCTCCCGTACCCGCGGGCGTACGGAGCCCGCCGGTGCCCGCTGAGGCGCTGCCGGAGGGCGTCGTCCCGCGCGCGCCGCGCAAGGTGGCCCGCGTGGTCCTCCTGGACCCCGACGACCGCATCCTGCTCCTGCACGGCCATGAACCGGACGACCCGGCCGACGACTGGTGGTTCACACCCGGCGGCGGACTGGAGGGCGAGGAGACCCGTGAGCAGGCCGCCCTGCGGGAACTCGCAGAGGAGACCGGCATCACGGACGTCGAACTCGGCCCGCTGCTGTGGCGCCGGATGTGTTCCTTCCCGTTCGCCGGCCGCCGCTGGGACCAGGACGAGTGGTACTACCTGGCCCGTACGACGCAGACGGCGACCGAGGCCAGAGCCCTGACCGAGCTGGAGCGACGCAGTGTCGCAGGAGCACGTTGGTGGACGTGCCAGGAACTGACCCGGGCACATGAGACGGTGTATCCGACCAGACTCGCCGAGCTGTTCCGTAGGCTGCTCGACGAAGGTCCCCCCGTCAGGCCCGTCACCCTGGACACGGAAATCGTCTAGGGGCGCGCGGGACTGGCGCACAATGGTGGGATCGCACGGCTGAAGGGGAACATGCCATGAGCGCCGAGGACCTCGAAAAGTACGAGACCGAGATGGAGCTGAAGCTCTACCGGGAGTACCGCGATGTCGTCGGTCTGTTCAAATTCGTGATCGAGACCGAGCGGCGCTTCTACCTCACCAACGACTACGAGATGCAGGTGCACTCGGTCCAGGGTGAGGTGTTCTTCGAGGTGTCCATGGCGGACGCCTGGGTCTGGGACATGTACCGGCCGGCCCGCTTCGTGAAACAGGTCCGCGTTCTCACGTTCAAGGACGTGAATATCGAGGAGCTGAACAAGAGCGATCTGGAGCTTCCGGGCGGCTGAGCCTCCTGGGCCGGTCCCTCGTGTGGGTGACGGAGTTGTCCACAACCGCTGAGTAACCCACCAAGATCCACTTCTGGGTGGGGGATGCGTGACGGTTGGCGCCGGAGGTGGTGCCGACATGAACACGAATCGGGCACGCAGTGCACTCGGCAAGTACGGCGAGACGCTGGCCGCGCGGCGGCTGACGGAGACCGGTCTGACGGTCCTGGAGCGCAACTGGCGCTGCGGCAGGTCGGGGGAGATCGACATCGTGGCGCGGGACGGGGACGTCCTGGTCGTCTGCGAGGTCAAGACCCGGCGGGCGGGTCTCTTCGAACACCCCATGGCCGGGGTGACCCCCGAGAAGGCGCAGCGCCTGCGCGGCCTCGCCGAACACTGGATCCACGCACACGGAGGGGCACCGCCGGGCGGCGTCCGCATCGACCTGATCGGCGTGCTCCTGCCGCAGCGCGGGGCGCCCGTGGTCGAGCATGCGCGGGGGGTGGCGTGAGATGGGGTTCGCGCGTACGTGCTCGGTGGCCCTGGTGGGCGTCGAGGGCGTGGTGGTGGAGGTCCAGGCCGACCTGGAACCGGGAGTGGCGGCGTTCACGCTGGTGGGACTGCCGGACAAGAGCCTGACGGAGAGCAAGGACCGGGTACGGGCGGCGGTGGTGAACTCGGGGGCGGCCTGGCCCTCGAAGAAGCTCACGGTCGGGCTGAGCCCCGCGTCGGTGCCGAAGGCGGGTTCGGGGTTCGACCTCGCCGTCGCATGCGCCGTGCTCGGCGCCGCCGAGCGGATCGACCCGAGGGTGCTGTCCGACATCGTGATGATCGGGGAGCTGGGTCTTGACGGGCGGGTGCGTCCGGTACGGGGCATCCTGCCGGCGGTGCTGGCAGCGGCCGACGCCGGCTACGAGCAGGTCGTCGTGCCGGAGTGCGCCGCCGCCGAGGCCGCACTGGTGCCCAGTGTCTCCGTGCTGGGCGTGCGCAGCCTGCGGCAGCTGATCGCGATCCTCGCGGACGAGCCGGTGCCCGACGAGGAGCCGGACGAGCCGGGGCGCCCCGATCCGCTGCTCGCCGGTCTGCGGGTGCCGGGCACGGGCGCGGCCACCGGGATGCACAGCGCGGGAGCCGCACAGCAGGACCACGGACACGACCTGGCCGACGTCGTGGGCCAGCTCTCGGCCCGGACAGCCGTCGAGGTGGCGGCGGCGGGCAGCCACCACCTCTTCCTGGAGGGACCGCCGGGTGCGGGCAAGACCATGCTCGCGGAGCGGCTCCCGGCCGTGCTGCCCCGGCTCACCCGGGAGGAGTCCCTCGAAGTCACGGCGGTGCACTCGGTGGCGGGACTGCTGCCACCGGGCAAACCCCTGGTCGACATCGCCCCCTACTGCGCTCCGCACCACTCGGCCACCATGCAGGCCCTGGTCGGCGGTGGGCAGGGAGTCGCCCGTCCCGGAGCGGTCTCGCTCTCTCATCGAGGCGTCCTCTTCCTCGACGAGACCCCCGAGTTCACCACCCAGGCGCTCGACGCGCTGCGGCAGCCGCTGGAGGCGGGCCACGTCGTGATCGCGCGCAGCGCGGGCGTGGTGCGGTTTCCGGCGAGGTTCCTGATGGTGCTCGCGGCGAACCCGTGCCCCTGCGGGCGCTTCTCCCTCACCGACGACCTCTGCGAATGCCCGCCCTCGGCCGTCCGCCGCTACCAGGCCCGGCTCTCCGGCCCGCTGCTCGACCGGGTCGACCTGCGCGTCCAGGTGGACCGGGTCACCCGTGCCCAGCTCACCGAGCGGGGTGT
This sequence comes from Streptomyces sp. NPDC096040, assembly GCF_040303265.1. NCBI lineage: Bacteria > Bacillati > Actinomycetota > Actinomycetes > Kitasatosporales > Streptomycetaceae > Streptomyces > Streptomyces sp. NPDC096040. The sequence continues at coordinate 227,286 of NZ_JBEOTA010000003.1, forward strand.
CCGGGGCGAGTCCACGGCGGTGGTCGCCGGCCGTGTGCGGGCAGCCAGGGAGCGGGCGGCCCTGCGCCTCGCCGGAACACCCTGGCGGACCAACAGCGAGGTGCCCGGCCGTGAGCTGCGCAGCCGCTGGCACGCCGTGCCGGGAGCCATGGACGAGGCCGAGCGCAACCTGGAGCGAGGCGTTCTGACCGCCCGCGGCCTCGACCGCGTCCTGCGCGTCGCCTGGACGGTCGCCGACCTGGTCGGGCACGACCGTCCGGACGCGACGGACGTGGCCCTGGCGCTGCAACTGCGCACCGGGGTCCCGCGGGGCGTGCCGATGGCCATCGGGGCGCTGACATGACCGGCGACCTCACTCTGCTGGCCCGGGTCTTCCTCGCCCGGGTCATCGAGCCCGGTGACGAGGTCGCCGGGCGGTGGATCCGGGAACGGGGCGTGCACGAGGTGGCACACCGGCTGAGAAGGGCAGGCGAGGCCCTGCCGGGCATCAGCGACAAGCGGTGGGCCGGGCTGCTGGCCCGGGCTGAGCGGGCCGATCCTCGCGCGGACCTCACCGTCGCCCAGAGGGCCGGAGCGCGTTTCGTGGCCCCTGGTGATGCCGAGTGGCCCAGTCAGCTGGATGATCTCGGAGACGCCAGGCCCGTCGGGCTGTGGGTACGGGGGCGGCCCAGTCTGCGGATGTGGGCGCTCCGAGCCGTCGCCGTGGTCGGGGCGCGGGCCTGCACCGAGTACGGGGCGCACATGGCGGCCACCCTCGCCGCGGGGCTCGCCGAGCGCGGCTGGGTGGTGGTGTCGGGCGGCGCCTACGGCGTCGACGGTGCCGCCCACCGCGGAGCCCTCGGCGCCGGTGGTGCCACCGTCGCGGTGCTGGCCTGCGGGGTCGACCGGCCCTACCCGCGCGGGAACACCCAGTTGATCGGCAGGATCGCCGAACAGGGCCTCGTGGTGGGGGAGTTGCCGCCCGGTGAGCATCCGACACAGAGCAGATTCGTGCTTCGCAACCGGGTGATCGCGGCCCTGACCAGGGGAACCGTCGTCGTGGAGGCCGCCCACCGCAGCGGCTCGCTGGTCACCGCGCGGGCGGCACAACGGCTCGGCCGGTACACCATGGGCGTGCCCGGCCCCGCCACCAGCGGCCTCTCCGCCGGGGTGCACGAACTGCTGAGAGGGGAGGCCGCCCTCGTCACGGACGCCGCGGAAGTCGTCGAACTCGTGGGCGACATGGGTGAGCTGGCACCGGCCAGAAGCGGCCCCGTCCTCCCGCGTGACCTGCTGGAACCCGCTGCCCGGCAGGTTCTGGCGGCCCTCCCCGGGAACCGGTCGGCGTCACCCGAAGAGGTGGCACGCGGCGCTCAGACGTCCGAGGACGAGGTCGTCGCGAGGCTGTACGAACTCCGAGCACTTGGTTACGTCGAACGACACGGCGACGGCTGGAAGTTGACACGCCAGGCGATGATCTCGGTCCGAGGTGGTCCCAGTCGGCGCTGACCGAGCGTGTTCGGCCGTCCGGGGGAACCCCCGACGCCCTTGGGAATTGCCGGAGTTGACACCTCCGGTCGATCACGCAGAGCGACGCGCCGAGCGCGGCCGGACGCGCCGTCGAGGGGGTTCGCGCAGGGGTGGAGCCTCGCTGTTCGCACACCGCGACTCCTCAGTCACGCTACGCTCACGAAAGCCCGACACGGACCGTGCCAACCGGCACCAGACCGACACCCCGCCCAACCCGCACCCTCACCCCGCTCACCCCACTCCACGGCACATCACAGCACTTCCTGGCACTTCACGGCAGAACGGCACAAGGCGACGAATGCCCCAGCACACCTCCGGGTCCGACCGGGCGGCGATCCCCCCAGCCGCCCGCGACGGTGGCAGCGTGCGGCCGCCCGCTCCCTCGACGCTCGACGAGCTGTGGCGGTCGTACAAGGCGACAGGGGACGAACGGCTGCGGGAACAGCTGATCCTGCACTACTCGCCGCTGGTGAAGTACGTGGCCGGACGGGTGAGCGTCGGTCTGCCGCCCAACGTGGAGCAGGCCGACTTCGTCTCCTCCGGGGTGTTCGGGCTCATCGACGCGATCGAGAAGTTCGACGTCGACCGGGAGATCAAGTTCGAGACGTACGCGATCACCCGGATCCGGGGCGCGATGATCGACGAGCTGCGGGCGCTGGACTGGATCCCCCGGTCCGTACGGCAGAAGGCGCGCAACGTCGAGCGGGCGTACGCCACGCTGGAGGCCCGGCTGCGCAGGACACCCTCGGAGGGCGAGGTGGCCACCGAGCTGGGCATCGAGGTGGACGAACTGCATGCCGTCTTCAGTCAGTTGTCGCTGGCCAACGTGGTGGCGCTGGAGGAGCTGCTGCACGTCGGGGGTGAGGGCGGGGACGGGCTCAGCGTCATGGACACGCTGGAGGACACCGCCGCGGACAACCCCGTGGAGGTGGCCGAGGACCGGGAGCTGCGGCGGTTCCTGGCGCGGGCCATCAACACGCTGCCGGAGCGGGAGAAGACCGTGGTGACCCTCTACTACTACGAGGGGCTCACGCTCGCCGAGATCGGCAACGTGCTCGGGGTCACCGAGAGCCGGGTGAGCCAGATCCACACGAAGTCCGTGCTGCAGCTGCGGGCGAAACTGGCGAGTTTTGGCCGCTGAGCGGCGGCTTTCGGCCGCGGGCCGGGGATTTCGGGGCGTGGCCGCCGGGAGTGACCCGTGTCCCGGTCGTGCTGTCTCCCGTCCGGCGCGGCGCGTCCGTAGAGTGGTTGGCGTGCCAAGGATTCGAGCGGCCTCCGTGGCCGAGCACCGGTCGATGCAGCGAGCCGCCCTGCTGGACGCGGCGCGGTCCCTCCTGTCCGAGGGCGGTACGGATGCCCTGACGTTCCCCGCACTCGCCGAGCGGACGGGACTCGCGCGCTCTTCCGTGTACGAGTACTTCCGTTCCCGGGCCGCCGTGGTCGAGGAGCTGTGCGAGGTCGACTTCCCCGCGTGGGCCGCGGAGGTCGAGGCGGCGATGGAGCGGGCGGCCTCCGCCGAGGGCAAGGTCGAGGCGTACGTGCGGCAGCAGCTGGCGCTGGTCGGCAACCGGCGGCACCGGGCGGTGGTCGCGATCTCGGCGAGCGAGCTGGACGCGGGGGCGCGGGAGAAGATCCGGGCCGCGCACGGCGGGCTGGTCGCGATGATCGTGGAGGCGCTCGGGGAGCTGGGGCACGAGCAGCCCCGGTTGGCGGCGATGCTGGTGCAGGGGGTCGTGGACGCGGCGGTACGGCGGATCGAGCTGGGCGCGGCCGAAGACCCGACGGTGATCACGGACGCGGCCGTGGCCATGGCGCTGCGGGGTGTGAAGGGCTGAGGGCGGCACGACTGCCCGCAGCCGGGTAGGACGCGGCTGTGCCCCTCCAGGGGCGCGGGGCTGTATCGATGTGCGGTTACCGCCGCGTGGGCGCGATCAGTCCCCGTTCACCCGCACTCGCGCACAACCGTCCGTAATCACTTCTCCGGCAGCGGAACCCCCAGCACCGGTAGCAGTCTCGACGGACCCCCGTTCAGCAACCACGGGGGCAACAGCAGCAACGGGTTCACATACACGTCCCCCCTGAGCAGACCCCAGTGGACACAGGCACGCGCACCACAGTGCGCACCCTGTGGCTCCACCGTCCCCACCACCTGCCCCATGGCCACCTCCTCCCCCTTCTTCACCTTGGCCGTCACCGGCTCGTAGGTCGTGCGCAGATCCGTGCCGGCGAGTCGCACCGACACCACGCCCCGCCCCGCCACCCGCCCCGCGAAAGAGACCCGGCCCGCCGCCACCGCCCGGACCTCCGCACCGGCCGCGGCGCCCAGATCGACCCCGCGGTGCCCGGGGCCGTACACCGTCGCCGGCGGCTCCCAGCCGCGCAGCACCGGCGGTCGTACCCCCACCGGCCAGGCGCGGCCGATCGCCGGGACCGTGGCGGGAGGGGGCGGAGGATCCGCCGCCCAAGCCAAAGCCCAGGCCCCGGTCACCGCCAGGAGCAGCGGCAGCACCATCGTCGCGCCCGCCCACCACATCGTTCGTCGCATGGTCAACATGACCGAACCGTCCCGCAAACCGCCGATCATGGCCGGTACCTGTGGACTACTCACCGGTTGTGGACAGCGGCGTCACCCGGTGCCTCGCCGGTCCCGTACACTTCTTACGGCGATCCGGGTCACCGGGTCGACTTCGCACGCCCCGACATCAGGTCAGCAAAACGATCTGGGTCAGCGCTTCTCGGTCCTTCGTGGCACAGCGCGCACGGGCGTCAGGCGCGGGAGCCATCCGGTACCCGCGGCACAACCGAGAAATTCAAGGAGATACGGCCATGGCCGTCGTCACGATGCGGGAGCTGCTGGAGAGCGGCGTCCACTTCGGTCACCAGACCCGTCGCTGGAACCCGAAGATGAAGCGGTTCATCTTCACCGAGCGCAACGGCATCTACATCATCGACCTGCTCCAGTCGCTGTCGTACATCGACCGCGCCTACGAGTTCGTCAAGGAGACCGTCGCCCACGGCGGCACGGTCATGTTCGTCGGCACGAAGAAGCAGGCGCAGGAGGCCATCGCCGAGCAGGCCACCCGCGTCGGCATGCCCTTCGTCAACCAGCGCTGGCTGGGCGGCATGCTCACCAACTTCTCGACCGTCTACAAGCGTCTGCAGCGCCTCAAGGAGCTCGAGCAGATCGACTTCGAGGACGTCGCCGCGTCCGGTCTGACCAAGAAGGAGCTTCTCGTGCTCTCGCGCGAGAAGGCCAAGCTGGAGAAGACCCTCGGCGGTATCCGCGAGATGTCCAAGGTGCCCAGCGCCGTCTGGATCGTGGACACCAAGAAGGAGCACATCGCGGTCGGTGAGGCCCGGAAGCTCAACATCCCGGTCGTCGCCATCCTCGACACCAACTGCGACCCCGACGAGGTCGACTACAAGATCCCGGGCAACGACGACGCGATCCGCTCCGTCACCCTGCTCACCCGCGTGATCGCCGACGCCGTCGCCGAGGGCCTCATCTCCCGCTCCCGCGTCGCCACCGGCGACAAGGGCGAGAAGGCCGCCGGCGAGCCGCTGGCCGAGTGGGAGCGCGACCTGCTCGAGGGCGAGAAGAAGGCCGACGAGGCCGAGAAGCCGGCCGACGAGGCTGAGAAGCCCGCCGCCGAGGCGGAGAAGCCGGCCGAGGCCGCTGCCGAGGTCGTCGCGGAGACCCCCGCCGAGGCTCCGGCCGAGGCTGCTGCCGAGACCCCGGCCGCCCCGGCCGCGGACGCCGAGCAGGCCTGACCGTCCGGTGAAGCGTTGACGGTGGGGGCGGTGTCATGAAGTCCGCCCCCACCGTTCATCCGTAGGTCAGCCAACGGTCCGCGATCCACCCCTACAGGTGGAATCCGCACATGGAATCCATGTGGATCGCAGACGTGCAGATCTTCGATCTTCCAGACTTCGAGAAAGACTTACAGACTCATGGCGAACTACACCGCCGCTGACGTCAAGAAGCTCCGCGAGCTCACCGGCGCCGGCATGATGGACTGCAAGAAGGCCCTGGACGAGGCCGCCGGCGACGTCGACAAGGCCGTCGAGGCGCTCCGTATCAAGGGCCAGAAGGGCGTCGCCAAGCGCGAGGGCCGCTCCGCCGAGAACGGCGCCGTGGTCTCGATCATCGCCGACGACAACTCCTCCGGCGTCCTTGTCGAGCTGAAGTGCGAGACGGACTTCGTCGCCAAGGGTGACAAGTTCCAGGCCGTCGCCAACACCATCGCCGAGCACGTCGCCAAGTCCGCCCCGGCGGACCTGGAGGCCCTGCTCGCCTCCGAGATCGAGCCCGGCAAGACCGTCCAGGCGTACGTCGACGAGGCCAACGCCAACCTCGGCGAGAAGATCGTCCTGGACCGCTTCGCGCAGTACGCCGACGGCTTCGTGCTCGCCTACATGCACCGCACGATGCCCGACCTGCCCCCGCAGATCGGTGTCCTCGTCGAGCTCGACAAGCCGAACGCCGAGGTCGCCAAGGGCGTCGCCCAGCACATCGCCGCCTTCGCGCCGAAGTACCTCTCCAAGGAGGAGGTGCCGGCCGACGTCGTCGAGTCCGAGCGCCGTATCGCCGAGGAGACCACCCGCGCCGAGGGCAAGCCCGAGGCCGCCCTGCCGAAGATCGTCGAGGGTCGTCTGAACGGCTTCTTCAAGGACGCGACGCTGCTCGGCCAGCCGTACGCGCTCGACAACAAGAAGTCGGTCCAGAAGGTTCTGGACGAGGCCGGTGTCACCCTGAAGCGCTTCACGCGCATCAAGGTCGGCATCTGAGTCCGTACCGCGATCGACGCGCGACCCGCGGGGAAATCCCGATAGGGTCGGTCGACAGCAGTCGTCCGGGTACCCGGCCAAACCCAGGGTCGTGACGGACGGCGGCAGATCTGACGAGGAGGCCATTGCCGCGCATGGGCAGCGAAAAGCGACCCCACCGGCAATGGCCTTCTTCGTATGTGCACCATGTGAAAGAGGCGGGATCTCCATGACCACCAAGGCCCAGAAGAGCGACGACGGCAAAGTACGCGGCCGGTTTCTGCTGAAGCTGTCCGGAGAGGCGTTCGCCGGTGGCGGCGGCCTGGGCGTGGACCCCGACGTGGTACACAAGATCGCCCGTGAGATCGCGGCCGTCGTCCGCGACGGTGCGCAGGTCGCCGTCGTCATCGGCGGCGGCAACTTCTTCCGTGGCGCCGAGCTCCAGCAGCGCGGCATGGACCGGGCCCGCTCCGACTACATGGGCATGCTCGGCACCGTGATGAACTGCCTCGCCCTCCAGGACTTCCTGGAGAAGGAGGGCATCGACAGCCGGGTGCAGACCGCGATCACCATGGGGCAGGTCGCCGAGCCGTACATCCCGCTGCGCGCCGTGCGCCACCTGGAGAAGGGCCGCGTGGTCATCTTCGGTGCCGGTATGGGCATGCCGTACTTCTCCACCGACACCACCGCGGCCCAGCGCGCCCTGGAGATCGACGCCGAGGCGCTGCTCATGGGCAAGAACGGCGTGGACGGGGTCTACGACTCCGACCCGAAGAAGAACCCCGACGCCGTCAAGTTCGACTCCCTCGGCTACGGCGAGGTCATCACCCGCGAGCTCAAGGTCGCCGACGCCACCGCGATCACGCTCTGCCGCGACAACAAGCTGCCCATCCTGGTCTTCGAGCTGCTCGCCGAGGGCAATATCGCGCGGGCCGTCAAGGGTGAGAAGATCGGCACGCTGGTGGGTGACCAGGGCAGCCGGGCCTGACCGGCACCGCCTGACGCCCCTGACCGGGGGATGGACAATGTTCTGCCGGTCGGGAAACGTGCAGGAAAGAAGACGCGACGAAGCCGGCCGCCGCCCCTCACAACGGAACCGCAGCCGGGCCTTACTCAAGACACGCAGGAGCAAGTGGTGATCGAAGAGACCCTCCTCGAGGCCGAGGAGAAGATGGAGAAGGCCGTCGTGGTCGCCAAGGAGGACTTCGCCGCGATCCGCACCGGCCGTGCGCACCCGGCGATGTTCAACAAGATCGTGGCCGACTACTACGGCGCGCCGACGCCGATCAACCAGTTGGCCTCGTTCTCCGTACCGGAACCGCGCATGGCGGTCGTGACCCCGTTCGACAAGAGCGCGCTGCGCAACATCGAGCAGGCGATCCGCGACTCCGACCTGGGCGTCAACCCGAGCAACGACGGCAACATCATCCGAGTGGTGTTCCCGGAACTCACCGAGGAGCGCCGCCGCGACTACATCAAGGTCGCCAAGAGCAAGGCGGAGGACTCCCGGGTGTCCATCCGCTCCGTCCGCCGCAAGGCCAAGGACGCCATCGACAAACTGATCAAGGACGGCGAGGTCGGCGAGGACGAGGGCCGTCGCGCCGAGAAGGAGCTCGACGACACCACCGCGAAGTACGTCGCGCAGGTGGACGAGCTCCTCAAGCACAAGGAAGCGGAGCTTCTCGAAGTCTGATGAACGACTCATCCTGGGGAGCGCCGCCACACGCCGGTCCGCAGGCCGGGTCACCGGCCGGGTACTGGGGGCCGACCGATCAGGGCACCGGCCAGGGGTACGACCAGGGTCCCGCCCAGGGCCAGGGGTACCAGAGTCCTGGCCACGGCCAGGGGTACGGCCACGGTTCCGGCCACGGCCAGGGGTACGACCAGGCTCCCGGTCAGGGGTACGACCACGGCTATGCCCATGGCTATGGCCAGGGTCGTGTCCAGGGAACCGCCCCGGCGGGTCCTGCGTACGATGCGCATGACGCGCAGCAGACTCGCCCCATGCCCATCGTGCCCGACGACGATCCTGCGTACGGCGGAGACCAGGACGACGACCGGGGGGCCGCTCGGCTGAGCGGCCCCTTGTTCCGAGACGAGACGTTCCGTAACGACACCCCGTCGGCACGGCCGCTGCCCGAGGCGGCGCCACAGAAGCAGAATCCGGAGCCCATGCCCGACGCCCCGCAGCCGGCGCCCGCGCCGAAGAAGAAGAACGCGGGCCGGGATCTGGGTGCGGCCATAGGTGTCGGCGTCGGACTGGGCGTCGTGATCGTGGCGTCTCTGTTCGTCGTCAAGGCCGTCTTCGTCGGAGTGGTCGCGGTCGCGGTCGTGGTGGGCCTTTGGGAGCTGACCAGCCGGCTCCAGGAACGCAAGGGCATCAAGGCGCCCCTGGTTCCGCTGGCGCTCGGCGGCGCGGCGATGGTGGTCGCCGGCTACGCCCGCGGTGCCGAGGGCGCCTGGGTCGCCCTGGCGCTCACCGGACTCGCGGTGCTGGTCTGGCGGATGACAGAACCGCCGGAGGGCTATCTCAGGGACGTCACGGCGGGTCTCTTCGCGGCGTTCTACGTCCCGTTCCTGGCGACCTTCGTCTCGATGATGCTCACCGCCGACGACGGTCCTCGCCGTGTGATCACCTTCCTCCTCCTCACGGTGGTCAGCGACACCGGCGCCTACGCGGTCGGCTGGCGTTTCGGCTCCCACAAGCTCGCCCCGCGTATCAGCCCCGGCAAGACCCGTGAAGGTCTGGTCGGCGCGGTGCTGTTCGCCATGGCCGCGGGCGCGCTGTGCATGCAGTTCCTGATCGACGACGGCACCTGGTGGCAGGGCCTGCTGCTGGGCCTCGCGGTCGCGGCCAGCGCCACACTCGGTGACCTCGGCGAGTCCATGATCAAGCGGGACCTGGGCATCAAGGACATGGGCACCTTGCTCCCCGGCCACGGCGGCATCATGGACCGCTTGGACTCCTTGCTGCCGACGGCTCCGGTGGTGTGGCTGTTGATGGTGTTGTTTGTCGGGAGTGGGTGACGGCGGCCCACGGCGCCGCGCCGCGGTAGCGGCGAGTGGGTACGGCATGGACCGCTTGGACTCGCGCTGTTGCGGACGGCTCCGGTGGTGTGGTTGTTGACGGTGCACTTCGTCGGCAGCGGCTGACGTACAGCTGTCGTAGTCGAGCCCCCGCCCTTCGCAGGGCGGGGGCTCATCGGCTTGTCGGCCCCGGATGCCGCAGCAGAAATAGCATGGTCAGTGCGGCGGGAGGCACACTCCCTGTGAGGACGCTGTGTCCTCCGACGCGCAGGGAGTGTGCCTATGCCCCTTGATCCGGCCCCGGCCTCCACCCCGTCCCCGACCCCGCCTCCTCCGGTGCGGTTCTGGCCCGTCGACGATCTGCCCGCCCTCGACCCCGACCCCTTTCTCGACGAGGTGCTGCGCGACGAACCGGTGACCCGGATCAAACTCGCGCACGGCGAGGGACACGCCTGGCTGATCACCCGGTACGAGGACGTCCGCTTCGTCACCTCCGACCCCCGCTTCTCCCGGGAACTGGTCGTCGGCCGCGACGTCACCAGCATGCGCCCGGAGCCGGTGGCCTCGCAGACGGCGGGCCTGCAGTACATCGACCCGCCCCGGCACAACCGGCTGCGCAGGGTCGTCGCCCGCGCCTTCACCGGGCGGGCCATGCAGCGGCTGCGGCCGATGGCCGAGCGCAGGGCGGCCGAACTGCTCGACGTGATGGAAGCCGCCGGGCCGCCGGCCGATCTCATGGAGCATCTGCACGGCCCCTTCCCGATCGCCGTGATCCGTGACTTCCTCGGCGTCGACGAGAAGGACTGGCACCGCTGGGCGGCGACCGGCGAGGCCCTGCTGTCCGCCGGCGCCGACTCCGAGGAGCGCGCCAAGGAGGCCGCCCGGGCCACCCGGGCCCGGCTCGCCGAGCTGCTCCAGCACCGCCGTGATGAGCCCCGCGAAGACCTCGCCGGAGTGCTGGCGCTGGCCGCCGCGGCCGACGAGATCACCGACGACGAGGCGATCTCCCTGGCCACCTCCATCCAGGTCAGCGGCGGCCACGCGGTCCGCAACAACAGCGGCTCGATGATGTACGCGCTGCTCACCCACCCCCGCCAGCTGGACCGGCTGCGCCGCGAGCCGGAGCTGCTCCCCAAGGCCGTGGACGAACTCTTCCGCTACGTCCCGCACCGCAACGGCGTCGGTATCCCGCGGGTCGCCGTCGAGGACGTCGAGGTCGGCGGCCAGCTGATCCGGGCCGGTGAGGTCATCTACAACGCGTATGTCGCCGCCAACCGCGACCCCGCCGTCTTCCCCGACCCCGACGACCTGGACTTCGACCGCACCAACGGCCCCCACCTGGCCTTCGGGCACGGTCCCCACCACTGCATGGCCGCCATCATGGCCCGTATGGAGGCAGAGATCATGATCGGCTCGGTCCTCGCCCGCTTCCCCGGCATCCGGCTGGCGGTACCCGCCGAGGACGTCGAGTTCCAGCGCCAGGGCCTGATCCGCGGACCGCGCACCCTGCCCGTGACCTGGTGATTGGGGCGGCCGGAACCGCTCAGGACCACATATGCGCCCCGTGAGTGGACTCAGGCCACCGGTCGTAGACCGGGCAGCACCTTCTCGATGGTGATGGGGAAGTCGCGCACGCGCACGCCGGTGGCGTTGAACACCGCGTTCGCGACCGCCGCGCCGGCCCCGCAGATTCCCACCTCACCGACGCCCTTCGCGCCAAGGGGGTTGGCCTTGTCGTCGAACCCGTCAAGGATGACGGCGTCGACGTCGGGGACGTCGGCGTGGACCGGCACCAGGTACTGCGCGAAATCGTGGTTGACGAAGGCGCCGGATCGAGGGTCGACGACGGCCTCTTCCTCGAGGGCCGCGCCGACTCCCCAGATCATGCCGCCGATCAGCTGCGAACGGGTCGTCTTCGGGTTGAACACACGGCCCACCGAGAACACGCCGAGCATCCGCCTCAGACGGATCTCGGCGGTGTCCGCGTCGACCCCCACCTCGGCGAAGTGGGCCCCGTAGGTGTTGATCGAGTAGTCCGTGTAGTTCGGATCATCGCCCATGAAGCGGGTCACGCCCTCCGCCTCCACACCTTCGGGACGGCTGCGTGCGACGATCTCGCTGACTGCCTCGGACGCGCCGCCGATACTCACGTTGCCACCGGAGAACACGGCGTCCGCCGGGTCGAGTCCGTGCAGCGGAGAGCGCGTGTCGCCGCCCGCCGCGACCAGCACCTTCTCACGCAGGGCCAGGCACGCCCGATGCACCGCGGTGCACGAATTGGTGGCGCCCCACGAGCCCCCGGACCCCCAGCTCGAGGGAAAATCGGACCGCCCGAGCTCGATCCGCACCCGGTCGGCCGAGAGCCCGAGGCCGTCGGCCGCGACCTGGGTCAGGACGGTGTAGGTACCGGTGCCGAGGTCGGTCATGTCCGTCTGGACGACGGCGGTGCCGTCCGCCTCCCACCGCACGCGCACCGCGGTCGGCCCTTGGAAGTGCCCGCGGATGGCGGCCGACATGCCGTAGCCGACCAGCCATCGCCCGTCGCGCATGCTCGCCGGGGCGGCGTGGCGGTGCTCCCAGCCGAACCGGCGCGCACCTTCGCGCAGACAGTCGACCAGGTGCCGGTCGCTGTACGGCACGTCCCGCTCGGGGTCGACGGTGGGCTCGTTACGGATCCGCAGCTCGACCGGGTCCATGTCGAGCGCATGGGCCAGCTCGTCCATCGCCGACTCGACCGCCAGCATGCCGGGCGCCTCGCCGGGTGCGCGGACGTCCGTCCCGCGCGGCAGGTCGAGCGGCGCCAGCCGGTGGCTGGTCAACCGGTGGGGCGCGGCGTAGAGGCTGCGGGTCGTGGCGGCGGTCTGCTCGGCGTACTCCACGTCGGGGTTGGTGTGCATGGTGACGTCATGGGCGATCGCCGCCAGCCGGCCGTCCCGCCCCGCGCCCAGCCGAACCCGCTGGCTGGAGGTGGGGCGCATGCCGACGAGCTGGAAGATCTGCTGCCGGGTCATCGCGATCTTGACCGGACGGCGCAACGCGCGAGCGGCGAGCGCTGCCAGGATCGTCTCGGAATGGATGCCCAGCTTGGACCCGAATCCCCCGCCGACGAAGGGGGTGACGATGTGAACCCGTGCCGGGTCGATCCCCAGCGTGCTGGCGACCGAGGCCTGCGCCGCATCGACGATCTGGCAGCTGACGTAGACGACCAGGTCCTCGTCACGCGGTTCCACCAGACAGGCGTGCGGTTCCATCGGCATCGAGAACTCGTACGGCGTCGTGTAGTACTGGTCGATTCTGACATCCGCGCTGTCGAACCCGGCATTGAAATCGCCCACCGAGGTGTCGGTGGGGAGGCCGGCATTGACCACCTTCGGGATGTACACCTCGTCTTCCTGCTCGGCGAAGTTGAACCGTCCCCGCCCGGTGATGTACTCGACTTCGACGAGGTCGGCAGCCGCGCGGGCCTGCTCGAGGGTCGTGGCGACGACGAGTGCCACCGGCTCGCCGTAATGGTGAATGTCGGAGCCGGTCAGTACCGGCTGTGCGCGCCAGTACTCGAACGGAATGGATTCGTCGCGAGTGCCCTGCGCCGGGGCGTTGAGATAGGTCATCACCATGTGCACGCCCGGCGCGCGTTCGGCGCTCTCCGTGTCGATCCGGGTGATACGGCCCTTGCCGATCGTCGCGCCGACGATGAAACCGTAGAGCGGCCGGCCGGCCTCCCATTGCTCGTAGGCGTAGGTGGCCCGGCCGGTGACCTTCGACGTGCCGTCGACGCGGTTCAGGGCTTGCCCGATCATGCCGCCTCCTCAGCTCGCCCCGGCCACTTGCGCCAGCGTGCGGCACAGCGTGCGCTTGGCCAGCTCGATCTTGAAGTCGTTGTGTCCCTGCCCGACCGCGTCGCCCATCGCCGCCTCGGCGGCGACCTGGTAGGTGGCCATCGTGGCCGGACGGCCGGTCAACGCGGACTCCGCCTCGACGGACCGCCACGGCTTGTGCGCGACACCGCCGAACGCCACCCGCGCCTCACTGATCGTTCCCTGATCGGTCGAGACGATCGCCGCCACGGAGACCAGCGCGAACTCGTACGACGCCCGGTCGCGCACCTTGCGGTACTTCTGCCGGCCCGGCGGAGGCGGGGGCAGGACGACGCTCGTGATCATCTCGCCGGTCCGCAGCACGGTCTCGATCTGCGGGGTATCGTCCGGCAGCCGGTAGAAGTCCGTGATGGCGACGCCGCGTACCGCCTGATCGGCGTCGAGGAGCTCGATCTCCGCTCCGAGGGCGGTCAGCGCGACAGCCATGTCCGAGGGGTGGGTGGCGATACAGGAGTCGCTGGCGCCGAGGATCGCGTGTATCCGGTTGAACCCGCCGATCGCCGAGCATCCGGACCCGGGATCGCGCTTGTTGCAGCCCGCGGCGGTGTCGTAGAAGTACGGGCAGCGAGTGCGCTGCAGCAGGTTTCCGCCGGTGGACGCCTTGTTGCGCAACTGGCCCGATGCGCCCGACACCAGCGCCTCCGACAGCACGGGGTAGCGGGTGCGTACGCGGGCGTCGGCGGCCACCTCGGAGTTCGCCGCCTGGGCGCCGACACGGAGACCGCCGTCCGGGAGTTCTTCGATGTCCCGCAGCGGAAGCCGGCTGATGTCCACCAGATGGCCGGGCTTCTCGATGTCGAGCTTCATCAGGTCGAGCAGATTGGTGCCGCCGCTGATGAACTTCGCACCGTCCCTGGACACCGCGGCTACGGCGGCTTGTGCGTCCGGCGCTCGCTCGTAGGTGAACGGCCTCATTCGGGGCCCCCTTCCGCGGTGCCGCGGATGGCCGCGAGGATGTTCGGATAGGCGGCGCACCGGCAGATGTTGCCGCTCATCCGCTCGCGGATCTCCTCGTCGGTCAACGCGACCTGCAGCGCGGACACGTCAGCCGTGGCGTGGCTGGGCCAGCCCGCCTCCACCTCGGCGAGCATGCCGACGGCCGAACAGATCTGGCCCGGTGTGCAGTAACCGCACTGGAAGCCGTCGTTCTCGACGAAGGCGCGTTGCATGGGGTGCAGGGCATCCGGGTCGCCCAGGCCTTCGATCGTGACGATCCTGTCGTCCTCGTGCATCACGGCGAGCGTCAAGCAGGAGTTGACGCGCCGGCCGTTGATCAGCACGGTGCAGGCGCCGCACTGCCCGTGGTCACACCCCTTCTTGGTGCCGCTCAGGCGCAGATGTTCGCGCAGCGCGTCGAGCAGCGAGGTCCGCGGATCGACCTCGAGCTGCCGCACCTGATCGTTGACGCTCAGCCTGATCGTCGAGAGTCCGGCCGTCTCGCCCTGGCTCCGTCCCACGGCGCCCGTATCCGAGTCGTTCATCACGGCCCGCCTTCTTGGCTAGGTGCGTGTTCCAGCTGGAAACGCGCCACTTCCGGGCGCGCTCCTCCCTCCCAGCGTCTCGCGAATGCCATCGCCCCGCGCGTCGGAAGGCGCACGCCGGGCTGCCGCAGGGGCCATCGGTTCCGCTCATCGCGGCCTGTCCCTTTGCCGGGCGCGGCGCGGGATGCCCACGGTGACAGAGGGCACCATGAGTGACCGTTCGCGCACCGCTGCGGCCTGGGCCGCTCCTGTCGATCTGCGACACTGGACGAACCATGCCTGTCCCGGAGAACTGATGTGCCCCGGGCACGAAGAAGCCCCCCGCCAGCGATGTTGTCGCCAGTAGGGGGCTGTCTTGTGCCCGCTGGGCCGTCTCTGGGCCGTCAGGGCTCCTGGGCCGTACCGAAGACGTCATCCAGGGCCCGCCGGGCTCGCTCGCTGCTGCTGGGCATCA
The DNA here is from genome assembly GCF_040303265.1 of Streptomyces sp. NPDC096040. Taxonomy (NCBI): domain Bacteria; kingdom Bacillati; phylum Actinomycetota; class Actinomycetes; order Kitasatosporales; family Streptomycetaceae; genus Streptomyces; species Streptomyces sp. NPDC096040. The sequence goes on from NZ_JBEOTA010000003.1 coordinate 242,402, forward strand.
GATGGGCGTACACCCGCAGCGTCATCGCCGGATCGGAATGCCCGAGGTTTCGCTCACGGCCTTGATGCTCTCGCCCGCGTCCAGGAGAACCGAAGTGTAGAAGTGGCGCAGGGCGTGCATTCCGTGCTGCCGGGCGGAGGCGTACGGCTTGCCGGGTTCGGGAGTTGGAATAAGGCCGGCGGTCGCAAGGGCGGGCTTCCACTCCTGGATGTTGAAGTTGCTCCGCCAGACGATCCCTTCGGCCCTGGTGGTGAAGATCAGGCGCCGCTCGGTGAGAGGGCCGTCCGGGCTCATCCACGGCAGCTTGATTGCCACCGGCGGGTGGCTCTTCATGTGCCGCCGCAAGGCAGAGGCCACCGAGGACGGCAGCGGTACGTGCCGCTCCTTGTTGCTCTTGGGCGCGGAGCGAAGACCGCGACACCCCGGATCAGCTTGACCTGAGTGCTGACCCGCAGCGTGTCACCGTCGAGTTGCACGGCGTCCTCCGACAGACCGATGATCTCGCCCTGTCGGAGACCGCAGCCGCTGCCCACGGCGACCATGGCCTGGTACCGCTTGGGCAGAGCGTCGCGGACCGCGCGAACTTGGGACGGGAGCCACGGCACGACCCGGGCGGACGAGACGGCCGGCGGCCGGACAGATGCTGCCGAGCACGGATTCCGGGCGAGGTGGCCGTCATCCACGCCAGCCGACAGCACCGCGCAGAGGAAGCCCTTGTCGTAGGGCCACGCGGTCCCTGTGGTGCTGCCTCTCGGTGCGCCGGAGGGGGTCATGCAACGCCGGGAGAATGCCTGGTCCGTGGCGTCGACAGCGAGGCTGGCGGTGCCGTGCGGCTCCGTGACCAGGTAGTTCAGCTCGTTGCTACCGCTCTCGTTGGAGCGGACGGCGACGGTCAAGTCTCCTGAAGTGTAGTGACGTTGGGCCCAGGTACTGCCGTCGGCCCGCAGATGCAGTTCCGTTGCCCCCGCGTACAGGACGCGCTCTCCGTCCGTCGGGTCTGTGCGGTCTCCGGGTCTGGCCCTCGCCGCGACCTGCTCGCTCACTCTCGACGAAGCGGCAAATCAGGCGTCAACTCTCACACCGCCCTACCGGAAGGCATTTTAAGAGCTTCCATCCGCATTTACCGCAATTGATACAGATGAAAGCGCGGTCGACCTGCAGGTATCGCCCGGCACGACCGCAAGCGGCGCCCTGGGCACCAGGAGTCCGGACTCGCCAGCCCCTTGGTGTCCGAAATGACGGTTCTTATGGACGGTCACAACGTGTTGAAACGGTACTAACTCTCTTAAAACGCCCCCTGACTCTCCGGCAACAATGTGACGAAGCGACGTGGTGACGACCATCACAAAACACTTGCCATCGCTACCAGTGGGATGAAATATCCGAGCAAGTCGTCGCCGGGCCGGAGCCCACGACGCCGCACGACACCGCCCGTCGAATGCCGACAGCGTCACCGGTCCTGTGGGCGAACGGCTACGGGCGCGTGACGGGCCAAGTGGCTCGTCGGCAACTCGCCGCCCCTGCGGCGTGTTGGTGTCACATAGGTCGGCAGCACGACGTCTTCCGGACGGCACTGCCACCACCAGTCCCCGTAGACCGTCCGCACGGACGGTCCCCTCTCACCCGACTTCAGTTCCACACTCGCAAGGAGACCGGTCATCGTTATGCGAATAGGCAGCGCAGGCACCACACGGCGCACCCCGGCCGCATTCGCGGCAGCAGGGCTGGTTCTCGCCGCGACAGCTCTTTCCCCGGTAGCCTCCGCAGCCACCGCGATGCCGACTGTGCGGTTCGACCCCACGGCCCAGCACCAGTCAGGCGACTCGAACTGGGGCGGCTACGTGACCCAGGGCAGTTTCACCAGAATCACCGGCTCGTGGACCGAGCCGCATGTCGTCTGCCGTTCTAACAACGACAGGTTCGCCCCCTGGGTCGGGCTGGACGGCTGGGGCTCACGCACGGTGGAGCAGACTGGGGTGCAGACCGACTGCTCCAGCGGTTCCCCGGTGAGGACCGCTTGGTACGAGATTTATCCGGCCGCACCGACGTACTGGCAGGATCCGGTCTCCGAGGGGGACAGCATGACCGCGTCGGTCACCTCCGATGGCGCGGGGGGCTACTCGCTGGCCCTGACCGACAACACCAAGGGCTGGACCAAGCACGTCAAAAAGACGCTTCAAGCAGAAAATGTCAGCGCGGAGGCGGTCATCGAGTCGCCCAACCACGCCTATCCGGAACTCGATAGCGTGCGTTTCACCCAAGTCGCCGTGGACGGAGGGTCAATGGATGCCATGGCGCCGCAGGCTCTGACAAGTGGCGGCTATACGCCGGGGCCGCTGCACAACGGCTCGTTCACCATACAGCCGGGCAACCCGTACCCACAGCCGGGCAACCCCTACCCACAGCCGGGCAACCCGTACCCACAGCTGGGCAACCCGTACCCACAGCCGGGCAACCCGTACCCACAGCCGGGCAACCCGTACCCACAGCCGGGCAACCTGTACCCACCTCGGTACTGACCTTGCCCAACCCGCTCTCACCTGAGGATGTTCATCTACCGAACGCGGTCGGCGCCGTGGACTCCGACGCGTACACGGGGGAGTGGGCGCGTACGGCAGGTTACCGGGCGATGCAATTCACGGCGGCCGTGGAAACGAATGTCCGTGCGGTGAAGCTGCACCGGTCGCTCGGCTTCGAGGTACTGGGCACACTGCCGAAGGGCTTCCGGCACTGGCTGGTGCGACGGCACGGAGCGGTCGCGTTGCCCGAGCCCCGGAGAGCCAGCTCGTCTTCTAGTAGTCCTGGTCGGCGAGCAGGAGCCCGATGGTGAACCTCGCTGAACCGTGACTACTGACAGCCCGATCGCAGTGTGTTAGTCGACCTACAGCCCCCGGCAAATACCGCTCGCCCTCGGTATCGCGCCAAGCCGAGCCCAAGCCCCCGCGGACGACCTCAACGGACGTGGGTGACATCCACGGCTGACATCAACGCCGGGGAACACCAGCGGTCCAGGACAGCCAGACGCTGCCGTGCCCTCCTGCCGTGAAGCGCCTCCAAGCGACACGTGATCGAACTCCTAAAGCGGTGGTCAGCCCCTGTTCCAGCCGTTGACGGTTGATGTCGTGGCCGACTGGCCGAGCGTAGGGTGGAATCATGGCCCTAGCAGCAGGCGAGTACGCGATTGGCAAGCATGTCGGTCGGTTGCTGGTGCGCACCGCTCGCCAGGGCGTGGCCGCAAGGGTTGGGCATGACCTGGTCATCGAGGCCACCGAGTGGGAAGGCCACGTCACCGTGCCGGCGGACCTCGCGACCCAGCCGACGGTGGTGTCGGTACGCGTGGACCTGGGCGCGCTGAAGGTCCTGGAAGGCACGGGCGGGGTCAAGCCGCTCAGCGACGGGGACAGGGAACAGATCCAGCAGGCGATGCACAAGCTGCTGCGTGTCGATCAGCACCGATATGCGACCTTCACCTCCACAGGCGTGGAGATCCACGACGGCAGAGCAACCGTTGAGGGAGATCTGACTCTGGTTGGGCAGACCCGTCTGTTCCGCTTGGATGTGCGACAGCGAGACGACGGCAGCGTCAAGGGTGCCGGGAGCGTGGTGCAGTCCCAATGGGGCATCAAGCCATACTCGGGCTTCTTCGGCGCCCTCAAACTTCGCGACGCCGTCGGCATTGAGGTCACCACCGGTCTTCAGGAGATCGACGCACCAGGCTGACGGCAGCGACGGCAGTCCTGACGGCAACGACGGTGTACGAGGGCGAACCCATGCGACCGCCAGCAGAATCGGTCACAGTCGCCCAGGCCCAGTCCGAGGGGCGTGCCCGCATCTTCTAAGCGCCGGGCCTGGGCCGTCCCTGGGCCGTGCGAGGCCGACCAACGCTGACAGTCAGCACCCATGGGTGACCACCCCCACCCCGCTCTGGCCTGGGGCCCCGGAGATGATCTGCGACACTGGACGTGTTATGCCTGCACCCGGAGAACTCACTTTCGTCGCCCCGCGCGGAGCCAAGAAGCCGCCGCGGCATCTCGCCGATCTCACGCCCGCCGAGCGCAAGGACGCGGTGGCCGAGATCGGTGAGAAGCCCTTCCGTGCCAAGCAGCTCTCGCAGCACTACTTCGCGCGGTACGCGCACGACCCGGAGCAGTGGACGGACATTCCGGCCGGCTCCCGGGACCGGCTGCGCGACGCGCTGTTCCCCGAGCTGATGACCGTCGTACGGCATCTGTCGACGGACGCGGGCACCACCCGCAAGACGCTGTGGCGGCTGTTCGACGGCACGCTCGTCGAGTCCGTGCTGATGCGCTACCCGGACCGGGTGACCATGTGCATCAGCTCGCAGGCGGGGTGCGGGATGAACTGCCCGTTCTGCGCGACCGGGCAGGCTGGGCTGGACCGGAATCTGTCCAGCGCCGAGATCGTCCACCAGATCGTGGACGGGATGCGGGCGCTCAGGGACGGGGAGGTCCCCGGCGGCCCCGCCCGGCTCTCCAACATCGTCTTCATGGGCATGGGCGAGCCGCTCGCCAACTACAAGCGGGTCGTCACCGCCATCCGTGCCCTCACCGACCCCGCCCCGGACGGGCTCGGACTCTCGCAGCGCGGGATCACCGTGTCGACGGTCGGGCTTGTGCCGGCCATTCACCGGTTCGCCGACGAAGGGTTCAAGTGCCGGCTCGCGATCTCCCTGCACGCCCCCGACGACGAGCTGCGTGACACCCTCGTCCCCGTGAACACGCGGTGGAAGGTGCGCGAGGTGCTGGACGCCGGGTTCGAGTACGTCGAGAAGAGCGGGCGCCGGCTGTCCATCGAGTACGCCCTCATCCGGGACATCAACGACCAGGCCTGGCGGGGCGACCGGCTCGGACGCCTGCTCAAGGGCAAGCCGGTGCACGTCAACCTCATCCCGCTGAACCCGACGCCGGGGTCCAAGTGGACGGCGTCACGGCCCGAGGACGAGAAGGCGTTCGTCGAGGCGATCGCCGCGCATGGTGTGCCCGTCACCGTCCGGGACACCCGTGGGCAGGAGATCGACGGTGCCTGTGGTCAGCTCGCGGCCACCGAGCGGTAATCTGAGGGCCGTACAACCACGTCTCCATGCACTCACATCTTCATATTCCGACAGGGGAGCGCCACAGCGCTGAGAGTGCGGCAACCGGGCCGCAGACCCTCTGAACCTCGCCCAGGTCATTCTGGGTAGGAAGTTCGGTCATCACTCAAGCTGTTGCGCCCTGCCCGGATTGTTCCACCGGGTGGGGCCGCGTCTCTTCCTGGCCAACCCCAGGAGGAAAACACCAGTGCACACCAAGACCTTCTTGGCCGCGGCCGTCGGGCTCGGTCTCGTCACGCTCTCCGCGTGCGGGTCGTCCTCGGGCGGTACGGCGGACTCCAAGACCGTCACCCTGGTCAGCCACGACTCATGGGCCGTCTCCAAGAGCGTGCTCCAGGACTTCGAGAAGCAGTCCGGCTACAAGGTGAACGTCCTCAAGGACGGCGACGCCGGCCAGGCCGTCAACAAGGCGATCCTGACCAAGGACAACCCGCAGGGCGACGTCTTCTTCGGCGTCGACAACACGCTGCTCTCCCGCGCCCTCGACAACGGTCTCTTCCAGCCGTACCAGGCCAAGGGCCTCGACCAGGTCGGCAAGGACTATCAGCTCGACGCGGGCAAGCACCGGGTCACGCCCATCGACTACGGCGACATCTGCGTCAACTACGACAAGGCCTACTTCAGCAAGCACAAGCTGGCCCCGCCCACGTCGTACGCCGACCTCGTCAAGCCGCAGTACAAGAACCTCCTCGTCACCGAGAACGCGTCCACCTCCTCCCCGGGGCTCGGCTTCCTCCTCGGCTCTGCCGCGCAGTACGGCGACAGCGGCTGGCAGGGTTACTGGAAGAAGCTCAAGGACAACGGCGTCAAGGTCGTCGACGGCTGGGAGCAGGCCTACAACGAGGAGTTCTCCGGTTCGGCAGGCGGAAAGAAGGCAGGTGGCGACCGGCCACTCGTCGTGTCGTACGCCTCCTCGCCGCCCGCCGAGGTCATCTACGCCGACCCGAAGCCCAGCACCGCGCCCACCGGAGTCGCGACCGGCACCTGCTTCCGGCAGATCGAGTTCGCCGGGCTGCTGAGCAACGCCGGGAACACCAAGGGCGGCAAGGCACTCATCGACTTCCTGGTCTCCAAGGAGTTCCAGGAGGACATGCCGTTGAACATGTTCGTGTATCCGGTGGTCAAGGGAGCGAGCGTGCCCGCCGAGTTCACCGAGTACGGTCCCGCCGCCAAGGACCCCGAGACCATGGCGCCCGACAAGATCGCCGCCGACCGTGACCAGTGGGTCAAGTCGTGGACGTCACTCGTACTGAAGTGACGGCCTCGGGCCGGCGCGCGAGCGCGACGCGGCTCGGGCTGATGCTCGGGCCCGTCGCGTTCTTCGCCGTCTTCTTCGCCTGGCCGGTCGCGGCGATCGTCACGCGCGGGCTGAAGGTCGACGGCGTGTGGCAGTTCGGGCGGATCGCCGACGTCGTCGGCCAGTCCGACATCCGGCACGTCCTGTGGTTCACCACCTGGCAGGCGCTCGCCTCCACCGCGCTCACCCTTCTCGCCGCGCTGCCCGCCGCCTATGTCTTCGCCCGCCTGGACTTCCCGGGCAAGCAGGTGCTGCGGGCCGTGGTCACCGTGCCGTTCGTCCTGCCGACGGTCGTCGTGGGGACCGCCTTCCTCGCCCTCGTCGGGCGCGGCGGGCTGCTGGACGAGCTGTGGGGCGTACGACTGGACACCACCGTCTGGGCCATCCTGCTCGCGCATGTCTTCTTCAACTACGCGGTCGTCGTACGGACCGTGGGCGGCCTGTGGTCCCAACTGGACCCGCGGCAGGAGGAGGCGGCGCGGATGCTGGGCGTCTCGCCGCTGGGCGCCTGGCGGAAGGTGACCCTGCCCGCGCTGGCGCCCGCCGTGGCCGCCGCCGCGCTGATGGTCTTCCTGTTCACCTTCACCTCCTTCGGTGTGGTGCAGATCCTCGGCGGGCCGACCTTCTCCACCCTCGAAGTGGAGATCTACCGGCAGACCTCGGAGATCTTCGACCTCTCCACGGCCGCCGTCCTCACGATCGTGCAGTTCGTCGCGGTCGGCGCGATCCTCGCGGTGCACGCGTGGACGGTACGGCGGCGGGAGAGCGCGCTGCGCCTTGTGGACCCGTCGGTGACGGCACGCCGGCCGCGCGGAGCCGGGCAGTGGGCGCTCCTCGCCGGTGTCCTCGCCACCGTCGCCGTACTCCTCGTGCTGCCGCTGGCCGTGCTGGTACGGCGGTCGCTCGACGGGGGATTCGGCTACTACCGGGCGCTGGGCGACGCCGACGGGGGCACCTTCCTGGTCGCGCCCATCCAGTCGGTGGTCAATTCGCTGCAGTACGCCGTCGCCGCCACCGCCATCGCCGTGGTGATCGGCGGGCTCGCCGCCGCCGCGCTGGCCCGGCGGGACGCGGGGCGGCTGGTACGGGGCTTCGACGCGCTGCTGATGCTGCCGCTCGGGGTGTCCGCGGTGACCGTCGGCTTCGGGTTCCTGATCGCGCTCGACAAGCCGCCGCTGGATCTGCGGCAGTCCTGGATCCTGGTGCCGCTCGCGCAGGCGCTGGTCGGGGTGCCGTTCGTCGTGCGGACCATGCTGCCCGTGCTGCGTGCCGTGGACGAACGGCTGCGGGAGGCGGCGGCCGTGCTCGGGGCCTCGCCGTGGCGGGTGTGGCGGGAGGTCGATCTGCCGATGGTGCGGCGGGCGTTGCTGGTCGCGGCGGGGTTCGCCTTCGCGGTGTCGCTGGGGGAGTTCGGGGCGACCGTGTTCATCGCGCGGCCCGACAATCCGACCCTGCCGGTCGCGGTGGCCCGGCTGCTCAGCCGCCCCGGCGATCTCAACTACGGCCAGGCGATGGCCCTTTCGACGATTCTGATGGTGGTGTGCGCGGTGGCTCTGCTGGTGCTTGAGCGGCTGCGGACCGACCGGACGGGGGAGTTCTGATGCCGCTTCTCGCACTCGAGCAGGCCACGGTGCGGTTCGGCGGGCGGGCCGTGCTCGACGCCGTGGACCTCCAGGTCGCCGAGCACGAGGTGGTGTGTGTGCTCGGGCCCAGCGGGAGCGGCAAGTCGACGCTGCTGCGGGTGGTGGCAGGGCTGCAACCGCCGGACTCGGGGCGGGTGTTGCTCGACGGGCAGGACCAGGCGCGGGTGCCGGCCCATCAGCGGGGGGTCGGGCTGATGTTCCAGGACCATCAGCTGTTCCCGCAGCGGGACGTGGGCGGGAACGTGGCCTTCGGGCTCCGGATGCGCGGCGCCGGCAAGGGACAACAGGCCGAGCGAGTCGGTGAGTTGCTGGATCTGGTCGGGCTGCCGGGGGCGGCTCGGCGGGCGGTGGCCGGGCTCTCCGGCGGTGAGCAGCAGCGGGTGGCGCTCGCGCGGGCGCTGGCGCCCCGGCCCCGGCTGCTGATGCTCGACGAACCGCTGGGACAGCTCGACCGCTCGCTGCGGGAGCGGCTGGTGGTCGAACTGCGGGAGCTGTTCGGGCGGTTGGGTACGACCGTGCTCGCGGTCACCCACGACCAGGGCGAGGCCTTCGCGCTGGCCGACCGGGTGGTGGTGATGCGGGACGGCCGGATCGCCCAGTCCGGCACGCCCCTCGGTGTCTGGCAGCGGCCGGCCGACGAGTTCGTGGCGCGTTTCCTCGGCTTCGGCAACGTGGTCCCGGCGACCGTCGAGGGCTCGGCCGCGGTGACGCCGTGGGGAAAGCTGCCGGTGCCCGAGAACGCGCCTCAGGGGGCGCGCACGCTGCTGGTGCGGCCCGCGGGAGTACGGCTCGTGGCAGCCGACGCGGGGCTGCCCTGCACGGTGACCGCCCGCACCTTCCAGGGCACCCATGTCACCGTCCACCTCCAGCCCCAGGACGGCCCGCGCCTGGAGGCGGCCTGCGCGCTGCGGGAGGCGCCGGACGCCGGGGACACGGTGGGCGTCGAGTTCGACGCCGCGGAGACCGTCGTACTGGACTGACCTCCCTGCCGGTACGGCCGAGGCCCGCCCCCCGGGGATACGGGGACGGGCCTCGACGGTGTACGAAGGCAGGTGCGTCAGCTTCCGCTGTTCGCCCCACGACGGCGCATGCCGAACCAGACGGCGCCGCCACCGACCACGACCAGCGCGGCCGCGACGCCGGCGATCAGACCGGTGTTGGAGTTGGCACCGGTCTCGGCGAGGTTCGACTCACCGACCGCCGGGGACGGGGCGTTGCTCGACGTGCCCGCCGGGGCGGTGCTGCTGCTCTCCGAGGCCGACGGGGTCGGGGAGTCGGACTCCGACGGCGACGGGGTGGCCGACTCCGACGGGGACGGGCTGGCGCTCTCCTCGGACTTGCACGCGGTCGACGGGGTCGTCAGGTTGGGCGTGATGTCCTTGTCGATCTTGATCGTGGCGGTGTCGACGACCACGCGGACCCGGTACTCCGCGTTCGGCTTCCAGTCCTCGGAGAAGGTGACCGTGGTGCCCTCCCTGGAGCCCTTGACGGTCTTGGCCGCGCCGACCTGCCTCGCGTCGGCGCTGTTGTTCTCGAGGAAGACGGTGATGGTGGCCGAAGTACCCGAAGCGTCGATGTCCTTGACGTTGATGACACCGTTGGCGCCGTCGCAGGTGGCTTCGGCGGAGAAGTCGGAGATGTTGCACGCGAGGGCGGTGCCGGAGACGCCAAGCGCCAGCGCGGCCGACGCAGCGGCAACTCCCAGGATGCGCACGGAACGACGTGCACTGCGGCGGGATATGGACACGTTTGTCCTTACTGAGTGCATAACTGCGGGGGGATTGCGGGGGAGTTGACGCAACGCGAGGTGAGGCATCAGCAACCCCAAGAGGCTCACAGGTCTATAAGCGCTCCGTAAGTAGTGTCAATGCATATGCCGTCCATCAGCGTTGACTTTGCCTGCTTATTAAGCGCTGAGACGTTTCAGCGCTTGTGAAGCTTGCTCGATCCGGTCAACCAGGGCGATACGGGACGCCATCGAGCGCTCCCCGGCAAGCGAGGTCAGCAGCTGCCAGGCCGGCAGCTTCTCGGTCCAGTGCGCCTCGTTCACGAGCACCATCGGGGTCGGCTCGCCCCGCGACTCGTAGTAGTTGGGTGTCGCGTTGTCGAAGATCTCCTGTACGGTCCCGGCGGCGCCCGGCAGGAACACCACACCCGCGTTGGACCGGGCCAGCAGGCCGTCCTCGCGGGTGGCGTTGGCGAAGTACTTGGCGATGTGCGCGGCGAAGGCGTTCGGCGGCTCGTGGCCGTAGAACCAGGTGGGGATGCCGACCGAGGGTCCGCCGTTCGGCCAGCGTTCGCGGACCTCGAAGGCGGCCCGCGCCCAGTCGGTGACCGACGGCCGGAACGACGGCGCCTTGGCGAGGAGGTGCAGGGCCTCCTCCAGCATCCCGTCGTCGAAGGGCGCCGCGTACGCGCCCAGGTTCGCCGCCTCCATCGCGCCCGGGCCGCCTCCGGTCGCCACCGTGAAGCCGGCGCGCGTGAGCTCCCGGCCGAGCCGGGCGGCACCGGCGTACTCCTCCGTACCGCGCGCCATCGCGTGCCCACCCATGACGCCCACCACCCGGGCGCCGGCGAGGAGTTCGTCGAGCGCGTCGGAGACCGCGTCGTCGTGGATGGAGCGGAGCATCGAGGCGAATATGTCGCCGTCCGCCTTGGTCTGCTGGAACCAGGCGTACGAACGGGCGTCCGGAGTCGCCTCGTAACCCGCGCCGAGCCCGTCGAACAGTTCGTCGGGCGTGTAGACGAAGGCGCGGTAGGGGTCGAAGGGCAGGTTCGGGACGGGCGGGAACACCAGGGCGCCCGAGGCGCGGACCCGGGCGGCGGCCTCGGCCGACATCGGGCAGCCGAGGAAGACGGCGCCGGTGGTGTCGGTGGTGAGCAGGACGTCCGTACGGTTCGTCAGGTCGACGGCCTGCACGCGGTACTGGGCGAGCGTGCCGTGCTCGGCGACCACCTCGTCGAACTCGGCGAGGGACTCGACCTCACGGTCGCGGGCGGCACGGTGGGGCCGCGTGGGCTGCGGCTGGGCGGGTGTCGGATGCACCCGCCCATGCTGGCACAGCTGTTCGCCCAGGAGGGTCCGGGGCGTTCAGCCCTGGACCGCCGCCGGGTCCATCCACATGACCTCCCAGGAGTGGCCGTCGAGGTCGTCGAAGGAACGGCCGTACATGAAGCCCTGGTCCTGGGCGTCCGGGTTGGCGGTGCCGCCGGCCGCGACCGCCTTCTCCACCAGCTCGTCGACCTTCTCGCGGCTCTCCGCGCTCAGACAGATCAGCACCTCGCTGGTCTTCGTCGAGTCGGCGATCTCCTTCTTCGTGAAGTCGGCGTAGCGCTGCTTGCTGAGGAGCATCGCGATGATCGTGTCGCTGATCACGACGCAGGAGCAGTCGTCGGTGCTGAACTGCGGGTTGATCGAGTAGCCGAGTTCCGTGAAGAACTTGCGCGAGGCGGCGACGTCGTTGGTGGCCAGGTTCACGAAGATCATCTGCTGGTACATGGGGGTCTCTCCCTCGGGTTGGGTGCCGTTCGGAGGGATAGACCGGGGGGCGGTGCGAAAGTCATCGGTGGGTTCGCATCCTTGTGCCGCGGCTTTCGTACGGCGTCTCAGCGGGCCAGCGGCAGGGCGGCGAGGTCGGCGACCAGCAGGGTGAGGGGGACGAAGAGGGCCAGCACGGCGGCGGTGCGCAGGGCGGCGGCGCTGCGCAGCATCGTGGCCGGGGCGCCCAGGCGCAGCAGGGCCTCGGTGGTGTCGGCGCGGGCCTGGCGGGCCTCCACGGCCGCGGTCAGGAGCGTGGCCAGCGTGCAGCCGGCGACCACGACGCCGCCGAGGGTGGTGAGCGGCCCGAAGGCGAGGGTGTCGCCGTCGTCGTAGAGCGTGACGGACGCGAAGGCCGCCGACGCCACCGCGCAGACCACGCCGAGGGGACGGCCGATACGGGTGGCCTCCGCCATCAGGATGCGGCCGGCCAGGAGGCGGAGGGCGCCGGGGCGGGCGGTCTGGAGGAGGCGGCCGCAGAGGTGGGTGAGACCGGGGGCGGCGAGGACCAGGCCGAGGGCGGTGAGGGACCAGCCGGCGAGGACCCCGACGGGGCCTACGGCCAGGCCGCCTGGGAGGGTGGTCCGGGGGGTCGCTTCGGTGGTGTCGGCGTAGGACTCCACGGCGAGGCCCGCGGCGAGGACGGCGATGCCCCAGGGGAGGCCGGTGGGGGATTTGGTGACCCTGATCAGCTCGGGAGCGTCCGCCGGGGTGGGGAGGGGAGCTTCGCTTTCCGGCGCTTGCGGGGTGTCTTCCCCAGAGGGCCTGGCCGAGGGAGCTGCCTCGGCACGGCTGAAGAGGCGGGCGCCGAAGCGGCCGTACGTTCCGAAGGTCTCCCGGTTCGTCTTCGTGTCGTAGGCCCCGAAACGGCCGTACACGCGCGCCCGGCCCGTCGGGCTGGGCAGGTCCCTGGGGCGGAGGGTCACCGCCACCGCCGTGGACGCGAGCACCGGGAGCACGGCCAGGAGGGTCAGGGCCGCCGGGACGGGCAGGGACCTGTTCGCCGCCAGGAAGTCCTTCGCCGCGCCGTCGAAGGGCATGCCCGTGAGGTCGCCGCGCAGGTGGAGGAAGACCAAGAGGGCAAGGAGCGAGCCCAGGGTGCAGGCCAGGGCCGTGTTCAGGGCGGCGATGGCCATCAGGCGGGCCGGGCCCAGGCCCAGGGCGGACAGGCCCGGGCGTGGCTTGGTGCCGGGGTCGGTGCGGGCCACCGCGATCGCGAGGTACACCGTGGCGGCGAGCGGGATCGCACACCACGACAGGCGCAGCAGCGCGGCCGTCGAGTGGGTCGGGTGGGCCATCGCGTAGCCGAGGGCGGACAGCAGCAGGAAGCCCGTTCCGGCGGCCGCCGTGGCCACCAGGAGGCGGCGCAGGTGGACGGCCGGGTGGGCGACGCGGGTCAGACGGAGAGCGAGCACTCGGCCCGGCCTTCCGCTTCGGGGACCGGCGGCAGATTGACCGTGTTCACCCGGCGGCCGTCCAGCAGCGAGACCCTGCGGTCGGCGAGGGCCGCCGTCTCCGCGTCGTGCGTGGCGAGGACGACCGTGATGCCGTGCGAGCGGGCCGCCGTGGTGAGGGTGCGCAGCACATGGGCGCGGTCGGCGCGGTGCAGCGGTGCCGTCGGCTCGTCCGCGAAGAGGACCGTGGGGGAGGGGGCGAGGGCACGGGCGATACAGACACGCTGGCGTTCGGCCTGCTGGAGTTCTCTCGGGTGGCTGCGGGCCCTTTCGCCGACGTCGAGGCGCTCCAGCCACTCCAGCGCGGCCACCTTGGCCCGGCGGCGGCCGGTGCCGCGCAGCATCAGGGGCAGGGCGGTGTTCTCCCAGACGTTCAGCTCGGGGACCAGCGCCGGGGCCGGGTCGATCCAGCAGAAGCGGTCGCGGCGGAGCCGTTCGCGGGTGAGCGGGCCCATCCGGTGCACGGCCGTGCTGTTGAACCAGACCTCGCCGCGCTCCGCCGGGACCAGACCGGACAGACACCTCAGCAGTGTGGTCTTGCCACTGCCGCGCGGCCCGGTGACGGCGAGGATCTCGCCCTCCCGCACGCCGAGCGAGACACCGGCGATACCGGGCGAGCCGTCCTGGTGGCAGAAGTGCAGGGCACGTGCCCACAGCACGTCGTTGTCCGGCGGGGCCTCCATGGGCGTACACCTCGGTTCTGATCCGTTTTCCCGCGTTCGTCCCCCGTCCGGGGGAACGAAGGCTGGGCCGATCGGTCACGTGCACGCTAGGCAGGTCGGGGGCCGAGCCCGGACAGCACACGGCCCCGGGCCGTCGTTCTCACTCGAACGGACGGCACCGGGGCCGGTGTTGATCATGCAGGAGGATCATCCAAGGATGATCAGAGCTTCGTCCACGCCTCCGTCAGCGTGGCGCGCAGGATCTGCTCGATCTCGTCGAAGGTCTCCTGGTTGGAGATCAGCGGCGGGGCGAGCTGGACGACCGGGTCGCCACGGTCGTCGGCACGGCAGTACAGGCCGTTGTCGAACAGCGCCTTGGAGAGGAAGCCGTACAGGACGCGCTCGGTCTCCTCGTCGTTGAAGGACTCCTTGGTGGCCTTGTCCTTCACCAGCTCGATGCCGTAGAAGAAGCCGTTGCCGCGGACGTCGCCGACGATCGGCAGGTCGTGCAGCTTCTGCAGGGTCTGCAGGAAGGCGCCCTCGTTGTCCAGCACGTGCTGGTTGATGCCCTCGCGCTCGAACAGGTCGAGGTTGGCCACGCCCACCGCTGCGGAGACCGGGTGGCCGCCGAAGGTGTAGCCGTGCAGGAAGGTGTTGTCGCCCTTGTAGAACGGCTCGGCGAGCTTGTCGGAGATGATGCAGGCGCCGATCGGGGAGTAGCCCGAGGTCATGCCCTTGGCGCAGGTGATCATGTCCGGGACGTAGCCGAACTTGTCACAGGCGAACATCGTGCCCAGGCGGCCGAAGGCGCAGATGACCTCGTCGGACACGAGCAGCACGTCGTACTGGTCGCAGATCTCGCGGACGCGCTGGAAGTAGCCGGGCGGCGGCGGGAAGCAGCCACCGGCGTTCTGCACCGGCTCCAGGAACACGGCCGCGACCGTCTCGGGGCCCTCGAAGAGGATCTGCTGCTCGATCTGGTCGGCGGCCCAGCGGCCGAAGGCCTCCGGGTCGTCGCCGAAGAGCGGGGCGCGGTAGATGTTGGTGTTCGGCACCTTGTGCGCGCCCGGGACGAGCGGCTCGAAGGGCGCCTTCAGGGCCGGCAGGCCGGTGATGGACAGGGCGCCCTGCGGGGTGCCGTGGTAGGCGACCGCGCGGGAGATGACCTTGTACTTGGTCGGCTTGCCCTGGAGTTTGAAGTACTGCTTGGCGAGCTTCCAGGCGGTCTCCACGGCCTCGCCGCCGCCGGTGGTGAAGAAGACCTTGTTCAGGTCGCCGGGGGCGTAGTCGGCCAGGCGCTCCGCCAGCTCGACGGCCTTCGGGTGGGCGTACGACCACACCGGGAAGAACGCCAGCTCCTGGGCCTGCTTGAAGGCGGTCTCGGCGAGTTCCGTGCGGCCGTGACCGGCCTGGACCACGAACAGACCCGCCAGACCGTCGAGGTAGCGCTTGCCCTTGTCGTCGTAGATGTAGGTGCCCTCACCCCGGACGATGGTCGGGACGGGGGAGTTCTCGTACGAGGACATGCGGGTGAAGTGCATCCACAGGTGGTCGTACGCGGTGCGGCTGAGGTCCTTCTGGGTCACGGTTATCGGGTTCCCCACATGTAGGTCTGCTTCTTCAGCTTCAGATAGACGAAGCTTTCGGTGGAGCGCACGCCGGGCAGTGCCCGGATGCGTTTGTTGATGACGTCCAGCAGGTGGTCGTCGTCCTCGCAGACGATCTCCGCGAGGATGTCGAACGAGCCCGCGGTCATCACCACGTACTCGACTTCCGACATTCCGGTCAGCGCTTCCGCGATCGACTCGACATCGCCCTCGACGTTGACGCCGACCATCGCCTGCCGGCGGAAGCCCACGGTGAGCGGGTCCGTGACGGCGACGATCTGCATCACGCCCTGGTCCAGCAGCTTCTGGACGCGCTGGCGCACGGCCGCCTCCGACAGGCCGACGGCCTTGCCGATCGCGGCGTACGGCCGGCGGCCGTCCTCCTGGAGCTGCTGGATGATGGCGAGGGAGACGGCGTCCAGCTGGGGGCTGTTGCCGTTCCTGGACTCGCGGGTGGAGTCCCTCTGGTCTGCGCTTCGACTGGCCACGACCTCACTGTGCACGACGTCTCGATGGTTCCGCAAGCCCGTATCGATGAAATTCGTTGTTTGTGGGGTCGATGTTTGCGGATTTCGCAGACTTGGCTGCCGTGGGGGTCTTGAAAACGTGGGATCTCGGATTACTGTGGGTGTCTCAGTCATTGGACACCGAACTTGGAGGGCCGGCAGTGAGCACCGAGCTGCGTCGTCTGCGCAACTACATCGACGGTGAGTTCCGGGACGCCGCCGACGGACGGACCACCGAGGTGGTCAACCCCGCGACCGGCGAGGCGTACGCGACGGCGCCGCTGTCCGGGGCGGCGGACGTCGACGCCGCCATGGCGGCCGCCGCAGCGGCCTTCCCGGCGTGGCGGGACACCACGCCCGCCGAGCGCCAGAAGCACCTCCTGAAGATCGCCGACGCGTTCGAGGAGCGCGCCGAGGACCTCATCGCGGCCGAGGTGGAGAACACGGGCAAGCCCATCGGGCTCACCCGCTCCGAGGAGATCCCGCCGATGGTCGACCAGATCCGCTTCTTCGCGGGCGCGGCGCGGATGCTGGAGGGCCGGTCCGCCGGTGAGTACATGGAGGGCCTGACCTCCATCGTCCGCCGTGAGCCGGTCGGCGTCTGCGCGCAGGTCGCGCCGTGGAACTACCCGATGATGATGGCCGTATGGAAGTTCGCCCCGGCGCTGGCCGCGGGCAACACGGTCGTGCTGAAGCCGTCGGACACCACCCCGGCGTCGACCGTCCTGATGGCCGAGATCATCGGCGGGATCCTCCCCAAGGGCGTCTTCAACGTCGTCACCGGCGACCGTGACACCGGCCGGCTCATGGTCGAGCACCCGACTCCGGCGATGGCCTCCATCACCGGCTCCGTGCGCGCCGGCATGCAGGTCGCCGAGTCCGCGTCCAAGGACCTCAAGCGGGTTCACCTGGAACTGGGCGGCAAGGCGCCGGTCGTCGTCTTCGAGGACACGGACATCCCGAAGGCCGTGGAGGACATCTCCGTGGCCGGTTTCTTCAACGCCGGTCAGGACTGTACGGCCGCCACCCGAGTCCTCGTCCAGGAGTCCATCCACGACGAGTTCGTCGCCGCGCTCGCGAAGGCGGCGGCCGAGACGAAGACCGGCCAGCCGGACGACGAGGACGTGCTGTTCGGCCCCCTCAACAACCCCAACCAGCTCAAGCAGGTCTCCGGGTTCATCGAGCGGCTGCCGGCCCACGCCAAGGTCGAGACCGGTGGTCAGCGGGTCGGTGACAAGGGCTACTTCTACGCCCCGACCGTCGTCTCCGGGCTCAGGCAGGACGACGAGATCATCCAGAACGAGGTCTTCGGACCGGTCATCACCGTCCAGTCCTTCACGGACGAGGAGCAGGCGGTGGAGTGGGCCAACGGCGTCGAGTACGCGCTCGCGTCCTCGGTGTGGACCAAGGACCACGGCCGCGCGATGCGGATGTCCAAGAAGCTGGACTTCGGCTGTGTGTGGATCAACACGCACATTCCGCTGGTCGCGGAGATGCCGCACGGCGGGTTCAAGAAGTCGGGGTACGGCAAGGACCTGTCCGCGTACGGGTTCGACGACTACACGCGGATCAAGCATGTGATGACGTCGCTGGACGTCTGATTCCGGCTGCGGCCGGAACGCGCTGCCCGGGGTGTGAAGTCGCCCCGGGCAGCGCCCTTTTGTCAGGCCCCCGCCGGTGACCGGGGACGTAACCCGGTGTGGACCGGGGCCATTGACAAGGTGTCCGGTCCGGGACGGGGGGCTCGACGCAGCGTCGATTGTCCGATCACCGGCATCGGCGGCATGCTTCCAGGGTGCCCCAGAATCCTTCTCGAACGTCCGCGCTGTCCCGTCGTTCCCTGCTGCGCGCGCTCGGCGGCACCGCCGCGCTCGGCGCCCTGGCCGGCTGCGGGGTGCCCGCCGCCTACGTCAGGGCCGGCGACCGATCCGTGACCGACCTGTCCGCCCAGGACCACAGGCTGGTCTTCGCGAACTGGCCGCTGTACATCGACGTCGACGACGACAACCCGAACAAGCGGCCCACCCTCGACGCCTTCGAGAAGCGCACCGGGATCTCCGTCGACTACATCGAGGAGATCAACGACAACGACGAGTTCTTCGGCAAGATCAGCCCGGCGCTGATGAACCACCAGTCCACCGGCCGGGACCTGATCGTCATCAGCGACTGGATGTGCGCACGGTTCGTCCGGCTGGGCTGGGTGCAGAAGATGGACCGCGCCCGGCAGCCGAACGTGGCGAAGTACCTGGACCCGCTGCTCCGCTCGCCCGCCTTCGACCCGGGCCGCCTGTACACGGTGCCGTGGCAGTCGGGCATCACCGGCATCGCGTACGACCGCAGGAAGCTGGGCCGCGAGATCCGGCACGTCAAGGACCTGTGGGCGAGCGACCTCAAGGGCCGGGTCACCCTCCTCTCCGGCCTCGACGAGGCGTTCGCGCTGCTGATGCAGGGCAACGGCGTGGACATCACCAAGTGGACGGCCGACGACTTCTACGACGTCTGCGACGAGGTGGAGAAGCAGGTCGCCCGGGGCCAGATCCGCCGCTTCACCGGCAACGACTACACCAAGGACCTGGTCAGCGGCGATGTCCTGGCCTGCCAGGCGTACTCCGGCGACGTCATCCAGCTCCAGGCCGACAACCCCGACATCCGCTTCGTCGTCCCGGAGGAGGGCGCTGAGCTGTGGTCGGACTCCTTGATGATCCCGGACCGCGCCGCCCACAAGACCAACGCCGAACGCCTCGTCGACTACTACTACGAGCCGGAGGTGGCCGCCGAACTGGCGGCCTGGGTCAACTACGTCTGCCCCGTCCCGGCGGCCCAGCAGGTCCTCGCCGCCTCCAAGGACAAGGACACCGCGGCCCTCGCCGAGAACCCCCTGATCTTCCCGAACACGGCGATGCGCAGGCGCCTCGCCATCGCCCGTGACATCACGTCGAGCGAGCGCGTGGACTTCGCGAAGCGGTGGAACAGGATCGTGGGGTTGTAGGGGCGCGGGACGGCCCGTCTTCTATCTCCAACCTGTGTTGTTCCTAGAATGGCCGGGTGAACGACATCGACGCGATCGCGGCGCTGCAGGATCCCGTGCGACGCCGACTGTACGAGTACGTGGCGGCGCAGGGCCGCGAGGTCGGGCGTAACGAGGCCGCCGAGGCGACCGGGGTGGCGCGTACGCTCGCCGCGCACCATCTGGACCGGCTGGCCGAGGCCGGGCTGCTCGACACCGGCAGCCGTCGCCTGACAGGCCGTTCGGGGCCGGGCGCCGGCCGTCCCGCCAAGGTGTACATGCGGGCGCGGGCGGAGCGGGCGGTGTCGCTGCCCGCCCGTGACTACCGCACGGCCGCCGAACTGCTCGCCGAGGCCGCCGAACAGGCCGGTCTTGACGCCGGACTCTGCGCGGCCGCCCGCCGCCGCGGCGAGGCCCTGCGCGGCTCGGCGGCACCCTGCGGCGGCCTCGAAGAGGCCATGGAGATGCTGGCCGCGCGCGGCTACGAGCCACACCTGGAGGAGGCGGGAGGTGCGGGAGTCGACCGGGGCGCCGAGGGCGCGGGTGAAGAGGCGGTCCTCGTCCGCATGCGCAACTGCCCCTTCCATGCCGTCGCCGAACGCTTCCCGCCGCTCGTCTGTGGCATGAACCTCGCGCTGCTGGAAGGGCTGCTCGGCACGAGCGGACCTGTCCGGGCCCGCATGGATGCCCGGCCCGGGCAGTGCTGTGTGGTGCTCGAAAGTTCTAAAAACAACGGCGATTGACATAGAAGTGGGGGCGTGCTGATATGTCGTCATGACCGCATCCGCGTATGCCGCTCACCTCGCCCAGCTCAATGTCGCCACGCTCCGCCACCCCCTCGACGACCCGCGCATCGCGCCGTTCGTCGAGATGCTCGACTCGGTCAACACCGCTGCCGACGGCGCGCCCGGTTTCGTGTGGCGGCTCGTGGCGGAGGGCGCGGCCGACGCCACCGCCCTGCGCCCGGCGGGTGAGCACGTCATCGTCAACCTGACGGTGTGGGAGACCCAGGAGGCGCTGTGGGGCTTCACCTACCGCAGTGAGCACCTGGAGGTGATGCGGCGGCGGCGCGAGTGGTTCGAGCGGCACATCGAGGCGCACCTGGTGCTCTGGTGGGTCCCCGCCGGTCATCTCCCGACCGTCGACGAGGCCCTGGAACGGCTGGCGGACCTGCGCGCGCACGGGCCGTCCGCGCGCGCCTTCACCTTCGCCTCCTCCTGCTCCGCCGCCGAGGCCGCCGACCACCTCCAGGCCGTGACGAGGAAGTAGCTGCATCAGGCGGGGAGTTCGGCCGGGTAGGCCTGCTCGAAGTCGGCCGAGCGGCTCACCGGCTCCCACGCGGCGGTCTCCTCCAGCCGGCCGCGCGAGTAGGCCTGCGCCATCTGGACGGCACCGACGCCGAGGAGCAGGCGTGTGGGCGGGTTCGGCGCCTTGACGACCCGGACCAGGATCTCGCCGGCGCGCCCGGGGTCGCCGGCGGCGGAGACGGAGCCGCCGAGCAGGCGGACCATCTCCCCGACGGTGGGGTCGTACTCCGGGGTGACCTCGGGGATCCGCATCGCGGGGCCCGCCCAGTCGGTGGCGAAGCCGTTGGGTTCCACGACGAGGCAGCGGATGCCGAAGGGCGCGGTCTCGGCGGCGAGGACACGGGTGAAGCCGTCGACGGCGAACTTGGCGGCCTGGTACGAGCCGAGGCCGGGGGTGCCGCCGACGCGGCCGCCGATGGAGGAGAACTGCACGATGGTGCCGCCGCCTTGGGCCCTGAGGGCCGGAAGCGCGGCGGTGGAGACGTTGTAGACGCCCCAGAAGTTGGCGTCGAACTGGCGGCGGAAGTCGTCCTCGGGGGTCGTCTCCACGGCGGCGAGGCTGGCGTATCCGGCGTTGTTGACCACGACGTCGACCCGGCCGAAGCGGTGGACGGCGGCCCGGAGACCGGTCACGGCTGGTGCCGGTCGGTGACGTCGAGCGCGGCGGGCAGCAGCCGGTCGCCGTACTTCTCGGCGAGGTCGTCGAGCTGCTCGGGCCTGCGGGCGGTGGCGACCACGTTGTCGCCGGCCTCCAGGGCAGCGATCGCGAGGTTGCGGCCGAAGCCGCGGGACGAGCCGGTGATGAACCAGGTGTGCGTACTCACACCTACAGCGCAACACGGTTGCGTTATTAGTGCAACCCTGTTGTGTTACGTCGGTGTGGTGCTCAGGTGTGCCGCAGGGGCGCCCCTCCCGCCCCGGCCGTCGTGTTCAGGGCGTGGTCGACGAAGCGCCGGGCGGCCGGGGGCAGGGTGCGGGAGGCCAGACAGGCGACGCCGATGTCCCGGGCGGCCCGGACGTCGGTGAGCCTGAGGTAGCGGATGGGAAGGTCCGGGTTGGCCTCCGGAGCCGCGGTGGCGTCCGGTGCGGCCGGGATCAGGGAGACGCCGAGACCGGACGCGACCAGCCCGCGCAGGGTCTCCACCTCCTCGCCCTCGAAGCCGACGAGGGGGCTGAACCCGGCCTGGCGGCACAGGGTCTCGGTGACGCTGCGCAGGCCGTAGCCGGGCTTGAGCACGATGAACTGCTCGTCGGCCACCTCGGCCAGCCGCACCCGCCGGCGCTGCGCGAGCCGGTGCCGGGCGGGGACGGCCAGCCAGAGGGGCTCGACCAGGAGCCGTCGCCAGGTGATCAGCGGATGGCCGGGGTCCTTGCCGGTGATGATCAGGTCCGCTGTGGAGTCCAGGAGGTGCTGGGTGAGCCCGTTCTCGTCCGCCTGGTGCAGTTCGAACCGGACGGCGGCGAAGCGCTGCCGGAAACCGGTGACCAGTTTCGGTACGAGCCAGGTGCCCAGGGTGTGCAGAAAGGCCAGCGAGACCACGCCCGTGTCGGGGTCGACGACCTCGGCCACGGCCCGCCGCCCCCGGTCGTAACTGTCCAGCAGGGTGTCGACGTACTCCTTGAACACCCGCCCGGCCGGGGTGAGTTGCAGGACCCTTCCGACCCGCTGGAACAGTTCGGCGCCGATCTCGCTCTCCAGCCGGTTCAGGGCCCGGGAGAGGGCGGGCTGGGTGATGTGCGCGGCGGCCGCGGCCTCGGTGACGGTCACGCCCTCGGCCACGGCCTGGAAGGAGCGCAGTACCTGGAGATCCATGCTCCCATTCTCCCGCCGCATCGGACAGGACGTATTCAGGTCCTGGAGGCATGACGGGGAGTGTCGGGCGTGAATCCCGGAGCTCAGACGACTCGGGCGGCCCAGACGCCTCAGACGGCCTTGATCGGTGGATACACCGGCTGCCACATCGCGGCCCTGACCCGGTCCTCGATGGACTCGTCCACCGTCGCGCCGGCCACCCCGTCGGCGGCCGCGGCACGGGCAACGGCGACGGCCACGGCCACCGATGTCTCGCGCAGCTGGTCGGTGAGGGGCAGGATCGGCGCGCCGGGGCCGGTGGCGTCGGTCTGGCCGGCGACGGCGTGCGCGGAGGCGGCCAGCATGCCGTCGGTGACCCGGGTGGCCCGGGCGACGATCGCGCCGAGACCGAGGCCCGGGAAGACCAGCGCGTTGTTGGCCTGCCCGATCGCGTACCGGACCCCGTCCTGCTCGACCGGGGGGAACGGGCTGCCGGTGGCGATCAGGGCGCGGCCGTCCGTCCAGGCCAGCAGGTCGGCCGGGACCGCCTCGGCCAGGTCCGTCGGGTTGGACATCGGCAGGATGATCGGACGGTCGGCGTGGGCGGCCATCGTACGGACGATGTCCTCGGTGAAGGAGCCGCCCTGGCCTGAGGTGCCGATCAGGACCGTCGGCCGCACCCGCTCGACGACCTCGGCCAGCGTGATGCCGCCCACCTTCTCGTCCCGGCGCCAGTCGGCGACCTCGGCGGCCGGCCGGGCGTAGCGGACCTGGAAGTCACGCAGGCCCTCCTGGCCCTCGACGAGCAGGCCGTAGCGGTCCACGCCGAAGATGCGGGCGGTGGCCTCCTCGACGGTCAGCCCGTCGGCGACCATGGCGTCCCGCAGTTGGTCGGCGATGCCGACGCCGGCGGTGCCCGCGCCGAAGATCACCGCACGGTGGTCGCGCAGCGCGATCCCGCTGGCCTTCACCCCGGACAGTACGGCGGCGAGGTTGACGGCGCCGGTGCCCTGGACGTCGTCGTTGAAGGTGAACTCGTGGGGGCGGTAACGGTCCAGGATGCGACGGGCGTTGGCGGGGCCGAAGTCCTCCCAGTGCAGCAGGGCGTTCGGGAAGAGCCTGCGGGCGGTGGTGACATAGGCGTCGATGAAGGCGTCGTACGTCTCCCGGTCCGCCCGCGGGTGCCGGTTGCCGAGGTAGAGCGGGCTCTCCAGGAGTTCCTGACGGTTGGTGCCGACGTCCAGCATGACCGCCAGGGTGCGGTTCGGGTCGATGCCGGCGGCCGCGGTGTAGACGGCGAGCTTGCCCACCGAGATGTCGATGCCGCCCACACCCCAGTCGCCGATGCCGAGGATCGCCTCGCCGTCGGTGGCGACGATCAGGTCGACGTCGTCGGGGCCCAGGCCGGTGGCCATGAGCGCGCCCTCGATCTCCTCCGGCGCGTCCACCGACAGGTACACGCCGGCCGGGCGCCGGTACTCGTAGCTGTAGCGCTGGATCGCCTTGCCGACGGTCGGGGTGTAGACGATGGGCAGCATCTCGTCGAGGTGGTCGCCGAGCAGCCGGTAGAAGAGCACCTGGTTACGGTCGTGCAGTGCGGTGAGGTTCACGTTCTTGGCAAGATCGGTCGGCTGCGCCGCGTACTGCTGGTACGCCCGCTCGGCCTGCTGCTCCAGGGTCAGCACCGCCGGGGGCACCAGGCCCACCAGGCCCAGCGACTGCCGTTCCTCCCGGGTGAAGGCGGTGCCCCGGTTGAGGCGGGGCTGGGAGAGCACGGCACGGCCACGGGCGGTCGTCTCGATACGGCCCTCGTCGGCATTCCACTGGGTGCTCATGATCGGCTCCTTGTCGTATTCGGCGGGATCCGTGATGTCTGTAAGCCTCCGCCGCCGGCACGTATACGTCCAATGCCTGGAACGGCGGCGATTCATGAGCTTGAATCATGGGTAGCCAACGACCTGCGTGCTTGCGGAGTGTGTTGGGGGGTGATGAGTGGCGGCACTGACCATTTCATTACCTGGGCGCATTTATGGAAGGCCAGTCAGGCATCGGACCTATGGTTTCCGGTCCTCCCCGCTCGCTGGGGGATTCGCCCTCGCCCTTCTGAACGGTTGGTTCCTGGCGAGCCCGCTGCCGAGGCGCTGACCGGCCAGATCCTGACCGTGGACGGCGGAAACCTCTTCACATGAGCCCCGGGATCGCTAGGCCGCCGGGCGGATGAGGCCCGACTCGTAGGCGAAGGTCACCGCCTGAACGCGGGCGCGGGCGCCGATCTTCGCGAGGACGTTGCTCACGTGGGTCTTCACGGTGGTCGGGGCGATGGACAGCCACTGTGCGATCTCGGCGTTGGACCAGCCGGAGGCCACCGCGACCAGGACATCGTGCTCGCGCCCGGTGAGGGCGCCGAGCCCCGAGGTGCGGGGGAGGGGGCGGACGGTGTGCTGCTGGCGGACGGCGTCGATGAGCGCGCGGGTCAGGCCGGGTGTGATGACGGCGTCCCCGGCGGCCACCACCCGGATGGCCGCGGTCAGTTCGGCCGGGTCGGCGTCGTCGAGCAGGAAGCCGCCGGCGCCCGCACGCAGGGCGGCCCAGGCCTCCGCCTCCTGGTCGGCGGCGGTCAGCACCAGGACCCGGGGGGCGTAGGCCTCCTCGGCGGGGAACCCCGGGGTGCGGGTCGTCCGGCGGGCGGGGCGGGTGAGGTGCCGGATGGTCTCGATGCCAGCCGCCCCGGACAGATGGCTGTCCATGAGGACGACATCGGGGCGGAGCGCGGCGCTCGCACGGATCGCCCCGTCCCCGTCCGTCGCCTCCCCGGCGACCGTCAGGCCGGGCTCGGCGGTGAGGAGCATGCGCAGGGCGAGGCGCTGGAGGGATTGGTCGTTGACGACGAGTACGGAGACCATGCCTGTCTTCTCCATGCGAGGTCCGTTCCGTGAACGAAACTGTTTCGTTCACATGCTACGCCTGGATCAGCCGCCCCGGGAGAGTGGGCCTGCTCACTCGGGCTCCGCTCACTCGGCTCCTCGATCGCGGACTCGGCGAGGAAGAGGCGACAGCCCGGCCGCACTGCGACCGGACCACCGCCCGTGCCGTCACCCCTGCTTGAGCGCGGCCAGCGCGATCCGCTCCGCCACCGGGTTCATCTCCTCGCCCTTGGCGTCGGGTCGCGTTGACCGAGTAGACGAGGGTCCGGCCCAGGTCCCGGGTCCCGGCGAGCACCGCGCTGTAGCCGTACCGGGAGCCCGACTTGAGCCAGTACACCCGCCCGTCGTACTCGAACCGCTGCAACGCCGCGCTGTAGGTGGCCCCTTTGCCACCGCCGACCGCACCACCTGCCCCGGGGTGAGGGCGTCGAAGCGGTGCGCGTACTCCGCCGCGAAGGAGTCGCCCCAGTCGTCGCCCGCCTGGATGCCGCTGGTGTGGTTCAGCAACTGGCGGACGGTGATGGGTTTGAAGGCGCGGGTGAAGAGGCCCGGAAGGTAGTGCTGGACGGGGGTGCCGAGGTCGATGCGGTGCTCCGCCGCGAGTTTCAGTACGGCCGCCGCCGTCACCACTTTCGTCGTCGAACCGGCCCGGAAGCGGGCGTCCGGGTCCGCCGCGCTGCCGCTCGCCAGGTCGTGCACGCCGGCGCTGCCGCGCCAGGCGCCGTCGGTGCCGCCCACCCTGACGAGCGCGGCGGTGGCGTCCGCGTCGGGCAGCCCGGCGATCGGCGCGAAAAAAGTGTTATCCCACGAACCCGCGCTCCGTCTCCACACTGTGATCCCCGACATTGCCAAGGTCACCGTCCCGGCTGAGAAGGTGCCGTCATGAGGACGGACGTGCATGTGTCGCGGCAGTGGCGTGCCACGATCGCGGCCGCGCAGGCGGGCGACCGGCGTGCGCTGGACGAACTGGTCGAGGGCTGGCTGCCGTTGGTCTACAACGTGGTCGGCCGCGCCCTCAACGGCCACGCGGACGTCGACGACGTCGTCCAGGAGACCATGCTGCGCGCCGTCGACCACCTCGGCACCCTCCGTGACCCGGACAGCTTCCGGTCCTGGCTGGTGGCCATCGCCATGCGGCAGATACGGGACCGGGCCCGCCGCAAACAGGAGCGGAAACTGGACGAGGGCGTCCCGGACGGCACCGCCGACTTCGCCGAACTCACCGTGCTGCGGCTCCAGCTGGAGGGCCAGCGGCGGGAGGTCGCGGAGGCGGTGCGCTGGCTGGACCCCGAGGACCGGCAGCTGGTGTCGCTGTGGTGGCTGGAGGTCTCGGGCGAACTCACCCGGCGCGAGCTGGCGGCGGCCGTCGGCATCAGCCGGCAGCACGCCGCCGTCCGCGTGCAGCGGATGAAGGAGCGGCTGGAGGTCTCGCGGGGCATCGTGCGTGCGCTGGACGGCGCCTGCCCCGAGCTGCGCGAGCTGACCGCGCGCTGGGACGGGCGACCCGACTCCGTCTGGCGCAAGCGGCTGGCCCGGCACATCCGGGGCTGCGGCTACTGCGGGGACACCCGCGACTCCGTCGTACCGGCGGAACGGCTGCTGGTCGGGATCGCGCTGGTACCGGTGCCGGTGGGCTTCACGCTGTCGCTGGCGCTCGGCGGCAAGACGGCGGCCGCGGCGACTTCGGTCGGGTGGTCGGCGAAGGTGCTGGGCGCGCTGACCAAGCCCGCGGTGGCGGTGACGGCGGGGGCGACGATCGTGGCGGGCGGCGCCTACGTCGTCGTACAGACCCCGGATCATCCTGCGCCGCACACGGCCACGGCGCCCACGGCGGCGGTCACCGGCGCGCCGACGCCGGCCCCGGCTGCCACCCCTTCGCAGTCCCCTTCGGCCTCGCCCTCCGCCTCGCCGTCACCGTCCCCGTCGGCGAGCGCCGCCGTGTACGGCTCGGTCGTCGACGCGGTCGACAAGGCGCCGGACCCGGAGACCAGGCCCGGCACGCTGCCACACCGGCCGGAGACCGGGATCACCAGCACGGGCGGGGCGCACGCCGTGCTGAACCACCGAGGGGACAACGTGACGCTGACCGGCCGGGGCTATGTCCTCGTCCGCTGGCAGATCGCTCCGCTGTCCCGGGCCGGCAGCCTCGTCATGCCGAGCTGGACCGGCCTGAAGGGCAAACTCTTCCATGTGGCATCGGGCGGCGGCCGCCGGATGGACGACCGCGTCGGCAGCACCGACGCCTCCTCCACCGGCATGGGCAGCTCGGCCACCGGCTACGCCGTACTGCCGGCCGGCACCCAGCAGATGTGGCAGAACGAGTACTTCTACGTCGACGGGAGCGTGACCTTCACGGTGAACGAGCGGGGCGCGGACTACGGGGTGAGCGTCTTCCCGTCGACCTGGGACGCGGTGGAGAAGGACGTGCTGTACGGGCCGCCGGACGGGGCCATCCGATATGGGCTGGTCCGGGACGACGGGACGGACTCGGCGCCGGTTCCGCAGTATGTGACGCGGGGGACGCCGAGCGATCCGGCGACGGTCGCTCAGCGCTCGGTCGTGTAGCGCCGGAGCGAGTCGAGCACGTCCACCCGGTTCGTGGTGATCGAGTCGACGCCCATGTCCAGGAGGCGGCGCATCGAGCGGCGGGTGTCCGGGGTCCAGCACGAGACCAGGTAGCCGCTGCGGTGGACGTGCTCGGTCAGGGGGTGGTCGAGCAGGGTGAAGCGGTAGTTGAGGTAGCGGGGGCGGATCACGTCCAGAAGCGCGGGCCGGGTGGGCGCCAGGGTCTTGCGGGTGAGGGCGATCTCCGCCGCCGCGTCCGCCGCCCGTACCGCCAGCATCGCCGCCGCGTCTCCCGTGTAGTAGACGCGGTCCGTCGCACCGCACTCCCGGGTGACGGCCACGATCCTGGCCACCGCCTGCTCGCTCGGGCCGCCGGGAAGGTCGATCATCACCCGGCTGTCCTCCGTCGCCGCGAGCGCCTCCGCGAGCGTCGGTACGCCGCCCGCCGTGAGGCCGCGCACCTCGTCCGCCGACAGCGCGCTCAGCGGGCGGTCGACGTGCCAGAGGCGGTCCAGGGTCTCGTCGTGCAGGAGGACGGGGACGCCGTCACGCGTCAGCCGTACGTCGATCTCCACCGCGTCCGCGCCGTGTTGGAGCGCGGAACGCAGGGAGGCCGACGTGTTCTCGCGGAAGCGGTAGGGGTCGCCGCGGTGGGCCACGGCGGTCACGGTCTGCATGAGGCCATGTTCTCAGGGCTCCGCGGCGGTTCTTCAGAGCCCGGGTCTTTCAGGGCCCGGGTCTTTTCAGGGGGCGAGCCAGGCCTTCGTGTACGCGTCGATCTCGGCCGAGATCCGCGCCTTGCCCGACTGGTCCAGGAAGGACGCCTCCACCGCGTTCCGGGCGAGGTCGGCGACACCGCGCTCGTCGAGGCCGAGGAGACGGGCGGCGACCGCGTACTCGTTGTTCAGGTCGGTGCCGAACATCGGCGGGTCGTCGGAGTTGACCGTGACCAGTACACCCGCGTCCACGAAGTCCCTGATCGGGTGCTCTTCGAGGGTGCGGACCGCGCGCGTGGCGATGTTGGAGGTCGGGCACACCTCCAGCGCGATGCGGTGCTCGGCCAGGTGGGCGAGGAGCTTCGGGTCCTGCGCGGAGCCGGTGCCGTGGCCGATGCGCTCGGCGTGCAGTTCGACGAGGGCGTCCCAGACCGTGCCGGGCCCCGTGGTCTCACCGGCGTGCGGGACGGAGTGCAGGCCGGCCGCGAGGGCCCGGTCGAAGTACGGCTTGAACTGCGGCCGGGGCACGCCGATCTCGGGGCCGCCGAGACCGAAGGAGACCAGGCCCTCCGGGCGGATCCGGTCGTCGGTCGCGAGCCGCACCGTCTCCTCGGCGGCCTCCAGGCCCGCCTCGCCGGGGATGTCGAAGCACCAGCGCAGCACGGTCCCGAACTCGGCCTCCGCCGCCTTCCGCGCGTCCTCGATCGCGTCCATGAAGGCGCCTGCGTCGATCCCGCGCCGGGTGGACGAGAAGGGGGTGATGGTCAGCTCGGCGTAGCGCACCTGCTGGCGGCCCAGCTCGCGGGCCACCTCATAGGTGAGCAGCCGGACGTCCTCGGGCGTGCGGATCAGGTCGACGACCGACAGATAGACCTCGATGAAGTGCGCGAAGTCCGTGAACGTGAAGTAGTCGGCGAGGGCCTCGGGGTCGGTGGGCACCTTGGAGTCGGGGTGCCGGGCGGCCAGTTCCGAGACGATACGCGGGGAGGCGGAGCCGACGTGGTGGACGTGCAGTTCGGCCTTGGGCAGCCCGGCGATGAAGGCGTGCACGTCGCGGAGGGCGGGTTCGGTGCGGCGGTCGGTCAAGGGTTCCTCCCCGGAACGGCGCGGGGCCGCCTTCGGCGGTGGTACGGCCGTGAACTGGCCCCTTGCGCGGTGATCGGCTGATCGGTGATTCCGGGTCATCGTAGGCCGCACCGGCGTTCGAGGTGGACGGGCCTTAGCATGACGGCGGCATACGTGCGGGAGAGGGGACATCGCGGGATGGCTGACGAGGCGCCGGAGGCTCCGAGGATACGGCTGGACAAGACGGCCGATGCGGGGGAGGGGGCCGGGGCGGAGGCGCCGGTGCCGCCGTCGGTCCATGACCAGCGGACGGTCGCGGCGATGCCGGGGGCGGAGGCCGACGTGGCCCCTCCGGCTGCGCCGGCGAACCCCTTTGCGGCGCCGGGGGCGGGGGCGTACGCGTCGCCCAGCCCGTACGCCCCGCCTGCACCGTCGTATCCGCAGAGTGCGGCTGTGCCTCCGCCGCCGATAGCTCCGGGCGGACCCGGTCAGGTTCCGTACGGGTACCCGGGGGCGCCGGCACCCGGTCCGGGGTATGGCTACCCCGGGCAACCGCTTCCGTCGTATCCGGGCGGGCCCGGGGGGTACGGCGGCTGGCCCGGTATACAGCCGATGCCCAACAACGGGCTGGGTACGGCCAGTCTTGTGACCGGGATCATCAGTGCGGTCGGCTTCTGCGCATGGCCGGTCGCGCTGGTGATGGGGGTGCTGGCCATCGTCTTCGGTTCGATCGGGCGGGCTCGGGTCAGGCGGGGGGAGGCCACGAACGGGGGCCAGGCGCTGGCCGGGATCATCTGCGGGTCGGCGGGGCTTGTTCTTGCTGTGGGGTCCTTCGTGCTGATCGTGGTGGCGAGCACCCACTAGCTCGGGTGGTTCGGGGGGTGGCCGGGTGCGGGTGGGGGTGGGCTGGTCGCGCCCACGCGGCGGTAGCCGCAGATCCAGTACAGCTCCGCGCCCCTTAGGCGATACCAGTTGCCCCCCGCAGCCTCTCCCGCGCCTCCATCAACGCGAACCCCAGCAGGTTCAGCCCCCTCCACCGCTCCGGATCCTCCGCTCCCGAATCCGTAGCCGCCAGGCCGATCCCCCACACGCGGTCCACCGGGCTCGCCTCCACCAGTACCCGGTCGCCGGTCCCCAGCAGGAACTCCCGCAGGGCCGGCTCGGCGGCGAACTTGTGCACGCTGCCGCGCGCCACGACGTCAAACCGCTCCCGCTCCCATATCGCCTCGTCGAAGTCGCGGACCAGTCGGCCCGCCTTCTTCGCGTCGGCGGGATGCGTGGCCGCCAGTACCCGACTCTCAGCGTCGGCGTCCCCGAACAGGCGGGCCTTTCCTGCCATCATCCAGTGCTCGGCGGTCGCGTACTCCACACCGTCGACCACGAAGCGTGACGGCCACCACTGGCTCAGGCAGCTCGCCGAGAGCTGTCCGTCCGGCCTCGGCCGGTGTCCCCAGAAGTGCAGGTACTTGATCCTGGCCCCCGCCTGGACCGCCCTGATCAGGGCCTCCACAGAATCGATCTTCGCCATGCACGCCAGTCTGGCAGGGACCACTGACACTCCGTCCCGCCTTTTCCTCCCTGACTCGACATCTGGTCGACAGATTCCGTCGCGTAACCAAAAGGCAACAACGGAATCACTTGTTGGACTCCCTCTGCTCTGTCAGGATCGGCAGTCAAATCCACCTGGAGCTACGCCACCCGCCTCTCGGACGGGGTGACGGCGGAGGAGAAGCGACATGGACGACCCGGGCACCGCCACCCCGGAGACCTTCCCCGCGCAGGAGCGGCTCTCGGGCGGCGCACAGTTCATCGCGGGACGGTTCAGCAAGGGCACGTCAGGCAGTACGCACGCCGTCGTCGACCCGGCCACCGGCGCGGACGTGTACACCTACGAGCTGGCCGGGACGGAGGACGTCGACCGGGCGGTGGCCGCCGCGCGGGACGCCTTTCCCGGCTGGGCCGGGGCGACCCCCGGCGAGCGGTCGGACGCGCTGCACCGCTTCGCCGCCGTGCTCGCCGACCGCGCGGATGAATTCTCCCGTGCCGAGTCCCTCCAGTGCGGCAAGCCGCTCAAGCTGACGCGTGAGTTCGACGTACCGGGGACCATCGACAACACCGCGTTCTTCGCGGGGGCCGCCCGGCATCTGCAGGGGCAGGCGGCCGGTGAGTACTCCGGCGACCACACGTCGTACATCCGCCGCGAGCCCATCGGTGTCGTCGGGTCGATCGCGCCCTGGAACTATCCGCTCCAGATGGCCGCCTGGAAGATCCTTCCGGCGATCGCGGCCGGCAACACCATCGTGCTCAAGCCGGCCGAACTCACCCCGCTCACCTCGCTGCTCTTCGCCGAGGCCACCACCCTCGCCGGTATCCCCGACGGTGTCGTCAACATCGTCACCGGGACCGGGAAGGTGGCCGGTGAGCATCTCGTCGGGCACCCCGACGTCGCCATGACCTCCTTCACCGGTTCCACCGGGGTCGGAAAGCGGGTGGCCGAGGTCGCGACGGCGACCGTGAAGCGGCTGCATCTGGAGCTCGGCGGCAAGGCGCCGTTCGTCGTGTTCGACGACGCCGATCTGGAGGCCGCCGTGCACGGGGCCGTCGCCGGGGCGCTCATCAACACCGGGCAGGACTGCACCGCCGCCACGCGCGCGTATGTGCAGCGGCCGCTCTACGAGGCCTTCGTCGAGCAGACGGCCGCGCTGATGGAGACCGTGCGGCTGGGAGACCCGTTCGCTCCCGGTACCGACCTCGGGCCGCTGATCTCGCACGCCCAGCGGGACCGGGTCGCCGGGTTCGTCGAGCGGGCGCGCGGCTACGCGCGCGTGGTGACCGGCGGCGAGCCACCGCAGGACGAGCTGAAGAGCGGTGCGTACTACCGGCCCACGTTGATCGCCGACGCCCCGCAGGACAGCGAGATCGTCCAGTCCGAGATCTTCGGTCCGGTGCTGGTCGTTCTGCCGTTCGACAGTGATGATGAGGGCATCCGGCTGGCCAACGACACCCCGTACGGTCTGGCCGCCTCCGCGTGGAGCAGCAGCGTCTACCGGGCGAACCGCGCGACCCGCGAGATCAAGGCGGGGTGCGTGTGGGTCAACGACCACATTCCGATCATCAGCGAGATGCCGCACGGCGGCTACAAGGCGTCCGGCTTCGGCAAGGACATGTCGGCGTACTCGTTCGAGGAGTACACCCAGGTCAAGCACGTAATGTTCGACAACACGGCGGTGGCGCGCAAGGACTGGCACCGCACGATCTTCGGGGACCGATAGTCATTCCTGCGGCCGCTCATCACGGCCCTCTTCCCGAAAGGGCATCTAGCGCATGAGGCAGTACGAGCCCGACCGCCCGACGCCGGTCGAAGTAGCCGCCATGCGGCGCAGCCTCCGCACCGGGCGGGCCGCCCTGGCCCGCCGGTCGCTCCTGGGAGGCGCGCTCGCGGTGGGCGGCGCCGGGGCGCTGAGCGCCTGCGGTATCCCCGCGGCCGGCAAGTCCCAGGGCGGCGTCTCCGCCGACGACCACTCGGCCGAGGAGAAGGTGGTCAACTTCTCCAACTGGCCCGAGTACATCGACGTGGACGACAGCGGGAAGAACCGTCCGACCCTTGACACCTTCCGCAAGCGGACCGGGATCACGGTCAAGTACACCGAGGACATCAACGACAACGACGAGTTCTTCGGCAAGATCCAGCCACAGCTCGCCGCGGGCCAGGACACCGGCCGTGACCTGGTCGTCCTCACCGACTGGCTGGCCGCCCGCATGATCCGGCTCGGCTACGTCCAGAAACTGGACGCGTCCAACCTGCCGCACGCCTTCGCCAACCTGTCGGACCAGTTCCGCAGCCCCGACTGGGACCCGGGCCGGGCCTACTCGTACCCCTGGCAGGGCATCTCGACCGTCGTCGCCTTCAACAAGAAGGCCCTCGACGGCGTCGAGGTGAAGTCGGTCTCCGACCTGCTCGACAACCCCGCGCTCAAGGGCCGGGTCGGCCTGCTGACCGAGATGCGCGACACGATCGGCATGACCATGCTCGACATGGGCATCGACCCGGCGAAGTTCACCGGCGACAACTACGACGCGGTGATCGCCCGGCTGCAGAAGGCCGTCGACAAGGGGCAGATCCGCCGGTTCACCGGCAACGACTACACCTCGGACCTCAGCAAGGGCGACCTGGCCGCCTGTGTCGCCTGGGGCGGCGACATCGTGCAGCTCCAGGCCGACAACCCGGATGTCGCCTACGTCATCCCGGACAGCGGCTACATGACGTCGACCGACAACATGCTGATCCCGAACAAGGCGCGTCACAAGACGAACGCCGAGCGGCTCATCGACTACTACTACGAGCCCGAGCAGGCCGCGGAACTCGCCGCCTACATCAACTACGTCAGTCCGGTCGCCGACGTGCAGCCGTACCTTGCCAAGATCGACAAGTCGGCGGCGACCAACCCGCTGATCGTTCCCGACAAGGCCATGCAGGCCAGGTCCCATGCCTTCCGCTCCCTGAGCTCGAAGGAAGAGACGGCCTACCAGCAGAAGTTCGCGAAGCTCACAGGGGCGTGACGACACCATGACGACAGACAGCAGCGGCGACGTCCGCCTCACCGGCATCGGCAAGACCTACGACAACGGCTTCACCGCCGTACGGCCGATGGACCTGACCGTGCCTCAGGGTTCCTTCTTCGCCCTGCTCGGTGCCTCCGGCTGCGGCAAGACCACCACCCTGCGCATGATCGCGGGGCTTGAGGAGCCGACCAGCGGCACCGTGCACCTCGGCGACCAGGACGTGACCCGTCTGCCGCCGCACAAGCGGCCGGTGAACACGGTCTTCCAGTCGTACGCTCTCTTCCCGCACCTCGACATCTTCGAGAACGTCGCCTTCGGTCTGCGCCGGCGCGGCATCAAGAGCGTGAAGAAGCAGGTCGAGGACATGCTCGACCTGGTCCAGCTGGGCGAGCAGGCGCGCAAGAAGCCGCACCAGCTCTCCGGCGGCCAGCAGCAGCGGGTCGCGGTGGCCCGCGCGCTCATCAACCACCCCAAGGTGCTGCTCCTCGACGAGCCGCTCGGCGCCCTCGACCTCAAACTGCGCCGTCAGATGCAGCTGGAGCTCAAGCGGATCCAGACCGAGGTCGGCATCACCTTCGTCCATGTCACACACGACCAGGAGGAGGCCATGACCATGGCCGACACGGTCGCCGTGATGAACGCGGGGCAGGTGGAGCAGCTCGGCTCGCCGACCGATCTGTACGAGAACCCCAACACGACCTTTGTCGCCAACTTCCTCGGCACGTCGAACCTGATCGAGGCCGAGGTCGACACGAAGAACGGCGACGACATCGTGGTGAAGGCCGGCGGCGGCAAGCTGGTGCTGCCCGAGGCACGATGTTCGGCGCCGACCAGGACGGGCGGCAAGGTGCTCGTCGGTGTCCGGCCCGAGAAGATCTCCCTCACCCACGCCGACGACGCCGGCTCGATCCCCGAGGATCGCAACCGGATCACCGGCAAGATCGCCGACGCCAGCTTCATCGGGGTCTCCACGCAGTACGTCATCGACAGCGCGGTCTGCCCCGAGTTCGAGGTGTACGTGCAGAACGTCGAGCGCGACGGGCGGCTCGTCCCGGGCGCCGAGGTCGTCCTGCACTGGAGCCCGGCCCACACCTTCGGTCTCGACGGTGCCCAGGACATCGACGCCGGCATCGAGGAGGAAGCCGCCTGATGGCCACGCTCTCCGAGGCGCCGCCGCCCCTGGCGCCCGCCGAACCCACGAAGAAGCCCCCGCGCAAGCGGGGCCGGTTCACGCCGTACTGGCTGCTGCTGCCCGGCATGCTCTGGCTGATCGTCTTCTTCGCGCTGCCGATGATCTACCAGGGTTCCACCTCCATCCAGACGGGTTCCCTGGAAGAGGGCTACAAGGTCACCTGGCACTTCGTGACCTACTGGGACGCGCTGAGCGAGTACTGGCCGCAGTTCCTGCGGTCCGTCTTCTACGCGGCTGCCGCGACCGTGCTGTGTCTGCTGCTCGGCTACCCGCTGGCCTACCTGATCGCCTTCCGCGCGGGCCGCTGGCGGAACCTGATCATGATCCTGGTGATCGCGCCGTTCTTCACCAGCTTCCTGATCCGCACCCTGGCCTGGAAGACGATCCTCGCCGACAACGGCCCGGTCGTGCACACGCTGAACTCGCTGCACATCCTGGACCTCACCAACTTCCTCGGCTGGACGGCCGGCGACCGGGTGCTGGCCACCCCGCTCGCGGTGGTGTGCGGACTGACGTACAACTTCCTGCCGTTCATGATCCTGCCGCTCTACACCTCGCTGGAACGGATCGACGGGCGGCTGCACGAGGCGGCCGGCGATCTGTACGCAAAGCCGTGGACGACCTTCCGCAAGGTCACCTTCCCGCTGTCGATGCCGGGCGTGGTCTCCGGCACCCTGCTGACCTTCATCCCGGCGGCCGGTGACTACGTCAACGCCGAACTCCTCGGCTCGACCGACACCCGCATGATCGGAAACGTGATCCAGACGCAGTTCCTGCGGATTCTCGACTATCCGACGGCGGCCGCGCTCTCCTTCATCCTCATGGCCGCGATCCTTTTCATGGTCACGATCTACATTCGCCGGTCCGGGACGGAGGATCTGGTCTAAATGCCCTTCGTCAACTGGCTCAAGAAGCGTCTCGTCGTCATCGCGGGACTGTTCACCCTCGGATATCTGCTGCTTCCGAACGTCATTGTCACGGTGTTCTCCTTCAACAAACCGAAGGGGCGCTTCAACTACGAATGGCAGCAGTTCTCGCTCGACGCCTGGAAGCAGCCGTGCGGAGTCGCCGACATGTGCGGCTCGCTCTCCATCAGCCTCCAGATCGCCGTCTGGGCGACCATCGGTGCCACGCTCCTCGGCACGATGATCGCCTTCGCGCTGGTCCGCTACCGGTTCCGTGCCCGTGGCGCCGTGAACTCGCTGATCTTCCTGCCGATGGCGATGCCCGAGGTCGTCATGGCGGCCTCGCTGCTCACCCTCTTCCTGAACATGGGCGCCCAGCTCGGCTTCTACACGATCCTGATCGCCCACATCATGTTCTGCCTCAGCTTCGTCGTCACCGCGGTCAAGGCGCGCGTGATGTCGATGGATCCGCGCCTGGAGGAGGCGGCCCGGGACCTGTACGCGGGCCCCGTCCAGACCTTCGTCAGGGTCACCCTTCCCATCGCGGCCCCCGGAATCGCCGCGGGCGCGCTGCTGTCCTTCGCGCTCTCCTTCGACGATTTCATCATCACCAATTTCAACGCGGGCTCCACCGTCACCTTCCCCATGTTCGTCTGGGGTTCGGCGCAGCGCGGCACGCCCGTGCAGATCAACGTCATCGGTACAGCCATGTTCCTGGTCGCCGTACTGCTCGTGCTGGTATCGATGCTCATCACCAACCGCCGCACCAGGCAAAAGGCGTAAAGAACTCTGTAGGGAGTTGAAAATCATGGCCCCAAGCGCCATGAGCCGTCAGGCAACCTGGACCAAGTCTCTCTCCGAAGCACAGCCGGTCCCGTACTGGCTCGAAGACCCCGGCAAGCCCCACCCCGAGCCCGCGCTCACCGGCGCCGACACCTGCGACCTGCTGGTCGTCGGCGGCGGATACAGCGGACTGTGGACCGCGCTCAACGCCAAGGAGCGCGACCCCGGGCGCGAGGTGGTCCTGCTGGAAGGCCGTGAGGTGGGCTGGGCCGCCTCCGGCCGCAACGGCGGCTTCTGCGCCGCCTCCCTCACCCATGGGCTGCCCAACGGGCTCGCCCGCTGGCCCGGCGAGATCCACCGCCTTGAGGAGCTGGGCCTGCGCAACCTCGACGAGATCGAGGCCGCGGTCGCCCGGCACGGCATCGACTGCGAGTTCGAGCGCACCGGCGAGATCGACGTGGCCACCGAGCCCTACCAGGCGTGGCACCTGCGCGACTGGCACAAGGAGCTGGAGCGGAAGGGCCTCGCGGACGGCATCGAGTTCCTCGACGCCGACGCCGTGCGCGAGCAGGTCGCCTCGCCCACCTTCGAGGCCGGCCTGTGGGACCGCCGGGGCGTGGCCATGCTCAACCCGGCCAAGCTCGTCTGGGGCCTCAAGCAGGCCTGCCTCGCCCTCGGGGTCCGGATGTACGAGCACACGCCCGCCCTGGACCTGAAGCCGTACGGCGCCGGCATGGCCGTACGCACCCCGTACGGCTCGGTCCGCGCCCGGCGGGTCGCGCTCGGCACCAACATCTTCCCGAACCTGCTCAAGCGGGTCCGCGCCTACACCGTGCCGGTCTACGACTACGCCCTGATGACCGAGCCGCTCACCGCCGAGCAGCTCGGCGCGATCGGCTGGAAGAACCGGCAGGGCCTCGGCGACTCGGCCAACCAGTTCCACTACTTCCGGCTGTCGGCGGACAACCGCCTCCTCTGGGGCGGCTACGACGCCATCCACCACTACGGCGGCCGGGTCCGCGCCGAGTACGACGACCGCCCCGAGACCTACGCCAAGCTCGCCGGGCACTTCTTCACCTGCTTCCCGCAGTTGGAGGGCATCCGCTTCACGCACGCGTGGGGCGGCGCGATCGACACCTGCTCCCGCTTCTCGGCGTTCTTCGGCACCGCCCATCAGGGGAGGGTGGCGTACGCGGCCGGGTACACCGGCCTCGGTGTCGGCGCGACCCGGTTCGGCGCCGATGTGATGCTGGACCTGCTGGCCGGCGAGGAGACCGAGCGCACCCGGCTGGAGATGGTCCGCAAGAAGCCGCTGCCGTTCCCGCCGGAGCCGTTCGCCTGGACGGGCATCGCCCTCACCAAGTGGTCGCTGGCGCGCGCCGACGCCCACGGGGGCCGCCGCAACCTGTGGCTGAAGGCGATGGACCGGCTGGGACTGGGCTTCGACAGCTGACCCGCCTGGTCATATGTACTGGCCCAGGTCGCCGGACCGGGCGGCCTGCCCGGCCTGCCCGGACTGTGCGGGGCCGGTCCCGCCGGCCTCCTCGCCCGCCCCGCCCCGGCCGGCGCGGGCGGCCTGCACGGCCTGATCCAGGTCACTCCAACGGGGTGGCGAAACCCGCGTAATGCCCTGGGAAGACCTCCCTCTCTCCACGTGACGCGACGCCCGCGTCGATGCGTGGGTCTGGGAGGTCTTCTGATGACTGGGGCGAAGACGGCGGTCGAATGGCTGGCATCCGTCGCACCTGACCCCGAGGCATGCCGCTGGGAATGGGAGCGCAACCCCCTGGGGATCGCGCTGCTGCCCGCAGGCAAGGCCTGGGACGTACTGATTCTGCCGGGCGAGCTCGGCTACCCCACCCTCGACGTGCTCACCCGCGTCCTCGACCGACCAGGGCCCGTCCTGGTCGACTTCGGGGACAACCGGGTGGGCTTCTTCGTGCCGCCCGGCACGGCCGCGCGGTGGCTCGGCACCGGGATCCGCACGGCGGGTGCCGGCACCTGGATCGTCGTGCCGTATCCCGGCCGGGCGACCCAGGGGGTGCGGTGGCTGGTGATGCCGGACGGGTCGGGGACGCTGACGGATCCGGGGCTGCTGGAGCTGGCGATGCACGAGGCCGCGGCCGGCTTGGCCGATGACTGGACGCCGTTCGCGTGAGGGTGTCGGTCGGCCGCGGCTTGGTTGTGGCTGGTCGCGCCCACGCCGCGGAACCGCACATGTCACAGCCCCGCGCCCCTACGGGGCGCTTTCCCGTAGGTCTTGACAAGTAAATTGGTCTGGACCAAGTTGAGCGCGCATCCCACCTCCAAATCCCCCATCCCCGGAGGCACTTGTGGTACGCGCCAGACCTGTCCTCACCATGCTCGCGGCCGGTCTGCTGGCCGTGTCCGGTATCACCGCGCTCTCGTCGGCCGCCCGTGCGGCCGACGCGGATCTCGCCGCCAACGGTGGCTTCGAGGCCGGCCTGACCGCCTGGAGCTGCACGGCGGGAAGCGGTACGACGGTCGGCTCACCCGTGCACAGCGGCGGCTCCGCGCTGCAGGCGACCCCGGCCGGCAGCGACAACGCCCAGTGCGCGCAGACGGTGACCGTACAGCCCAACGCGCAGTACACCCTGTCCGGTTACGTCCGCGGCTCCTACGTCTACCTCGGCGCGAGCGGGACCGGCACCACCGACGTCTCCACCTGGACCCAGTCCGCCCCCGACTGGCAGAAACTCACCACCACCTTCACCACCGGCGCCTCCACGACCAAGGTCACCATCTACACCCACGGCTGGTACGGCACCGGCGCCTACTACGCCGACGACATCTCCCTCGTCGGCCCCGGCGGCGCCACGGGCCAGCCACCCGCCGCACCGACAGGGCTGAAGACCGGCACGATCACGTCGTCCGGCGTGGCCCTGTCCTGGACGGCGGTCACCGGCGCCACCAGCTACGCCGTCTACCGGGACGGTGCGAAGGTCCAGACGGCGAGCGGGACTTCGGCCACGGTCGCCGGGCTCACACCCTCCACCGCGTACAGCTTCCAGGTAACCGCCGTGAACGGCTCCGGCGAGTCCGCGAAGTCGGCCGCGGTGACCGCCACGACCACCGCCGGCTCCTCCGGAGGCTCCACCGGCCTGCCCACCCACGCCCTGGTCGGCTACCTGCACGCCTCCTTCGCCAACGGCTCCGGCTACACCCGGCCGGCCGACGTCCCCGACAGCTGGGACGTCATCGACCTGGCCTTCGGCGAGCCGACCTCGGCCACCTCCGGGGACATCCGCTTCAACCGCTGCCCGGTGACGGAATGCCCGAACGTCGAGAGCGACGCCGACTTCAAGGCGGCCATCAAGGCCAAGCAGGCGGCCGGCAAGAAGGTACTGATATCGATCGGCGGCGCCAACGGCCAGGTCCAGCTGACCACGACCGCCGCCCGGGACACCTTCGTCTCCTCCGTCTCGAACATCATCGACACCTACGGTCTGGACGGCCTCGACATCGACTTCGAGGGCCACTCGCTGTCCCTGGACGCGAACGACACGGACTTCAAGAACCCGACGACCCCGGTGGTCGTGAACCTGATCTCCGCGCTGAAGACCCTGAAGGCCAAGTACGGCTCGAAGTTCGTGCTGTCCATGGCACCGGAGACCTTCTTCGTGCAGATGGGCTACCAGTACTACGGCACCGGCAAGTGGGGCGGCCAGGACCCGCGCTGCGGGGCGTACCTCCCCGTCATCCACGCCCTGCGCGACGACCTGACCCTGCTGCACGTCCAGGACTACAACTCGGGGCCGATCATGGGCCTCGACAACCAGTACCACTCCATGGGCGGCGCCGACTTCCACATCGCGATGACCGACATGCTGCTCACCGGCTTCCCGGTGGCGGGTGACGCCAACAACGTCTTCCCGCCGCTGCGCCCCGACCAGATCGCGATCGGCATGCCGGCCTCGACCAACGCGGGCAACGGCTATGTCGCCCCGGCCGAGGTCACCAAGACCCTGGACTGCCTGACGAAGAAGACGAACTGCGGCTCGTACACGACCCACGGCACCTGGCCGGCCATGCGCGGTCTGATGACCTGGTCGGTCAACTGGGACCGGTTCTCGAACTGGGAGTTCCAGCGGAATTTCGACGCGTACTTCGGGTGAGCAGCAACCGCAGTGCCGTCAGCAGGGCCGTGCACAGGCACCAGCTGGCCGCCACGTCCAGCGGCCAGTGGTAGCCGCGGCGGACCAGCCCGTAGGAGACGGCGAGGACGAGGGTCGCGCAGACGGCCACGAGGGTGCGGCGGGCGGCGCGGGAGTGGAGCCAGGGGAGGAGGAGCAGGGTCGCGGAGCCGTATGCGATCGCCGCCGTCGCCGTGTGGCCGGAGGGGAAGTAGCCGACCGCCGGGGGCACCACCGGGGTCCCCGGACGGGCGGTCCAGTCCTTGACCGGCACGATGATCGCGGGGACGAGGGCCATCAGGACGGCGGCCGCGGTGGGCGGCAGCCACCAGCGGTCTGTACCAGTGGAACGGCCGCGCCAGGCGACGTATCCGATGACGAGCACCAGGACCGGGACCGCGACCGGCATGTTCCCGAGGTCGGAGAGGAGCTCGGAGAACCGGTCCGGGTGGACGAGTGCGCTGCTCAGACGGCTGTCCAGGCGGAGCAGGGGGCCGTGGGCCACGACCTGCCAGGTGATCAGCGCGAAGAGAAGGGCCGGAAGGCCCAGGAGTCCCGCGAGGGGAAGGAGAAGGAAGGAGGTCGGCCGCCCCGGAACAGGGGGGGTGGTTCCGGGGCGGCCGTCCGGATCGGAATGTCGCGCGCCCCGGGGGGTTTGGGGCGAGCGACCGTCCGATCGGTGAGGAGATCCGGAACCAGAGGCACCGGTTGTGTGCGCGAGGGCACGACCAGGTCGAAGCTGGGGAGGCCCCGGCCTGAAATCGCCCACAGTCCCCTGTGGGCGGGGTGTATCTCTCATCTGGTTAGAACCTACGGCAGGGTCAGGCGTGGCGACAGGCGGAATCGCGTCCCGTCATCCACCTCGCACACCTTCTTCACACGGCCTGACGGGGGCCGCCCCAGCCCCCCACATAACGCCAGGTGGGAGGCGAGGGACGGCTGTGACACAGGGGTTCGACACCCTCTGAGCGGGCTGCGAGAAGCCTGTGGCTCAGATCCGAGCGAAGGCCTGCTCGATGATGTCGAGGCCCTCGTTGAGGAGGTCCTCGCCGATGACCAGCGGCGGCAGGAAGCGCAGCACGTTGCCGTAGGTGCCACAGGTCAGGACCAGCAGGCCCTCCTGGTGACAGGCCTTGGCGAGGGCGGCGGTCGCCTCCGGGTTCGGCTCCTTGGTCGTACGGTCCTTGACCAGCTCGATGGCGATCATCGCGCCGCGGCCCCGGACATCGCCGATGACGTCGAACTTCTCGGCCATGGCGGACAGGCGCGGCTTCATGATCGCCTCGATGGCCTTCGCCTTGGCGTTGAGGTCCAGCTCCTTCATGGTCTCGATGGCACCGAGCGCACCGGCGCAGGCGACCGGGTTGCCGCCGTAGGTGCCGCCGAGGCCGCCCGAGTGCGCGGCGTCCATGATCTCGGCGCGACCGGTGACGGCGGCCAGCGGCAGACCACCGGCGATGCCCTTCGCCGTGGTGATCAGGTCCGGGACGATCCCCTCGTCCTCACACGCGAACCACTGACCCGTACGGCAGAACCCGGACTGGATCTCGTCGGCGACGAACACGATGCCGTTGTCCTTGGCGAACTGGCTGATCGCCGGCAGGAAGCCCTTGGCGGGCTCGATGAAGCCGCCCTCGCCGAGCACCGGCTCGATGATGATCGCCGCCACGTTGTCCGCGCCGATCTGCTTGTTGATCATGTCGATGGCCTGGGCGGAGGCCTCGGCACCGGCGTTCTCCGGGCCGGTGAGCCAGCGGTAGCCGTACGCCACCGGTACCCGGTACACCTCGGGCGCGAAAGGCCCGAAGCCGTGCTTGTACGGCATGTTCTTGGCGGTCAGCGCCATGGTGAGGTTGGTCCGGCCGTGGTAGCCGTGGTCGAACACGACGACCGCCTGCCGCCCGGTGTAGGCGCGCGCTATCTTGACGGCGTTCTCGACGGCCTCGGCACCGCTGTTGAACAGCGCGGACTTCTTGGCGTGGTCACCCGGGGTGAGCTCGGCCAGCGCCTCGGCGACGGCCACATAGCCCTCGTACGGGGTGACCATGAAACAGGTGTGGGTGAAGTCGGCCAGCTGGGCGGCGGCCCGGCGTACGACGGCCTCGGCGGAGGCGCCCACGCTGGTCACCGCGATACCCGAACCGAAGTCGATCAGACGGTTGCCGTCGACGTCCTCGATGATGCCGCCGCCCGCGCGGGCGGTGAACACCGGCAGCACGGAACCGACGCCCTGCGCGACCGCGGCGGTGCGGCGGGCCTGCAGCTCCTGCGACTTGGGGCCGGGGATGGCGGTGACGACGCGGCGCTCCTGCGGAAGTGCGGTCATGGGGGGCTCCCTGATGAATCGTGCGTTCCGGGGCGCTGTGCGTGTCCGGCGGCCCCGGGGCGGCTCCGGCGGTGCGTATCCGGACGCTTTCCTTCTTTCTTCGCAGGCTAGGTCCGGGTGTGGGACGTGGGCATGCTCCATGTGGGTGTTGTCAGGCGGTGCCATTGTCCGCGGTGGACATAGCGAGGGCGACCGGTCGGCCGTTCACCGGGCCGGGAGACGGCACAGCGCCGGTGCGGGTGACCGGCGATCCGCGGACGGCCGTCCCGGTCGTCGGCATACGCGCTCGTCATCGGTACCAGCCCCGGCCGCCGGCGTGCACGGGCTGTCGGCTGCCCCGGCGGCACGCATCGTCCCAGGCCACGCCCCCGCCGTCCGGCGGCGGTCCCGCGCGGCGCTGCCTGCCGGGCGTCGGCAGCCCCGTCGCATCACCGTCCGGTTGGGCCTCCGCTTTCGACATCGACGACCGGCCATATCCGGAACGCCTCGACCGGCTCGGCCGCGCAATCGGTGAACTCCCTTGGCCGGGGCGTTAGATTGACCGCTGACGGTGGACGGAACGGCTGGTCAGGGAGCGACGGCGATGGACAGCGACGGGACGCGGGACGCGCGGGGTACGCATGCGAATCCTGTGCCGCGTCCGGCGGGACCGCAGGATGCGGGCGCGGTGCCGCCGCGGCCGACGGCGCCACCGACGGTGCCTCCGCCGCCGGACGGCTCGGCATTTCTGAGCTGGCTGCGGGCGCCCAGGCCGGAGGCGGCGCCGGGGGTGTGGCGGTTCGGGTACCGGTCCCGGCCCGACGAGGAGCCCGACCAGGTTCCGGCCCGGCAGCTGTTGAGCGGGGCGCTGATCGCCTTCCTGGTGGGGTGGCTGGTCTGGTCGCTGCTGTGGAACGGCTATCTGGGCGGCTGGTTCCTCCTGCCCCCTGAGGTCCTGGTGCCGGACTCCTGGGCGCCGAGTCACTCGATCCAGCGCGTTGTGGTCGGCTACCTCTGGTACATCGTCGTCGCCGGGGCGATCGTGCTCGTCGTCGGCCGGCTGGGTCGCTGGGGCGAGGTCTGGCGTCGCTTCGGCCCGCGCGCCTGGACCCAGACCGCCACCACCCCCGCCGCCGAACG
Source organism: Streptomyces sp. NPDC096040 (assembly GCF_040303265.1). NCBI lineage: Bacteria > Bacillati > Actinomycetota > Actinomycetes > Kitasatosporales > Streptomycetaceae > Streptomyces > Streptomyces sp. NPDC096040. The sequence goes on from NZ_JBEOTA010000003.1 coordinate 286,640, forward strand.
GCCCCCCGCTCCCGAGCAGGACCCCGCCCAGTGGCCCCACCTCCGTGCCGCCGGTGCGCACGACGCCGCCGACCGGCTGGCCGCCGAGGCGCGCGCCGGGCTGATGGGGGACGTGGACCACGCCCGGATCGCCCGGGCCTGGCAGGGCGTACGCAGCGGCCGGCACAGCATGGCGTCCTTCTCCGCCGCCGTGGTCAAGGACGGCGCCGCCGCCTGTCCGCACCCCTCCGGGGAACGCGACCTGCCCGCCCGGCACGCCCGGCACGACCTGGTCACCGGCCAGGTGCGGCTCGGCACGACCGCCGACGACCCCCGCAATCCCTACCGCTACCGGGACACCGGCCTCGCCCTCGGCCCGGAACTGCTCGGTACCTCCCTGCTCGCCGTCGGCCCGGCCGGCTCCGGCAAGACCGGCGCGCTCGTGCGCCCGCTCGCCGAGTCGCTCTGCCTGCACGCGCTCGCCGGCCGCGCCTCCGTGGTCGTCGTCGGCGCGGCCGGCTCCGGGCTCGGACCCGCCGACTCCTACGACGTCGTCGTCCGTATCGCCCACCCCGAGTCCGTCTACGACCTCGACCTGTACGGCGGCACCACCGACCCCGACGAGGCCGCCGCCATACTCGCCGAGGCCCTCGTCGGCGACCTCGCCGATCCGCATCCCGGCAGCGACAGCCGCCGCTCCACCACCGTCCTCGCCCAGCTGCTCGGCCCGTTCAAGGCGGTCCACGGCCGCTTCCCCTCCGTACCCGAACTTCGCCAGCTCCTCGACGGCGCCCCAGGCCCCGTGGCCGCGCTCCGCAAGGCGCTGACGGCAACAGGACACGAGTCGCTGCTGCGCGAACTCGACGCCCGGGAGCGGCAGATGGGGCAGCCGGGGGACGTGGGATCGGTCCTCGCCGACCGCATCGCTCTCCTCGACCGCCCGGCCTTCGCGGGCTTCTTCGACACCTCCGGCCAGTCCCGGCCCTTCTCCCTCAAGGCCCTCGACCACCCTGTCCGGGTCCGGATCGACCTGCCCGAGCGCGGCCACGCGGACGCCTCCCGCATCCTGGCCCGGCTGGTGCTCGCCCAGTTCACGGCGAGCGTGACGGTACGGGACGACCGTTCGCTCTTCGCCTGTCTGCTCCTGGACGACGCGACGGGTGTCGTGACACCGGAGGCGGTACGCGCCGTCCAGCGTCTGCGGTCGGCCAACGCGGGCGTGGCGCTGACCCTACGCACCCTGGACGACGTACCCCGCCCCCTGCGCGCCCCCCTGCTGGGGGCCACCGGCTGCCGTATGGCCTTCGCCGGCCTCACCCCCTGGGACGGCCAGGACTTCGCCGAGGTCTGGGGCAAGGAGTGGACCGAGACCCGGGACGTCACCGACCGCCAGATCATCGCGGAGACCCCGGCGGGCAAGGCACTGCACGTCGCACGGCGGGTCATCACCGGCAAGGCACCCACGGCCCGCGCGGTCACCGTCCGGCAGGTGGAGCGCGAGCGCTGGTCGGCCTCCGAGCTCGCCCACGGCGTGCCGGCGGGCCATGCGGTCCTCTCCCTGACGACCGTCAAGGGCGAGCACGCGCCCCCGCTGCTGGTGGACCTCAGGGGCGGCGCCGGCCGGGTCTGAACAGGGAGGCACACGCGACCGTACAGTGAGGCAGAATCGATAGAAGCCGTTCGTACGAGACGGCCAAAGGCCCACTGTCCCCGTGCATGTCCTCACGTGTGCACGACCGAAGAGAAGATCTGACGGCCTGATGCCACCGACGCTCGCCTCGCTCGTCCACCATTCCGCGCTCAAACTGACCGTGCGCGCGGGCGAGGACCGCCTCGACGTGCCCGTGCGCTGGGCCCATGCCAGCGAACTCGCCGACCCCGTGCCGTACATGGAGGGTGGGGAACTTCTCCTGATCACCGCGCTGAAGCTGGACGCGGACGATCCGGAGGCCATGCGACGGTATGTGAAACGCCTGGTGGGAGCGGGCGTGGTGGGCCTCGGCTTCGCCATCGGGGTCCACTACGAGGAGATTCCCAAGGCCCTGGTCGACGCGGCCGAACACGAGGGTCTGCCCCTGCTGGAGGTGCCGCGCCGCACCCCCTTCCTCGCCATCAGCAAGGCCGTGTCGGCGGCGATAGCGGCCGACCAGTACCGGGCGGTGACCGCGGGCTTCGCCGCCCAGCGCGAACTGACCAGGCAGGCGCTGAACGCCGGACCGGAGGGGTTGCTCGCCGCGCTCGCCTCGCAGGTGGACGGCTGGGCGGCGCTGTACGACGCCTCGGGCGCGGTCGTCGCCACCGCACCGGAGTGGGCGGGACGCCGGGCGGCACGGCTGACCGCGGAGGTGGAACGGCTGCGGGAACGCCCGGCGCCGGCTTCATCGGTGGTGGGCGGCCCGGACAACGAGGACCGGGTGGAGCTGCACTCGCTGGGCACCGGCCGCAGGCCCCGCGCGGCCCTGGCGGTCGGCACCGCGGCGGCCCTGGGCACGGCCGAGCGCTACGCCGTCCACTCGGCCATCGCCCTGCTCACCCTTACGACGGAACGCTCCCGTTCGCTGCACGCGGCCGAACAGAGGGTGGGCGCTGCGGTGCTGCGGATGCTGCTCGCCGGGCAGCCGGACCACGCCCGGGGGGTCGCCGGGGATCTGTACGGCGGACTTCTCGACGCACCCTTCCGGATGATCGTCGCGGACGGGGGCGCCGAGCTGCTCACCGGTCTCGCGGAGGCGGTCGAGTCGGCCGCGGCGCGCGCCGGGGAGGCGGTGCTGGTGGTGCCGGAGGGGGAGCGGCTGGTGGTACTGGCCGCGGACGGGGGTGCCGCGGTGGGCGCGTGCGTCGAGCACGCGGCGGCGCGCGAGGCCGCGCGGGCCGTACCGGAGCAGGACGCCGCCGCGCAGGACGACCTGGTCGTGGGCATGTCCGCCCCGTCCGGCCCGATCGGCGCGGCGGCCGCCTACAAGCAGGCCGAACAGGCACTGTCGGTGGCCCGGCGGCGGGGCCGGGTGCTGGTCGAGCACGAGCAGCTGGCCGCCGGCTCGGTCCTGCCGCTGCTGGCCGACGACGCGGTGAAGGCGTTCGCGGACGGTCTGCTGCGGGCGCTGTACGAGCATGACGCGACGGGCCGCGGCGACCTGGTGGCCTCCCTGCGGGCCTGGCTGTCAAGGCACGGCCAGTGGGACGCGGCGGCCGCCGACCTGGGCGTCCACCGCCATACGCTGCGGTACCGGATGCGCAGGGTCGAGGAGATCCTGGGCCGCTCCCTGGACGACCCGGACGCCCGGATGGAGCTGTGGCTGGCGCTGAAGGCGACATCGGCGGACTGACCGGCACCCGGGACTCCACCCCGCCCGATTCGCCCCTGCCAAACCGGCGCACCCCCGCCCCCCACCACTACACCCCGGACAAGCGTCGCTTCCCCTTCCCGCGCCTACGGTGGACGTTGAAAGCCAAGAACATCCCCACACGCGGAAGGGCCGGGACTCTCATGACCGCCACCCACGCCTTCTGGCTCGCCGGCCGTCAGGTCACCGGCGAGGACACCTTCGACGTCACCAGCCCGTGGGACGGGCGCCTTGTCGGCCAGGTCAGCGTGCCCACCGACGCGCAGGTCGAGGAAGCGGTCGCCGCCGCGTACGCCGTACGGGACGAGTTCGCCGCCACCCCGGCACACGTCCGGGCCGCCGCCCTCGACCACGTCAGCCGGCGCCTCGTCGAGCGCACCGAGGAGATAGCCCAGCTGATCTCCGCCGAGAACGGCAAGCCGATCAAGTGGGCGCGCGGCGAGGTCGGCCGCGCCGTCTCCGTGTTCCGGTTCGCCGCCGAGGAGGCCCGGCGCTTCAACAGCGGCGAGGCCCAGCGGCTCGACACCGACCTCGGTGGCCAGGGTCGCCTGGCGCTCACCCGCCGCTTCCCGAAGGGCGTCGTCCTCGGTATCGCGCCGTTCAACTTCCCGCTCAACCTGTGCGCGCACAAGATAGCCCCGGCCATAGCCGCGGGCGCGCCGATCATCCTCAAGCCGGCCCCCGCCACCCCCCTCTCCGGCCTGATCATCGGCGACCTGCTCGCCGAGACGACCGGCCTCCCCGATGGGTCCTGGTCGATCCTCCCGGTCGCCAACGACAAGATGCCCGCCCTCGTCCAGGACGAGCGCCTCCCGGTCATCTCCTTCACCGGTTCCGAGAAGGTCGGCTACTCGATCATGGACTCGGTCCCGCGCAAGCACTGCACCCTGGAACTGGGCGGCAACGGCGCGGCCGTCGTCCTCGGGGACTACGCGAGCGACGCCGACCTCGACTGGGCCGCGACCCGCATCGCGACCTTCTCCAACTACCAGGGCGGCCAGTCCTGCATCTCCGTGCAGCGGGTCATCGCCGACGCGACCGTCTACGACCGTCTGCTCCCGCGCATCGTCGCCGCCGTCGAGGCCCAGGTCACCGGTGACCCCGCCGACGACAGGACCGACGTCGGCCCGCTGGTCAGCGAGGCCGCCGCGGAGCGCGTCGAGGCGTGGGTGAAGGAGGCGGTCGAGGCCGGCGCCACCCTGGTCACCGGCGGCGACCGCGACGGCGCCAGCTTCGCGCCCACCGTCCTCACCGAGGTCCCGGCCGACACCACCATCTCCTGCGAGGAGGTCTTCGGACCCGTCCTCACCGTGCACAAGGTGTACGGCGAGGCCGAGGCGTTCGCCGCCGCCAACGACTCCAAGTACGGCCTCCAGGCGGGCGTCTTCACCCACGACCTCCAGACCGCCTTCCGTGCCCACCGCGCCCTTGAGGTCGGCGGTGTCGTCATCGGCGACGTCCCCTCCTACCGCGCCGACCAGATGCCGTACGGCGGCGCCAAGCAGTCCGGCGTCGGCCGCGAGGGCGTCAAGTTCGCGATGGACGACTACACCTACGAGCGAGTCCTGGTCCTCACCGGCCTCGCCCTCTGACCTGCCACGGACGGGTCGGAACAGACGGCCGCAGCCCGCTGTGCGGGGGCTGCGGCCGTTCCTGCTTCCACTAGCATCACCTGCGGAAACGGCCGAACTATGGCCGATATCCACAGGCTTGCGGGAACACCGCGGGAACACGGCGCTACTGTTCCGCCCCATGGCGAGCGTCATTCCGCGAACGAACAAAGAGGGCGACGTCGTCAGCTACCAGGTGAAATGGAGAGCTGGCGGCAAGCGCACCGGCGAGTGGCAGCACGAGCGCTTCGACGGCGACGAGGCCGGCAAGGATGCGGCCGAGCTGTTCAAGAACGCTGTCGATGAGGCCGGGCAGAACTGGCCGCCTGGGTGGGTCAAAGGGGAGGGCTACGTTGACGCGGCCGCCCAGGCGGGGGAGGAACTGCGCTACCGCTTCGACAACTGGGCCCAGCAGTCCATCGAGAACCGAACGGCCGGCAAGAGGTACAAACGCCAGCGGCAGCGCGCAGTAGAGATGTACCTCAACCCGACCTTCGGCAACTGCGACGTCCGCAGCACCGAGCACTTCAGCAAGGCGACCATCGCGGCCTGGATCAACAAGATGAAGAAGACTCAGGTCCAGGTCGGCGGTAGCCGGGGCAGCGGTAAGAGGAAGGGTGGCGGCAAGATCAAGGACATGTCGCCGGAAACGCTGCGCGGCCTGCACGGTCTTCTCTCGTCCATCCTCAAAGAGGCCGTCATCGCTGAGCCGCCGTTACGAGACCGCAACCCTTGCGATCTGACCCGGCTGCCGAAGGATGACGACCGAGGCCTCGGTGAGCACGAGTCGACCGACGAGATGGAGTTCATGACTCCCGAGGAGGTCACCTGCCTCATCGATTGCTTCTCTCGTGCCGGAGACAAGATGCTCGTCCGGTTCATCTACGGAACTGGTCTGCGGTGGGGCGAAGTTACAGCCCTTGCGGCGAAGCATGTCCGCAGCCCGCAGGCCGGCCGGTACGAAGTGCGCGTGACGCGAGCGTGGAAACGCGACCCGGGACCTCCTGACGTGTGGTGGCTAGGACCACCGAAAACCAGGGCTGGGCGCCGGACAGTGGAGATCACTGCTGGCCTGTGGCAGGACCTCCAGGACTTCGGGCTCGGGCAACTCGGCAAGGACGACTTGCTCTTCCCGAACGGCAGCGGTGAACGGCTCGCGCATTCCACGTTCTATGAACGGTGGCTGTCCACGGTCGCTGAGGCCAAGCGGCGTGGAGTGCTACCGGACTGGAAGTACCCCACGCCTCATGATCTGCGGCACTCGCACGTGGCCGCGCTGCTGTCCGATGGCCACAGCCTGACCTACGTGCAGCGGCGCCTCGGCCACGAGTCCATCAAGACCACATCTGACCGGTACGGGCACCTGCTGGAGACGGCACACAAGGCAGCTTTGGAAACCCTGGACCGAGTCATGGGGTACACGCAGCCGGCCAGTGCCCCACTGCCGCACTTCGCTCCTGGACCTGGGGCGGGGCGGGCGGTGTATGTTGCGCAACTCGGCCTGTACCAAGTGCCCTTCTGGGACCCAGACGACGCAGAGACGACGGCGGAGCGATGGGTGCGGGAGCACGGAGGCCCAGTGCACGTCGACAAGTTGTCGACTGACGGTTGGGCGGTGAGCTACAACGGGGCGTCCGATACGGCGACCGCGCTGCAGGCCGTGCGTACCCAAATGCCGCGCCGGGCGTGGGTATGGCACTTGGGCCCGCTCTTGCACGCGGTGGACGGATCCGAGGTTGTGGTGGACCCAGGGTCGGCGGAGCTTCGCGGCGGGTGGTGGTGGGACTTCGAGTCCGAGTACACCGAGAAGCCAGCGCTCCGGTCGGTTGAGTGGAGCAATGGGCCGGAGTCGGTCACGGAGGTGCGGGCCTGGGGGACCGACGAGGATGCAGTGCGCGCGGAGTTCGCTGCTGCCCGTACGGAGGCGCTGCGGATTTGCGGACAGCACCCCCAGCGAGGTGAGAGCGGCCGGGAGTCGGTCACCTGACGGCTCCGCTGCGGCTGACCCGGCCGTGGTCGGAGATGAATCGCGGCAGCGCCGAAACCGGTCGCGTGACCTGTTTTTCCGGTGGGCGACCAAGGGGCCCTTCGCGGGCCCCTTGTGGTCGTGTGTGTCGTGACTCGTTTCAGTGGCCGTGGTGCGTCGTGAGTTCGGCGCATAACTCAAGGACCGGCCGGACGCCGATGCCGACGCCACGGCAGTCGTCGTTCTTCCCGTTGTGCCTTCCGTGTGCTGGAGGTGTCTTGTCCTTGCCTGGAGTGTTCGTGGATGACGGTGGGTTCTGGGTGGGCGGCGCAGGATCGGCCGGGCGGGTGGTGCTGGGCGTGGACGGACTCTGTCCGGGCGTCGGTGTGCTGCCGGGCTGCTCTGTGTCGGTCGGGCTGACGCCGCCTGACGGCTGCTCTTTCGGCTCGGCTCGGTCACTGCCCGCCGCCTTTGGGTCTCTGCTCTCGTCCGTGGTGAGGTAGTCCGCGTCGTCCGGCGCTGCCGCATTGTCCTCGCCGTTGTTCTCGGTCGAGGCCGCCTCCGGGGCGGCTGCGGGCGGGGTGGCTGGGCCGGGGGCCGGCGGCGCGCTCTCGGTGGATGTGAGGTACAGCGCGGCGGCGGTTCCAGCAGTAGCGACGACTACGGCGGTGCCCGTGGCGGTCGCGGCCCGATGCCGCTGCCAGAGGGAGCGGAGGCGTTCGCCGAGCGACGACAGGACCGCAGCGACGCCGCTGCCGATGTACAGGGCGAGGTGCCGCTTGCGTCGAACCGGCTCCAGTGCCTCGTCCTCCTCGGGCACGGTGGCCATCGGCTGCTGCGTGAGGGCGGCGATCTTCTGGGCGGTGACCTCGGCCCGCAGTTCGGTGATCAGCGCCGCGTGTTTCTGCTGGGCCCGGTGCAGGAGGACGATCGCCAGGACCGCCGCGCCGAGGACCCCAGCGAGTAAGACGTCTTGCACGTTTGCCCCCTGAGAAACTGCTTTCTACCTGTCGGGGCATCCTGTGACGCTTAGTCACGCATTGTGTGCTTTATGTGAATTCGTAACGTTTTTGTGATGTGTGTTAACTCGCGCGACGGTGCTGGTCGCCTGGTTCCTGCTGTGTGCGGGAGGGCTCGGTGCGGCCGACCCTGCGGAGGACTTCGTCCTGCGCCTCGGGTGGCAGGGTCGTGAGGAGTGCCGCGATGGCGTCGATGTGGGGGTCGTTCGCGTATCGGGCGGCGGTCGGCGCCGCGGTGGCGCCTGTCGGCGTCTCCAGTTCCGCCAGGAGGTCGGCGGCCTCGGTGCGGCCGGTCTCGGCGAGTTGTGCGGAGGTGACGCCGACGGCCAGGCACATGCGGGCCAGGGTGTCGTCCGGCGCGTTCACCTCGATCCGCTGGCCGCTGACCGACTGATAGCCGGCGATGATCTGGCCCCAGCGGGAGCGGCTGATGCCCGCCTGTCTGGCCGCGTCTTCGACGCGGATCCGCTTCCGTTTCAAGGCGGCCTTGATGAGCGCGGCCTCTGGCGGGGGGGCGGGGCTCGGGCTCTTAGTCATGCTGGGCAGCTTCCCACGACTAGACGCTAGTCCGCCATCCAGGGCGGTGCGAATTTGTAGTGAAGTTCGTCAAGTGTATGCGCACTAGTCCGTCTAGTTTACGCGCCGTGCGCCCCCTCTGGGCTACTACACGCCACTACGTAGCCACTACACGCCACTACGCCTAGTGGTTGCACTAGACGCTAGTGGCGGCTAGTTTGATCTCATGACCCATCCGCCTGGAGGGCGCCGCAGGCGTCCGCTGAACCATGAGCCGGCTGCCGTGATCTACGCCCGCGAGAAGTCGGGCCTGACACAGGAGGAACTCGCCGAGCGGTGCGGCGTCAGCCAACAGCTCGTGAGCAAGATCGAATCGGGGGCCCGCAATGCCACCCCGCGGGTTCTGAACAAATTCGCCGAGGCGCTCAACTGCCCCGTCGTCGTCTTGGAGGCGAAGCGTCAGACGGTGGGGGCGGGTGCCTCGTGACCGCCTGGACGCGCACGCACTGCGTCTGTACCGAGGTCCGGAACCTCGACTACGACGAGGCCGCCACCGCTCTCAAGATCAAGCGCCGGTGGCTGGAGGACCACATCAGCAAGCTGCCGCACCAGAAGTTCGGCGCGAATCCCGCCGTCTTCTGCATGTGCGACCTGCGGGTGATTCAGGCCATGCAGGCCGTCCTCCCCGCCGAGGCCCGGGCCGTCATCAACCTGCCGGCCGAACCAGCGGAGCCGACCCCCGCCACGCCGAGCGTCTCGCCGCTGTCCGGGCTCAAGCCTGCCCAGGGCCGCAGGCGTGCGACCGCGCCTGTGTGACGGCGGCGGGGCCGAACGGACCGTGCCGGGTCCAGACCGCCCCGCCAACCCAGGCCGTACCTCAATCCCATGAATCGAGGTCCAACCCATGACGCGCAGTATCTATGACTTCCCGAGCGGAAGGGAACGGGCCCTTGCCCGGCTCGCCGCTAACACCAGGCCGGCCGAGAACGGCGAGTGTCAGGGACGGACGGCCAGCACCGCCGCCGGTTACGGGCGCTTCAAGATCGACGGCGTCCAGCTTTACGCGCACCGCTCCAGCTACGAGGCGCACAACGGCCGCGTGCCGAGCGGCTTGTTCATCCTGCACAGCTGCGACAACCCGCTCTGCGTGAATCCCGCGCACCTCCGCACCGGGACCCACCAGGAGAACATGCGGGACCGCAATGAGCGCGGGCGCGTCTGGCAGAGCCGCAAGACGCATTGCGACAACGGCCACCCGTTCGACGAGGCCAACGCCCGCGTCTCGCGGGGGCGGCGTGAGTGCCGGGCCTGCCACCGCGAAGCCTCTCAGAAGAACCGTCTCAAGACGGCGGCCGCTGGGGCGTCGACCAACCTCCAGGGAGGTGCCCAGTGACCCCCGAAATGGTCTTCGCCGCCCTGGTGGCTCTCGTGCTGCTGGTCCCCGCCGCGTACGCGGCGTACCGCGCGGCCCACACCCCGCCGGGCGACAGCGGCGAGTGCCCGGGCGAGGACTGTCGCCAGTGCGCGGTCCTGTTCGGTCACCCGTCGCAGGCCGCCGCCCGCCAGGCCATCGCCGAGGGCATCAAGCCCCAGACCCGCAAGGGCTGGTGAGGCGCAATGTCCCCCACCAACCTGACCGCGGCCCGGCGCCAGGCGTTCGCCGCCGTGGCGACCGCGGCCCGCGAGCAGCGCGGCACCTGGGTACGGCTGGACGCCTACCCCACCGTGCGTGGCGCCCGCACCACGGCTGGCCGCATCAACAACGGCACCGCCGCTGAGTTCAAGGGCGCCGGTCACTGGGAGGCGTACACCGCCGCCTGCGAGGACGGCGAGTCGGTGTGGCTGCGCTACATCGCGGGCGACCAGGCGGTGCCGCGCCTGCCGAAGCGGATGACCGTCCGCGTGCGCCACGACGGCGACGGCCACGGCTATGAGGGCGTGGGCGTCCTCACCGTGACGATCTCCTCGCGGTGCCCGCGCTGTGGCGGTCCGCGCGGCGTGGACACCATCCGAGCGTTCCGGTTCGTCCACGACGGCGACCACTTCGTGGTGGACCGGTGGACCAACTCTTGCGGCCATGGCGATGTGTACGAGGCCGTGGTGGCGGAGGCCCGCCAGGAGGACCGGGAGAGCCCGGCGGACCTGGTCCAGGCCGCCTACGCCGCTCAGGAGGTGGGCCCGCACGCCAGCCAGGCCGCCAACTTGCTGGCGCGGCACGGCCACTTGGACGCCGCCGCGCTGGTGCGCGGCGAGGTCAAGAACAACCGGGGCCACCTGTCCACCTTGCAGGCCGTGGAGTTCCTGCGGGAGCTGACGGGGGGTGGGCGCTGATGGGCGGCCTGTACCGCGAGTACGAGCGCATCGCCGACCACCGGCAGGTGGCCGCCCGGGCCAAGGCGGCCCCGGGCCAGTGGCAGCGGGTGGGCCAGTACCGGACCGTCGAGAGTGCCCGGGCCTCCGCCACCCAGGTGCGCGCGGGCGCGATGACCGCGTACGAGCCCGCCGGCCACTTCGACGCCTACCGGACGGTGGGCCATGAGGGGCGCGGCCTGTGGGTGCGCTACGTCCACGGCATCACCCCGGCCGCCGACGTGCCCGAGCAACTCCCGCAGGCCGTAGCCGTGGTGATGACCGCTCACCAGACCGTGGACCGGTACGTGAGCGCCCGCTGGGCCGTCGACCTGCTCGTCCGCCGCGGCTACGCCGAGGACGCCGACCGCATCCGGGCGTGGCTCACAGGCGGCCGGGACGGCCGCACGAGCGCCCGCCAGGCCGCCGCCTACCTGCTCCAGACCAGCACCATCCGAGAGGACTCCGCCCAGTGACCGCCATCATGACCGAGACCGCCATCCCCGGGGTGGACCTGGCCCCGGAGGCCCACGTGGTTCTGCCCACGGGGGACATGCACGACCCGGCCTATCGGGAGCGCTGGCTGGCCGAGCGCCAGAACGGCCTGGGCGGCTCCGACGTCGCCGTGCTGCTCGGGTTCATCAAGGGCAAGGGCCCGTGGCACGTCTTCGAGGACAAGCACGGCCGAGGCAAGGACTTCGACACCGAGGCCATGGAGTTCGGCCGGGAGATGGAGGAGCCCATTGCCCGGGTGTTCTCCCGCCGGACCGGTATCCGGGTGGTCGTCCCGTCCGGCACGTACGCCAACGTCGAGCGGCCGTGGATGCTCGGCAACGTCGACCGGCTGGCGCTGGACACGGACAGCGGCGCGGTCGCCGGGCCGCTGGAGTGCAAGAACCGCACCGAGTGGCAGCTGAGCGACTGGGAGCAGGACGAGGCGCCGGACGCCCCGCAGATCCAGAACCTGTGGTACCAGGCCGTGGGCGGCTGGCGTAAGGGCTACGTCGCCGCCTGCGTGGGCGGCAACAAGCTGCGGTGGCACGAGGTTGCGCGCCGTGAGGACCTGGTCCAGCACCTGGTCCAGTGGACCGGCGACTGGTGGCAGCGGCACATCGTGGAGGGCGAGGAGCCCGAGGCGGACGGCCTGCCCGGCACCAAGGACCTGCTGGCCCACCTGTGGGACGTCAAGGTCGACGCCGTGGCCGAGGTGGCCGTCGAGCAGGCCCGCAACCTGCGGCGCCGGGAGGCCGCCCTGGGCGCCGCCATCGAGCGGGCCCAGCGCCGCCTGGACGAGGTGCAGAACACCATGCGCCTGCTCGCCCGGGAGAACGAGATCGTCAAGACGCCCGGCGGGCGGGTGGCGTGGACCTGGAAGCAGAACGGCAACTTCGCCCCCGCCAAGTTCGCCAAGGCCCACCCGGAGTTGGCCAAGCAGTACGAGGTCACGAAGACCGGCATCGACACCAAGCGCCTGGCCGCCGAACACCCCGCCATCTACACCCAGTTCCGCGCCCGTGTGCTGCGCGTGCCCTCCAAGGAGGTCTGACCTTGACTGAGACGCTGATGGACCGGGTGCTCGCCGCTACTGGCGGCGGGCGCCCCGCCCCCGAGCAGCCCACCACCGAGCCGGTGGTGCCCCCCGTGGCGGAGGCCACCCCGGCCCGCGTGGACGCCGTCCAGGCGTACCTGGACAAGCACGGTGACAAGTTCGCCGCGTCCCTGCCCAAGCACGTGCCGTACGAGGCGTTCCAGGCCGCCGTGGCCGCCCTGCTGCCCAAAGTCGCCGGGTGCACGCCCGCGTCCCTGCGCATGGCGCTGCTCACCTGCGCCCGGTTCGGCCTGGTGCCGGACGGCTACGAGGCTGCCATCCAGGTGCAGGGCACCAAGGCCGTGTTCATCCCGACGTACAAGGGCTACGTGCGGCTGATGTACCGGTCCGGCCTGGTGGCCTCGGTGCACTGCGGCCTGGTCCACGAGAACGACGAGTGGGAGGTGCGGCCGTCCGCCCCGGCGCCGGATGACTTCACCCTCAAGACCCGGCCGGACCTGTCCGACGAGGAGCGCGGCAAGGCGGTGTTCGCGTACGCGTTCGTGCGCCTCAAGGACGGGTCCCGCTCTCAAGTGGTGTTCGTCAACCGGACCAAGGCCGCCCAGCTCCGCGACGAGTGGAGCTACGGCTACAAGCTCGCCGAGCAGAACGGGCGTAAAGACTCCTACTGGCACCGCGACTTCGACCACATGATGCTCAAGAGCGGGTTGAAGGCGCTGTTCCCGTGGGTGCCCACCTCGGCGGAGCTGGCCGCGCTGGTGGAGGCGGACGACGCCGGCGAGCGCGGCGACGTGCAGATCGTGCACGCCCCGGACCCGGAGCGGGCCGCCCTGGTCGCCGAGGCCGAGCGGGCCCACCGCGCGGCCGAGGGCAGCCAGGAGGCGCCCGGCCGGCTGCCGGTGAAGCGGTCCAAGCAGGGCCGTGCCTACCGGGGCAAGAAGCAGCGCGGCGGCCCTAAGGGCGGGATGCGCTGATGACCTGGCACCGTCGCCCCCTCGTGGGCCTGGATCTCGAAACGTCCGGCACCAACCCGGAGGTGGACTGCATCGTCACGGCCGCCGTCGTCCGCTATGGCGGCGGCCGGCCGACCGCCGCCCGCCCCTGGGTGGCTATGCCGGAGTTCGAGATCCCGGCCGAGGCGACGGCGGTGCACGGGTGGACCACGGAGCAGGCGACCGCCCAGGGCCAGGCCCCGGCGGTCGTCGTGGCCGAGGTCATCGACGCCCTGGTGGCCGCCATGGAGGGCGGCCACCCGGTGGTCGCCATGAACGCCCCCTTTGACCTGACCCTGTTGGACCGGGCAGCGCGGCGCCTCGGCGTCGTGCCGCTCGCTGAGCGGGTCACCCCGTACGTCCTGGACCCGCGCGTCCTGGACAAGCAGGTGGACCGCTACCGGCGCGGCCGGCGGACCCTGGGCGACCTGTGCACGCACTACTGCGTGCCGCTCAGCGGCCCGGCCCACGACTCCCAAGTGGACGCCATCGCCGCCTGTGACGTGGTGTGGCGGATCGCCAACCGGCACCGCTGGATGCAGCGCAAGACCTTGGCCGAGCTGCACGCCGCCCAGGTGAAGTGGGCGTACGAGCAGAACACCTCCTTCCGTGACTACCTGGCCCGCACGCCGGGCCGGGAGCTGGAGGCCCTGGGCGTGCGCCTGGACTGGCCGATGGTCCCGGCCGCCACCGCGGCGGCCCTCAAGGAACACCGCGCCGACCCGCTGGCCGCCATGCACGCGGCCGGCGAGGTCGACGCAGCCGAATACCACTACTGCACCCGCGAGCGCTCCACCCGCGCGCACGCCGTCACGGCTGACGGCCGCCGCAAGTGCTGGAGCTGCGGGAACGAAACGGACGGCAACCAGTGACCACCATGAGCCTTCAACTCCCCGACGTCCGGGCCCCGTTCCAGTGGCCCGCGGAGGAGAGCTGCCCCAACTGCCCGTGCTGCTTCCGGGAGCTGTGCGAGCGCGGCGCGGCCCGGACCAAGCAATGCCACGGCTGTGTGCGCCCGGAGTACCGCGCGAGCGTGTGGGGGTGCCCCTGCTCGTCGCCGACGAGACGCGGCACGGCGGCCTGGCGGGCGGAGCGGCACCGCGCCACCGTCCGGGCCACGGAATGCCCCCTGCCGCCCTCGGTGGAGGTCGTGCTGCGCGACCTCGCCGAGAACCGGGTATCGAGCGACCGCCAGGCGCTGGCGCTGCTGCGCGTGGGCGGGTTCGTCGCCGAGCCGGCCGACGAGCTGTTCGTCATCACCGAGCTGGGCCGCGTCTACCTGGCCGCCCGCCACGACCTCCGGTTCCCGGCCTGCGTGGAGGTCGTGGCCGTCGACAAGCCGGCCCGGCTGGCCCAGGTGATCGTGGGCGCGTGGGACAGCACCCGGCCGGTGCCGGTGCTCCTGGACCACCTGACGGAGGCCACCGGCCTGGCCGCCGACGACCTCGCCGGCGTGTGGCTGGACGCGCACGCCAACTGCCACGCGCAGGAGCCGGACGACCTGGTGCTCACCCGCATCCGCGTGGCGGAACCGATGCCCGCCGGGTTCATGAGCACGGACCCGGAGCAGACGCTGGCGCTGCGCGCCGCGGACGTCGCCCTGGCCGGGGGTGAGCAGGCATGAACCACGGCGTGCAGACGATCCACGAGCACACCCCCGAGGTCCGGCCCGTTGACGGGCCTCGGGTGGTCGGCGTGGACACCAGCCTCACCGGCACCGGACTGGCCTCCTCGGAGGGCTGGTGCCGGGTGGTCGGCTACGTGGACAAGAGCAAGAAGAACCCCATCAGCAAGCTGCCCCGCATCGAGCGGCTAGCCCACATGAACGTGCTGCTGGACTCCATCCTGGCCGGGATCGGCCACCCGGACCTGGCCGTCATCGAGGGCGCCGCCCTGTCCAAGGCCAGCGGCGGAGCGCATGAGCGCGGCTGGCTGTGGTGGCGGGTGTTCGAGCGGCTGCTGGACGCCGGTATCCCCACCGGGGTCATGTCGACCAACCAGCGCATCCACTACGCCACGGGCAAGGGCACCGGCGCCAAGGGCGTGGTGCTGGAACAGGTGGTGCGCCGCTGGCCCCAGTGGCAGACCGCTGGCAACGACAACGCCGCGGACGCCGTGGTGCTCATGGCCGCCGGCCGGGACTGGCTGCACCACCCCATCGGCGACGTGCCCAGGGTGCACCGCAAGGCCGTGGAAAACGCCGACTGGCCGGACGCCATCGACAGGGCGCTGCTCGGGACGGGGGTGTCGCCATGAGCTGGGAGACGGTGGCCCGAGCTCTTCAGGACGGAGACCCGCGCCAGTTGTCGGACCTGGCGCTGGCCGCCGAGCACGGCTGCAGCGTGGGCCTGGTGGCCCGGGTGCGCCGTGACCTCAACCTGCCCGCCTACCAGCGCGGCCGGCGGCCCGTCGCCCCGACGCTGGAGGCCGTGTTCTGGGAGCGGTCCCGGCCGGTCGACGGCGGCCACCGGGAGTGGACCAAGCAGCGGGCCGCCAGCGGCACCCCCGTGATCTCGTGGCGCGGCCAGCACGTCACCGCCGGCCGGGTCGCATTCAGGATCGCCCACGGGCGGGAGCCGGAGGGCCAGGTACGCCCGACGTGCACCTTCCCGCACTGCGTGGAGCCCAAGTGCCAGGCGGACCGCGTCATGCGCGACGGCGCCCGCGCGAGCCTGGCGGAGGTGGACGCGTGAGCCTCGCGGAGCGCCTGGAGGACCAGGGCCCGGCCCGCTCGCTCACCGGGGCCATGCCGGTGGCCCTGGGCCCGGGGGAGCTGCTGGCGGTCGCCCGGCGCCTCGCCGGGGCCCCGGAGGGCGCCACCTGGTGGCGGGGCCGGGACCTCGTGGCGGTCGCCCGGGCCGCCGACCTGGCCGCCACGCTGCCCGTCCTGGACCCGGAGCGCGACGAGCCGCGGCTGGCCGCGCTCGTCATGACCGAGGTCGGTATCGGCATCGAGGAGATCGCCGGCCGCCTGGGCGAGCACGAGCGCCAGGTGTCCCGGTGGCGCAAGGCGGCGGAGGCCGGCCGTGCTTGACCTCTACCTGCGCCTGCTGGACGCCGTGCTGCCGATCGTCATGACCGTGCCGGTGTGGGGGCCGCTGCTGCTCGTCGGGGTGGTCGCCGTCCTGGTGGGGCAGCGGCGGTCCGCCCGCCGGGCGGTGCCCGGACATGTCCCGGGCGCTGTCCGGACGTGCGCGGACACCGACCCGGACACCGACACCCCCAGCGCCATGACCTGCGCGGACACGTGCCCGGGCGTGTCCGGGGACACCAGGGCGGACGTGTCCGGGCGAGAGGCAGGCACGTGATGTCGATCTTTCCCGCCCGCCGGGCGCCGGACAACCTGCCGCGGCCCGTCCACTGGGCGAGCGCTGCGGTGTGCAAGCAGCCGGACGTGGACCCGGACACCTTCTTCCCGGTGCCCACGGACCCGCTTGCAGTCGAGGAAGCCAAGAGCTACTGCCGGCGCTGCCCGGTCCAGATGCGGTGCCGCACCGACGCCCTCAACCGGGGCGAGGAGCACGGTGTATGGGGCGGCCTGGACGAGGACGAGCTACGCGCCGTGCGCAAGCTGCGCCGGGCCGCCGCCGCCAAGCAGGCCGCCGCCGAGAAGCAGGCCGCCGAAAACCTGGACGCGCTGGCCAAGGCCGGCTGACCGCCCCCACACCACCTGACCCGCCCACCACCGAGGGGAGCCCCCTGTGGCCATCACCAGACGAGAGATCGGTATCCGGTTCGCGCCGCCCCGGACCGACGACCGCCGCAACGCCATAAAGGCCCAGATCTCCGCCAAGGCCGAGGAGTTGGCGCAGCTCATCCATGAGCTGGTGCCCGGGTGCCGGGAGCAGTCGGTGGCGATCAGCGCCGTGGAGGACGCCGTTGATGCGGCACACAACGGCGTGGACCGGCGCCTGGTCCTGCCCGGCGAACGCCGGACCGTGCCGACCGTGGCCGCCCCGGCCGGGCCGCCGGCCGCCGAGCTGCTGGACGGTGCGTGATGGCGCTGCGCGTTGAGGGCCTGGGCGTGGCCGACTACCAGGAGATCGTGGAGTCCCTGCTGGTGGCCGCCGACCATGCCGACGGCCCGGAGGTCGCCGAGCGGCGCCGGGAGATCGCGGACCGGATCGGGGCCGCCCTGGACGAGCTGCCGCCGCCGCGGGAGGCCGTGGAGGCCCGCCAGGCGGTGAGCGCCCGGTGATCGGCGCGGAGGCTCTGAACCCGCTGGTGCAGGAGATCCTGCGCCACACCCTGGACGGCCGCCCCGCCATGGCCGCCTCGCTCCTGGACGTCGTCACCGAACACGGGGACAGCGCCGACCTGCTCGGCGTGTGCTGCGCCGCCGCCGACACCGGGCGGGTGGCTCTGCAAGAGCTGTTCCCGGACGCCGGGACCGGCCCGGGCGAGGAGTGGCGACTCCCGGCCGCCATGGCGGACCGGCTGGCCGGCGACCCACACCGGCTGTTCGCCGTCCGGTTCCTCACCGCGTACCTCAACGGCGACCACGGCACTGCGCTGGCGCTGTTCCAGGCCGCCGAGACGGCCGGGCCCCAGGACCGCACGGAGTCCATCTGCGCCCTGCTCGCGCACGTGCGCTGCCTGACCCTGCGGGCCGAGCAGGGGCCCGCCACCCCCGACCCCGGAGGACTCCCGACATGAGCACCACCGAGACGCCCGAGCGCTACAAGTACCAACCGCTCAAGGGCGACCAGCGCCAGCGGCTGCGCCAGGAGGCCGCCACCGACTACGCGGCCGGGTCCAGCATCCGCGCCGTGGCCGACCATCTCACCGAGAAGTACGGGTCCGTCTCGTTCGGCCTGGCCCGGGATCTGCTGCTGGAGGCCAAGGTGCCGCTGCGCTCCAAGACCAGCGGACTGCACCGCCCCCGCCCCAGCTGACCGCCCCCTGTCCCCGCTCCGCACAGGAAGGCACCACCGTGCCGTTCACCCCGCCGGCCGGGCCTCTTCCCCCCTCCCCCTGGGCCCGGGCCGCGCGCCCCTCGTCGGAAGGAGCCCCCGATGCCCCGCCCCTCGACCTGTCCCACCTGCGGGGCCGAGATCCGGTGGACCGTCACCGAGGCCCGTAAGCGCCTCGCGGTCGACGCCGCGCCGAACCTGGCCGGGAACACGGCGGTGTCCCGGGACGGGCGCGGCACCTGGCTGTCGCGCCGGCCGACGGAGGAGCTGCCGCTGGCGCCCTACGAGAAGTTGCACATGCCGCACGTGGCCACCTGCAAGGGCCGCCAGGCCGCCGAGGAGCCGCTGACGCGATGCCTGGGCGTGATCCGGCTGGACGAGCGCCGCCCGGGCTGAGGCGTGCCGGGTCTGTGACCTGCTGCTACGACACGCGAACACCAACGGGGGATTGTAACTTGACCTTGCAATGTCGAGATGCAATGTTGTGGATCATCGGTTGGGCGTTGCGCCCGATACGCCGCGCCAGCCGGGCCCCTGATCCATCGACTACGAGGAGCACGACGTGAGCGCGACCAACCAGGGCCCGGAGGGGGGTGTGGGCGTGACGGAGTTCCCAGCGGCGTTCTTCGCTGACACGCGGATCAGCCTCAAGGCGAAGGGCGTGTTCGGCCTCCTGGCCACCCACCCCGACGGTGATGTCCTGTCGCTCGACACCCTGATGAAGTTCAGCAAGGAGGGGCGCGACGCGCTCCGCGGGGCGCTGGACGAACTGGAGGCCCACGGCTACCTGAGGCGGGCCCAACAGCGGAACGCGGACGGCACCACAGGCCCGGTGACCTACACCCTGAGCAGCGAGCAGGCGCCCCAGGATGCGGCCGAGGAGTCCACCAGCGGGTGGGCGTACGCCGTCCGAGACAACCTGTCCGGTCTGGTCAAGATCGGCTGCACGTCGAACGTCCAGGCCCGCCTCCGCGGCCTACGCACAGCGTCCCCCGGCGACCTTGAGCTGATCTGGCAGGCCCCGGGTGGCCGGGCCCTGGAGGCCCACCTACACGAGACGTTCCGTCATTACCGCGTGCGGGGCGAGTGGTTCGACTTCACCGGCAGCGCCCCGGCTGCCAGCATCGACTGGGCCGCCGCCGAGTGGGCCGGGGGCGCACGATGACGGGCGAGGAGTTCATCCCGGACGAGGTACGGCCCGGACGCCGGGCCCGGCACCGGTTCATCTGCTCGCCCCAGTGGCCGCTACTGGCGCAGGCCCTGTCTGACGCCGGTTACCGGACGTACAACCTGCTGCTGGCCCACGTGAACGCCGAGCGCGGCGACGGCACGGTGTGGCCGCAGCAAAAGTCCCTGGCGGCCATGCTCGGTAAGCGCAGTGAGGCCATCAGCCGCGTGATCAACAAGGAGTTGGCGCCCCTCGGCCTGGTCGACGTGGAGACCGTCCGTTACGGCTCGAACCAGACCCGGCGCAGGAACGTCTACACCGTCCATGAGGTGCCTCCGGAGGGGTGGGCCGGTTGCGCCTCCATCGAGGAGTGGTATGCCTCCGCCGCAGGCCATGGCGGTGACGCGAAAAATCGCATGACGGGAGAAGCGAAAAATCGCGCGGCCGGTGACGCGAAAGATCGCGCGGGTAACCAGACGAAGCCTGAACTAGACGAACTTGAGAACCATGAAGCGCCTTCGGCGCGCAGCGCTGGTGACGCCCGGAGGGCTACTGCGGGTAGTGGCGCGCGCGACGCTCGAGGCGGCTCCGCCGCGGCCAGCAAGAGCACCCGGCCGAGGAACACCCCCAAGCTGACCCGCCAGCAGGTCGCCGCCATCGCCCAGGTGGAGGCCGCTCTGCCCCCGGCCCTGGTGGAGCTGCTGCCCTACCGGCAACTGCCCACGAGCACCCGCCACCTGGTGGCCCGTGAGCTGGAGAGCCGGACCGTGGAACAGCTCGCCGCCCGGGTAGCCCGCCGCTGCGAGGCCCACGGCTACGCCCAGCAGCTCCTGTCCGCCGAGGGCCCCGGCGCCCGCCGCGCGGTGGGCATCGCCACCGCCCTGGTGCGCGCCGGTGAGTGCCCGGACCCCTCCTGCGAAGACGGCCGGATGATCGACACCGCCGCCGACTGCCCGGCCTGCCCGGAGCGCAAGGCCGACCGCCGCGCCCGCGGCGGCAAGGGCCCGGTGCCCGGCCAGCGCAAGGCCGCCCCCCGCTGGGAGTGCGCGAGCTGCGGGCGACCCGGTAAGGGCGAGACACCCGCTGACCTGGAGTGCAGCCGCTGCAAGCAGGAAGCCGAAACCGCTCGGCGGGCCCTCGAAGCCCGCTGGGAAGCCGAGAGGGCCCAGGCCCCCGCCGAGACCCCCGAACCCTCGCAGGAGCCCGCCGAGGCCCCTCGACGGCCCGATACCGCCGAGACCGCCCCGGCCGAGACCGCCCAGGAGCGCGCCGACCGCGAGGAGATGGACCGGCTGCGCGCCGAGATCGCCGCCGCCCACCCCGGCCTGGCCGCCATGGCACAGAAAGCGAACCACTGATGATCACCCGTCACCCGTCCACCCGCTGCCAGACCTGCGGCCTGCACCACGGCCAGGTACGCCACCCGGACGGAACCCCGCCCACCCCGTACGGCTGCCGCTGGTGCGGTATCGACCCCGCCGAGCACCGCGCCCGCCGGACCGCGGCGGCCGGCCTGCACACCTGGGCCCGCCCCACCCGCGCGCAGATCCTGGCCCGCATGCGCGCCCGCCGCGCCGCCCGCGCCGAGGCCCGCCGCCTGGCCGCCGTCCTGGTCGCGTTCGAGCGGGGCGCCGGCCTGGTCGGCCCGGCCGAGCGCCGCCGCCGGGAGCGGGCCGCCCGATGAACACCACCGACACCACCGACGAGACGCCGCCCGCCTATCAGCTCCCCGCCGAGCGGGTGGCCGCCATCCGCGACCTGCTCGCCGAGCTCACCGTCGAGGCCGCGCCCCGCCGCAAGGCGACCGCCGGCGACGCCGAGCACCGCGCCCTGGCCGCCCGCTGCCGGGACGCCGTCACCGACCTGCTCAACGACCGGGACGCCCTGGTCAAGGCCAACGGCGAGGCGGGCGAGGAACTGGCCCGCTGGAGGGGGGACTTGCTGTGACGACCGAGACCCGCCGCCCGCACGCGCAGGAGGCCCAGATTCTGGAGCTGATCGGCAAGGGCTGGAACAACGCCGCCATCGCCGAACGGCTCTACTGCGGCAAGCAGGCCGTACGCGAGGTGCGCCGGGCCCACGGCCTGCCCCAGGCCCCCAGGTCGTCCTGGCGCAAGCCGCACCCGAAGGAGCGGGAGATCCACCAGCTCCTGGAGGAAGGCCACACGGACGCCGAGATCCACCGCCGCACCGGCGCGCAGCCGGTGACGATCGCCGCGCGCCGCCACGCCCGGAAGATCCCGCCCGCCCTGGTGCCCCGGCCCGCCGCGCGCCCCCACCCGCGCGAGGCGGAGATCCTGACCGCCCTCCAGGCCGGCGGCTCCAACAACGCCATCGCCCGGGAGCTGGGCGTGGACAAGGTGGCCGTGGCCCGCATCCGCCGGGACAACTGCATCCCGAACACCTTCGAGCGCAAGCGCGCTGAGGCGCCGAGCCTTGAGGAACGGTGGCGCCAGAACGTCCGCGAGGTCGACGGCGGTCACATGGAGTGGACCGGCCACCGGGCCACCAACAGCAGCGGAACCCCGGTCCTTCGCTTCCTCGGCTCCTGGTACTCCCCGGCCGCAATCGCCTTCAAGATGCGCACCGGCCGAGACCCGCAGGGCCAGGTCCGCGCGGAGTGCGACGTCCACCACTGCGTGGCCCCGGCCTGCGTGGAGGACGAGCCCGGCCGCCAGGGCATCCGCCTGACGCTCCGCCGCCTCCAGGGCCTGCCCGACCCGCCCACCGGAACCTGCCCGGACGGCCACGACCTGGCCGTGGACGGCCGCCTGGACGCCCGGCTGCACCCGTACTGCGAGGGCTGCAAGCGCGACACGTCCCGCGCCAAGAAGCAGGCCCGCACCACCAGCTGACCCACCACCAGCCCGGGGCGCTCCCGCCCGATACGCGGAGCGCCCCGGCCCCAGCAGAAAGGCACCAGCCATGACCACCGCCACCGACGCCGCCACCGCGACCGACGCCGCCGGCCGCACCGTCCACCACGGGGACGCCGTGGGCGGCACCACCTCCGGCCGCTACCAGACCACCGTCATGGGCCCCGTCATCCAGTTCGGCAAGGGCAAGGTCAAGGTCCGCGTGACCAACCGCCCGGACTACGGCGGCCTGCGCGACGCCAACGGTGACGACGTGTGGATCAGCACCGACCGCGTGTTCCTCGTCCACCCCGCCACGGAACGCAAGTTCACCGGATTCCGCACCCCAGACGGCCGCGTGTGGACCGTCACCCACCGCACCAAGGGCGTGCTGTGGGAGGCCCCGATGGTGCCCCAGCGGTACGAGGGCCACCAGCTCCGCAGCGTCTACCAGGGCAAGCTCCACCCGGTGTGGGAGGACGTCCCCGCCCCGGCCGCCGAGCAGCTGGCCGCCGAGGTGATCCGCGCGGAAGCGTTCGCCGAGGGCGCCGCCCGCATCCTCTCCCTGCCCCAGGACTGGGAGCTGGACCCCGGCCGCGGGGACGCCCGGGAGCTGCTGGAGCGCCTGGCCGCCGAGGCCCACCAGCCCGAGACGTACCCGCTCGCCCTGCCCTGGGCGCTGCTCATGGATGACGAAGACCTCAACGACTTCCTGACCGCCATGCGGGACGCCACCCTCCCCGTGACCCCGGTCCTGCGCATGCCGCATCACACGCCCGGCCAGATCCTCGCCGCCGTCGAGACGGTGTGCGCGACCTGGCGGCCCATCGCCGAGGCCCAGCACGCGCACAACACCGCGCCAGGCCCGGACACCGAGGCAACCGCCTGACCGCAGACACGCGAACGGCGCCGATCGTCCCCACCCGATATGGGGGCCATCGGCGCCGGCACCCACCGTACCGAAGGAGCCCCGTGGCCGAGCAGTACACCCGACAGGAGACACCCGCCGAACAGGCAGCCGACCCCGGGCCGCGCACCTGGCGGCCGGACGGTCCCGGCTCCTTCCAGGCCCCGGCTGGCGTCACCGCCGTCACGGACAAGCGCAACCGGCAGTGGACCCGTGACACCACCCGCTGGACGCACGACGGCTCCCGCTGGCTGCGCTGGCGCGTCTTGGTCGCCGAGCACGGGCCGGTGACCGAGTCGAGACGGGCTCGGCTATGACGTGGGCCCGCCGGCTGCGCATCGCCCTGTACACCCTGGGCCTGGCCTGGCTCGGCTGGTACGGGGCATGGGCGGTCGCCGCCGGCCTGTGGCTCATGGCCGCCGTGCTCTACCTGGCCGCCTCCGCCCTGGCCCTGCTCGCGTTCCTGGAGTGGGCCGCCGCCGAGGAGTACGCGGACGACGTGGACGCCTGCTGGCCCACCCGGCCCACCAGCCGCGCCCAGGCCCGCCTCGGCGCCCGCCGCGTCCTGCGCCACGCCTGCCGGTGTGACCGCTGGTGGACCTCCTTCGGTACCGATCACGACCCCTGGTGTCCCGTCCAGACAGGAGCCGCACACCGTGCACGCCTTCCCCACCCCCGCCGCCGACCGCTACCCCGACGCCGAGCTGTGGCGCCTGCTCGCCGTCACCGCCGACACCGACCGCGGTGAATCCCCGTTCGGCTGGAGCGACCTCCCCACCGAGCCCGAGCCGGACCGGTGAGCCTGCCCGCCAACTGCCCCTGCCCGAGGGTGCGGCACCCGGACGGGGCCCCATGGATCTACCGCCCGGACCCGGCCTGCCCCCACCACGGCCGCCCGGCGCGCCCCGCGCCTCCCGCCACCGTCACCCCGATCCGAAGGAACCGATGACCAGCCCACCCGACCCCTGGCCGCTGCCGCAGCGCGGCCCGCTGAAGCCGATGGACGGCACGGCCAGGTGCTCCACCCAGGACCACGAGCAGGCCCCCCTGTGCGGCCGACCGGCCACCTGGCACATCGCCTGGACCCTCAACCCCGGCGTGGCGTCCAGCTTCGCCTGCGACCAGCACATGGACGCCTTCCGCGCCGAGTTCGTCTACGCCGACCGCCACCCCGTGGACGCCGCCTGCCCGCTGCCCGGCATGACCTGGTGGGGCCCCGCCGGACTCTGCGCCCTGGACCTCGACACCAGCCACGACCACACCCCGGAGGAAATCACCCGTGCCCACTGACTGCGTCGGCTTCCTGGACGCCGGCCTGCCGCCCGTCCCGCCCAAGCGCCGCCCCCTGTCCCCGCTCGCCGAGCTGCTCGCCGCGGAGCTGTGGCCGCTCGCCGACTGGAAAGGCGACCGCGGCCAGTGCGAGCGCGCCGCCCAGGCCGCCGCCCGCCTCGTCGTCTCCATCAACTCCACCAACGTCGCCATGGCCCAGGTAGCGGACGAGGAGACGCGCCGCCTGGCCGACGAGCTCGCCGGCGCCCGCGCCACCATCGACCACATGCGCGGCGCCATGTCCTGGCTGTCCGGCCACGACCGCCGGGGCCTGGACCACCTGGCCGAGGCCAACTACGAGTCACGCGCCCGCGAGGCGGCCGTCGCCCAGGCCCGCGCCTGGGCCGCCCGCGCCCGCGCCGCGGAGGCCGCTCTGCAGAGGCTCAACGACTGGTGCGACGAGCTGGACGAAACGGCGTTCCACGTCGCCAGCCGCACCCAGGCCGTACGGATCCACCCCGTCGCCGCCAACATCCGCCACCACCTCGCCGGCGGCACCGAGGAGGGATCCAAGTGACCGACCAGGCAACCCTGCGCGGCCTGCTGGGGGAGTGGGTCACCGTCCGCAACCCCGACCTGCCTGTCGCCTGGTACGGCCGCCTGGTCGGCTTGCACGACGACCCCGGCCTGCTACTCGCCATCCCCGGCCGCGGCGGCACCTGCCTGCCCCAACGGTTCACCGTCACCCCCGCCGAGGCACCCGCCGCCGTCCCGGCCGCCCAGGGCCTCCCCGAGGGCGCCCTGGACTCCGCCGCCGCCGGCGCCGACATGCTCGACGCCTGGGCCCAGACCCCCGCCGGCCGCAACTACCTCGCCCACGCCCTGACCCAGCTCGCCAGGGACGGCTGGCTGCGCCGAGAGCCCGGCGACGCCTGGGACCCGGTACCCGACCCCGAGCCGGCCGACCCCGAGCCCGCCCCGGTGGACGACTTCCCGGCCACCGCCGGCGACATCGTCCACCCGGACACGAAAGGGCAGGCCAGCACCCCGCCAAGGGTGGACGAGTCCGGCGACGTCCAGCGCCTGGACTGCCCAGAGCGCTGCGAGATCCCGGCCGGCGTCACCCTCACCGAGGTGCCCGAGCCGCGGCACGCCTGGGGCGACGTCCACCGCTGCCCCAACGACGGGTGCGGCCGAACCTTCCTCGCCACCCCTGGAGCCACCACGTGACCACGCCGCCCACCGAACCCGGCCATGACCTCCTGGACGCCGCCCTGGCCGCCCAGCTCGGCCGCCCCCTCCTCGACCGCATCAACCGCCACCTGGCCGCCGGCCAGCGCGCCGAGGAGGCCCTGGCTTGCGCCCGCGCCGCCGTCCCCGCCATCACCCGCGCACTCGCCAAGCTCCCGGCCACCTGCCGCTACCACGGCGTCCGGATCGACCCGGCCGGCTACGGCGGATGGGGGCACACTGCCTGCTGCGACACCGGGGAACCAGCCCGCTACCGCCAGCTCGCCGAAGAGGCGTTGCGCGCGTTCACGGACACGTCCGCGGAGAGTCCGGACACCCACGGCGGACACGTCCGCACCGCCGACATCGACGAGACCCCGCCCACCTGCCTCATGCCCCCGACCAGCACGGACACTCTCCGGACACACCCGGACACGGACACCCCGGACACTGCGGACACCGGTGTCCGGATCGAGTACCGGGCACGCGTCCGCCGCGACCAGGTCCACCTGGCCATCGCCGAGGCGTTCGACGTCATTAGCAGGGAGACCCACCAGTGACCGGAGGAACCCATGCGTGACCCCAAGACCGAACGACTGCTCACGGACGTCCGAAGCGCCGTCGCCGCGGCCCGCGCCGGTGGCGTCACCGCCCGCGCCTGCATCTTCGACGCCACCACAGCAGCCGTCGACCAGACCGCCAGCGCCTGGCCATCCGCGCACGCCCGCCAAACCGCCGAGAGCGCATGCCGTGCCCTTGAGCCCCCAACCGTCATCACAGACCCGGCACCTCGCCCCAGGCCGCCCTGGGCCGCTCGCCTACTGATGCGCCTCGCCCACCGACTCGCCGAACCGGGAGGATGACCACCGCCCAGGAACAGCACAGGGCCCCGGCCGCCACCATGGCGACCGGGGCCCCGCACCTCACCTCACCCCGAAGTCAGTAGTCCAGGCGCTGCACCTCGGACACCCGGGCCGTCTTGATCTCGGCCATCTTGCCGTTGGTGATCTCGGCCGGGAGCGGCGACGCGTCCCCCTTGGCCGTCTTGCCCGGACCCAGCTTCTCCGCCGTGACCCCCGTGGACCCCAGCACATCCCCGTCCCGGTCGAGGAAGTCGATACCGGCGAAGTAGTTGCCAGCCTTGGCCTGGGTGTTGGTCAACGTCCAGTGGACTACGTACGCGTGGTCACCCCACACCGGGTGGTTCTCCCACCCCTGCTTGACCAGCTTCACGTCCGCCACGGCCGCCGATTTCTTCGGCGCCGGTGTGCTCGCCGCGGCGCTCCCCTTGCTGTCACCGGCCGCGTCCGTGCCGCTCGTGCTCGTGCACCCGACCGCGAGCGCCCCCACCACCAGCACCGCCCCAACTGCTAACCCGATCCTGCGCATTGCTACTTGACCCTCCGTTTACTTCCAGCGGAGAGGCGACCGTAGCGGGCACCTCGGACAGATCGCCACGAGTTGTCACCCGCCCGGGCGGCCGTCGAGCACCTGACCGGATCCACGCCTCAGAGTTCCCGCCAGACCCCGTGGCCGTCATCACACCGGGAGCACGGCTGCGGCCTGGACGCCCCCAGTGACCCCGGCCGCCCCTCGCTCCCTGCACACAGCCGGTCACACCTTGCTAAGCTCTCAACTGCCCAACTGCTGAACCGCACTGCTCCGTGCGGCAGCCCGCGCCACGGCCCTCCACCGCTCCCAAGCACGGTGGGGGGCCGAGGTGTTTCCGCCGACACGCAAGAGCCCCCTGCCTGGTGGAGGGCCCCGCGCCTACCCGGGCCGCCGCACCCCCGCGAGCCCCGGAGACAACGGCGCCACCCAGACGGCATGCGCCTTGCGCCATTCGGGCGCATCCTGAGATCGGCCCAACCAGGCCACAGACCGACCCACCCGGGAGGTGCTGTGATCCTGCTTGCCCTGCTCCTGCCCGCCGCAATGATGGCCCTCCTCTTCGGCATCACCGCCTACGAAGAACACCTCTTCCCGCAGCCGACGGCCAGCGACGACACGAGCCCGCCCACGGACCAGGCCAAGCCCCAGTCACTGTGACGCGGAACCCCACACATCCGGCCCGCCACCCCGCCACTCGATCAACGGCGACGACTCCACATCCACGCCCTCCAGGCCCGCCCGGCGCAAGAACTCCGCCACGTCCGCCAGCCGGAACGCCAGACCCAGAATCTCCCCGTCCACACGCACCCGCCGGCCACCGCTCATCGACAGCGGCGACACCACCACACGACGCGTCCCGGACATGCCCCCAGCGTCCGCCCGGACAACCGGACACGCACCTGGACGACGCCCGGACGCGCGACGGCCCCCGCACCACCGTGGATGTTGTTGGCGAATCAGTAGCAGGGCTCCGTCCCAGTGACCCCACGGTCGGGACGGGGCCCCTGTTCCGCACGTCCCTGCATCAACCCGCCTGGCGAACGACGTTCTCCGCCTGCGGTCCCCTCGGGCCCTGCACCACGTCGTACTCGACCGAGTCGCCCTCAAACAACTCCTTGTACCCACTCGTCTGCTGGATGGCCGAGAAATGGACGAACACGTCCGCTCCGCCGTCATCTTGCTGGATGAATCCGAATCCCTTTTCGGGGTTGAACCACTTCACTACGCCTGTTGCCATCGGTACGAGTCCCTCCTTCACCGCCGCCGCACGAGCGACACCTGAGGCCAAGGCAGCCCATTCCTGCCTGCTTCGCCCTCTGGATACTCCACATGGAGTGGATCTCCAAGCACCGGCAGACAGTAATTCGCCAACAGCGTCCAACGTGGTGCGGGGGCCGTGGTCCATCGCGGCTCACTCCGTGAACGGCACCGGTCCGGAGCGCGGGCCCCATGACTTGAGGTCGCCGCGCAGGATCGCGTCCACCACCTCGCGCGGCGCGCCGTTGGCCGCTGCCGACCCGGCCCGGACGCGCGCCTGGTGGGCCGGGTCCTGGCGTGCGCGCCGGCGGCACTCCTCCTGGTGGGCAGTCGAGCCCATGACGTTGTGGGCCGGCCCCTCGTCCATGATCGCCGCCGACTCGGCGTGATACGCGTGGGCGCGGCTCGATCTCCAGTCGTCGGTGCGCCGAGCGACCAGCGGCCACCACGGCGCGGAGCGGTGCCGTTTGCAGCGTTCCTCCGGGTCGTACGACGACCCGACGTAGAGCAGTGAACCGTCCGCTGCCCACAGGCGGTAGACCGCCGCCCGCCTAGCTGTCGTCTCCCTCGTCGCTCCCACGCTTTCCCTTCCCGGTGGACGGGCGGCTGCGGCCTGAGCCGGAGTAACCCAGCTCGATGTCCTGGACAGTGGAGGGGGACACGCCGATGTCGTCGGCGATCTTCTTCCGCGTCACCTTCTCGCGACGTTGGCCCAGCACGTAGTCCCGGCGTAGCGCGCTCAGCTTGCGCAGTCGTGGCTGCTGCTCCCTGAGAAATGCGCTGATCGCCCGGGCTCTGGCCTTGGGGTCCTCCATGGCCTCCAGGGCGTCGAGAGCGTCGAACACGCGCCGCACCTCCTCCTCGCCACCTGTCTGTTCTTCGGCCATTCGGTTCCTTGTCTGCCGTGGCCGGTTGCTCAAATTACGGGAGTCCCGTAATTTGGGCAACCGGCGCGAGGTGCGCCTACACAACGGCCCCCCGCCAGGGCCTGAGAAACGCTGGCGGGGGGCCACGTCAGATGGAGCTGACGCATGGCACAGATTACTGATCCGGTGGCCATTGGTCGCCGGGACGTCACCGGTGAACACAGGTCCAAGGCCGCCGAGGTGCTGGCCGAGGTGGCCAGGATGCTGGCGACCAAGGACACCGAGGACCGGCTGAGCAGCATGGGGTTCGCCGTCCTGGTAGGCGCGCGGGCGTACGACCAGGCCGGGCGGAGCTGCCACGGCGGGGGACAGAACGTGTCCCGCATGGCGCTGCGGGCGGTCGCCGAACTGACCGGCCTGGAGCGCGGCGACGTCCCCACCGGGACCACCCGCCAGGAGTTCGCGGTCACGGTCGCCCAGGCCGCTCGGGCGCTGGGTTACGACTGGTCCGGCGTCCAGGCCGCGTGGAGCGACGACGCCAACGAGCGCGCGATCCCGCGCCACCCGGTGCCCGGCCCGCGCAAGAGCGACGAGTCCGGCCGCGTCCCCGCGCCCCGCCCGGAGCAGGCGGTGGCCCGATGAGTGCACAGAACGAGCAGGAGCGGGCCCGCCAGGCGTACGCCGCCGGCCGCGACCAGCGCCACAGCAGCAACGTCCAGCAAGGCCAGGACAACGCCCGCATCAACGGCGCCGCCACCGGCGCGCAGGGCGGGGGTGCCCGATGACCTGCTGCGGAAAGCCGATGGTCGAAGAGGGCGCCAAGCTCGTGTGCAAGAAGTGCGGCGGCTGGTTCGACCAGGGCGTCACCCAGGGGCGGCGCCTGGTCGCCGCCGGGATCATCGCCCGCCGCGCCGGCGGCCGGTCCCTGCGCCTGACGTGCACGGCGGCCGGGGTGACCGGCCACCTGCGCCGGACCGCCCCAGCGGTTGCTGGGGGGTGCCGCTGATGGGACTCCGTGACTTTGCGCGCTCCTTGAAGCCTGGCGACGACCGCGCCCTGGCCGTCGAGCTGCGCGACAGGGAGCAGACCGAGCGGGCCGCGGCCATCAAGGCCATGTCCGACCGCGACGCGCGGCGGACGCCCGAGGAGGTGGCGGCCAGCCGCGAGCGGGGCCGCCGCAGCAAGCGGGGCCCGGTCGAGCAGCCCCGCCCTGGCATCAACCCCTGATACCGGCCCGGCCCGGGCAGCACGCTCCCCTTGCGGGGCGGCGGCCCGGGCCTCTCCCCCCTGACGACGAGCCCGGAGGACAGTGCCATGCCCCAGACCGAGACGCCGACGCGGCGGAGCGAGCGCTCCCGACGCGCCGAGGCAGCGTTTCGTGCGCGTCTGGCCGAGCTGGGCGCCACGCTGCTGGAGCCCGCCTGGCTCGGCGCAGGGAAGGCGCACCGCGTCCGGTGCGTCAACGGCCATGAGTGCCTGCCGCGACCCGCCATGGTGGCGAGCGGCAGGGGAGTGTGCCGCAGGTGCCCAGGCGCCCGGAGCGACACGGCTGCAGCTAAGTTCCGTGCCCGGCTGGCCGAACTAGGGGTGACCCTCGTCGACGTCGAATGGCGCGGTTGCGCCGAGTACTACCGCGCGATCTGCCCCAAGGGGCACGAGTGCGCCTACTCGCCAAACCAGTTGTCGCGAGGGCGGGGAGGCTGCCAGACGTGCGGCATGGAGCGCACGATCGCGGCCCGGATGACCAAAGCCGAGGCGGCGTTTCGCGCGCGGCTCACCGAGGTGGGCGCAACACTGCTGGACGGCGGCGACTACCTGGGCAGCGAGACCCGGCATCGAGCAGTGTGCAGTGCTGGGCACGAGTGCTCACCACGGCCCGTGGACGTCGCCAGGGGCGCCAACGTGTGCCGTATCTGCGCCCAGCGGGACCCGCACGCTGCAGAGCAAGCGTTCCGCCAGCGGCTGGCCGACCTCGGCGCAACGCTCCTTGAGGCGAAGTGGTTTGGCAATAAGGTGCCCCATCGCGTGATCTGTGCTGCCGGTCACGAGTGCCGCCCGATGCCGAACCACGCCATGCGTTACGGGATCTGCCTCAAGTGCCGAGGGCGAGACACGAACGCCTTCTACGTGCTCACCAACGAGGACGCCGAGCTCCTGAAGTTCGGCATCACGTCGGGCGACGGGCGCCGCCGGTTCGCAGATCACGCGGCCGATGGCTTCACCACGGTGCACCGGCTCCTCACGGAGCTGCCGGACGGCGTCGCCCCGGCCCTCGAACGCCACGTGATCGCAACGCTCAAGCTCGCCGGCGAACGGCCGGTGAGGGGGCGTGAGTACTTCCCGGACCGGGCGCGCGCCCTCGTCCTGGACGTCGTCGACAACTACCCGACCAGCCAGCCCAGCGACACACGGAAGGTCTCGGCATGAACAACCAGGGTCCGGCGCCCGAGCAGCAGGCCCGCATCCCCGGAGCCCGCTACAAGAAGGTCACGCGGGAGCGGCTAGAGACGACCGTCATCGACGGCCGCCCCTCCACCCGGCGCGTGCCGTACACCACGTACGTGGCGCTGCCGCCGCGTGACTGGGACGAGATCATTCGGCGCGGCGTGATCGCCGTGGCGATTGTCGTCACGCTCCTGGCTGCAGCCGGGACCACGGCGAGCGTCGGCGGTCTGCTGTCTCGAATGCTGCACCCCGCCGTCGCGTACTCCACCGGGGTCGTCTTTACGTCCGCCTGGTTGGCGTGCTTGGGAGTTGAACATATCGAGCGCGTGGACGCCGACCGCGCCCAGCGGGCGCGGGTCGGCGGATGGGTGGCCCTGGTCACCAGCATGGGCGCCGTCATCACCTACGGCCACACCCTGGACCTGCTGGCCGCCGGTGTCGTCGGCTCCTGCCTGGATCTGCTAGCCAAGGGCATTTGGTACCTGATCATGGGCCTGGACCGCGTGCAGCTGAACCCCGGCGTCGCCCACTGGGTGGCCGAGGAGGAGCAGCACATGGCCGGCCGGTTCCTGCTCGGCACCCGTCTGGCCCGCCTCAACCGGCGGGCCGTCCAGATGCGGGCCGCGGGTCCGGAGTTCCAGGCGGCGGAGGCGATCCTGGCCCAGGCCGCCCACCAGGCGCAGCAGTTCCCGGCGGCGGACACCACCGGACAGGCCGCCCCAGACCTGGTGTCCGCCCCGGCCCCGGCTCCCGCGCCCGCCCCGTCCT
Organism: Streptomyces sp. NPDC096040; assembly: GCF_040303265.1. Lineage (NCBI taxonomy): Bacteria > Bacillati > Actinomycetota > Actinomycetes > Kitasatosporales > Streptomycetaceae > Streptomyces > Streptomyces sp. NPDC096040. Next base: position 319,034 of record NZ_JBEOTA010000003.1, read on the forward strand.
CCGGGCCTGTCCCGGACCCGTCCGGGCCGCCCCCGGCCGCGCCGACCCCGCCGCCCGCCGCACCGACCCCGCCCACGCCGCCGCCTGCCGCTCTTGCACCGACCACGCCGCCGGTCGCCCCGGCGGGCGCGGGCGCGTCCGGCAGCGGCCAGCAGCAGCCTCCGCAGGGTTCGGCCGGCGGCCAGGGCGGCCCGGGCCTGCGCACCGTGGGCCCGCTGTCCATCGCCGCCGCGGTCCGCCAGGCGCGCGGCGAGGAACCCAACTTCAGCGACACCGACCTGGTCGCCCGGGTCAAGGAGCTGCGCGGCGGCGACGACGGCGGCGACCCCGTCAAGTTCGCCGACACCGTCACCCGCACCCGCCGCCGCCAGGACAACCAGAAGAAGCGGAGCGCCTGATGGCCGGGGCTGTCCTGCTGGCCGTCGCCGCGGTGGCCGCCTACTGCTGGCTGCGCTACCGCGGCCCCGGCCGTACAACGGGTGCCCGCCGCCCGGTGGCGGGCCGCCCGGGCAGCCGACCGATCCAGGGCGCGGGCGACTCGGCGGACGCCCACGCCCGGGAGCTACGCACCCCCGGCGTACGGATCGCCACGGCGCTGGGCATCTCCACCCGCGCGGAACGCCGCGCCCGCCGCTTCGAGATCGGCGCGGCGGGGGAGCGGTACGTCGCCCGGCTGTTGGAGCCCCTGACCGCCGAGGGGTGGGTGTTCCTCGCCGACTGCGCCCTGCCGCGCGGCCGGGCCAACGTGGACCTGGTCGGCATCTCCCCGCGCGGCCTGGTCGCCGTGGTGGACGCCAAGAAGTGGCACCGCGGCTTCCGCCTGGCCGTGCGCGGCAACCGCCTCCTGCACGACAAGAAGGACGTGTCCGACCGCATGCGCGGCCTGGACTACGAGGCGCGCACCGTCGCCTCCCTGCTCAACACCCCGGTGGTGCCCGTCGCCGCCGTGGTCGGCCCGATGCTCCGCGGCACGCAACTGCGCTTCCGCGGCATCCGGCTGGTCCCGGCCGAGGACGCGCCCGAGCTGCTGCGCGGCTTGGACCGCCGCCACCTGACCACCATCCCGGCCGCCCGCCTGGTCGACACCGCCCAGCGGCTGCTGCCGTCCAAGACCACCCGGAGGTAACCCGTGCTCGACTACTGGGACGTGCTGGTCGTCGCCCTCGTCGGCGGCCTGTTCTGCGTCAACCCCCGCCGCTACAGCAGCCTGTACCGGGCCCTGGGCGCGTACGCCCTGTGCGCGCTGGCCGTTGGCACCGGGTACCTGTTCGTGACCCGCCCGGCGGGCGACTGGATCGCGGGGGTGCTCGGATGACCGCCGGACCCGACGAGCGCACGCTGCACGTCATCGACGGCGGCGGCCCGGAGACCGAGCAGGAGGCGGAGGCGCGCATCCGGGAGGAGCTGCACCGCCGTGGCGTCGGCCCGGGCGGTCCGGCCTCCTCGCCGCCGCCCATGCCCGACCACCCGCCCACCATCCCGGCGCAGCCGGCCGCCGACGACCAGGCCGGCCGCACGCTCACGGAGTGGTGGCGTGTGCGCCGATCCCGGCCCGCCGACCAAAACCAGGCCGAGCAGGACCCCCCAGCCAAGACGGCCCCGGCCCGGGCGGACAACGACCGGCTGCCGCCGTGGTGGGACCGCCGTAAGCCGCACCTGGACGAGGAGCCCGAGCCGGACGACGCCGAAGACGCCGAAGACGGCGAAGACGGCGAAGACGGCGAGGAGGAGCCGGAGCCCAAGGGCAAGGGCCGCGGCCCCCGGCCCGCCCGCCGTCGCGTGTCCAAGACCAGCCGGCCCGCCTCCGATGTCGGGGACGAGCCGGACGACGGCGGCGAGGAGGTGGGGGAGGAGCAGGTGCTGGAGGGGCCGCGCTGGTCCCGGCCCGGCCTCGGCCGGCCGCCCGGCCTGCCGGCCAAGCGCCACAACTTCATCACCTGGTGGCGCCAGGACGTCAAGCCTGAGCACAAGTGGCTGATGTACCACGGCACCGGCCTGGGCGCGGGCGTGTGGGCCGGCGTCTTCTCGTACGGCACGCGCGGCGCCGAGTTCGTCACCCAGCAGGGCCTGGTCGACCTGGAGGCGGACGTCACCCTGGGCCTGCTCGGCCTGGTCCTGGTCGTGGACTACCGCGTCCGCAACCTGCTTCCCCCGCTCGCCTGGTTCGTCCGCGCCGTCAGCACCTCCCTGGTCCTCGGTGCCGCATGGAACGGCACGCCCCTCGCCGACCTCACCAACTGACCCCGGAGTTACCTGTGGACACGATCCATCTTGGAATCGGAGGCGTCGCCGGCCTCCTCGTCATCGTGCTGTGGTTCGGCACCAAGGGCGGTGGCAAGGTCGGCACCCTGTCCTGGGGGTGGACGCTGTTCCTGGCCATGGTCGCCGGCTGCGCCTTCAAGGCCGCCGGACCCCCGTTCTCCTGGGTCACCGACCTGGTCAACGGAGGCCTGGGCATGATCAGCGATGCGGCCCCCGGCATCACCGCAGCGGGTACCGCCGTCATCCTCGTGGCCATCGCCTGCTTCGTGAAGCTGACCCTGCGCAAGGTCGCGCTGGTCGGCGTGGCGTTCTTCACCGTGGCGGCCGGGGCGGGCGGCCCCTTCGAGTGGTTCGCCGGCCGTATCGAGGTCGTCGCCATGCACTGGGCGTGACGCCGATGACTGCCGCCCTGCACCTCGTCCCCGACGACCCCGACGACAAGACCCCGCCGCCCGAAACGGCAGGGGAGCAGCACCCCACCGAGGCGGCCCCGGCCGCCGTCGAGGAGCCGGGGGAGGAGCCCGCCCACCGGCGGGCCCTCGCCATGCCGGACCTGCGCCCGTACGCCAGCCTCGCCTGGATCCCGGCCGTCATCAACGCCGGCCGGGAGGGCGCCCGCCGCTGGCGCCAGCGGGCCCCGGAGCGCAAGGACGCCCGCCGCGCCGCCAAGGCCAACGCCGAGGCCGCCGGCGAACCGATTGGACGCGCCCGCCTGGTGGCCATGGCCGCCGACTACCTGGCCGGCACCCGCCTGCTCGTCGGCTACCTGGCCGCCTGGCTGTCGGGGGAGTACGGCCCCAAGGACATGAAGGTGCCCGCCCGCCTGGCCGCGGCCGGGTTCGCCGGGTACTGCCTGTACCGCACCGTCACCACCTGGCCCGTGTGGGGCCCGGTGGGCCTCACCGTGATCTACTGCGCCGCCGCCCTCGGCGCCCTCCACCGCCAGCACGCCGAGCAGGGCAAGAAGCAGCCCGCCGGGAAGGCCGGCAAGGGCGTGGCCAACGTGCCCGGCCCGCCCCCCGCCCGGGCCGCCGAGCAGGCCCCCGATGAGGGCCCGGTCGAGGCCGCCGAACAGGCCCCCGACGAGGCCGCCGAGGAGGCCTCTGCAGAGCCCCCGGCGCCCCCCTCTCGGGAGGTCATTTCGGGTGCCCTCCACGGGCTCGTCGGGGAGGGCCGTGGGGTGCTGCTCACCACCCTCTGTCAGCACCTCTCACTCCCCCACACCCGGGCCGTCCGGGAGGTGCTGGACGGGGCCGGTATCCGGGTGCGCCCGGGGGTGCGCACGGCGGCCGGGAATGGGCCCGGCGTCCACCTCTCGGATTTCCCGCCGCCGCCCCTCTCTCCTGACCCCGCCCAAGGGACCGGCGTTGTTGCAGGTGAGAGCGCCAACGCCAACGCCAACAACGCCGAGAGCGGCCCTCAGGAGGGGTTGGGTGCAGGCGGCACCTATTGGCCGGAGGGGAAGGACTACCACTTCGAGCCGGACCCCTCTAACCCCCACGGAACAGTGATCGTTTACCACCGTGGAGACCAGAGGTAGGGTCGCGAACCGCCCACAGACAGGAGGGCCCCGGTAACGGTGTGCTACCACCAGCCGGGGCCCAGTGCCGACTGGAGATGGAGTCGACAATGGCTGACCCTACTGCCCGCTGCCTCGGAATGGACGACGGCGGGCCCTGCACAGAAATCGCCACCGCCACCAGGCCGGTGCCCCTCTGCACACCCCACCGGATCGAGGTCGCCATGGGCGTCGTCCCGGACGCGCTGCGCCGAGCGGCCGGGGCCCTGGACGGGGCCGCCCTGGGTCACCTCGAAGAGCGCCAGGCGCGGCTGGTCGAGCGCGCCCGGGCGGTGCCCGTCATCCTCGCCGGGGCCCACGCCCCGCGCGTGTACGTCATCGAGCACGGCCACCGGGTCAAGATCGGATACACCACCAACCTCCGCGACCGCCTCGGGTCGCTCTGCCTCCGCCCGAGCAACGTCGTGCTGACGCTCCAAGGCGGCCTCGACCTGGAGCGCGCGCTGCACGCCTACTTCGCGCCCTACCGGCTGGATGACACCGAGTGGTTCCGGTACGCCGCGCCCGTCCGTACGTACGTCGAGGAACGGACCAAGCAGGCCAGTCCCAGCGGCGAGGAGCTCGTCCTGTCCGCCCGTAGCGAGCTTGTCGCCGCCGTCATGGCCGCCGTGGGCGCAGACAGGGGTGTCCACCTGGGCACGCTGCTGCCCACGGTCGCCCACCTCGGAATCCCCGACCGGGAGACCCTGCGGCAGCGGCTGGACGCCGAGGGCATCCCGGTGCGCCGCACCATGCGCACGAGCGAGGGGGCGGGACGCTCAGGGGTCCACCGTGACGACCTCGTGCGCCTGTTCGGCCCCAGGCTCGACGTGTCGAACTGAGCGAACCCCGGCCGCCCTCGTTCTGCAAGCCGCTTCCCCCTGGCGCCCGTGATCGGTCACCATGGGTGGACAGACGACTACGGAGGAGGGTGGCCGAAATGGTCAGGCGGTACCGGTGCGACGACTGCGGTGGCACGTCGGGCCTGTGCTTCACGGACGGCATGCTGTGGCGCGAGACGCAGCGCCACCGGGTGCTGGAGCACGCTGGCCTCCGGCCGGACGGCGAGCGCGTCATCAACGTGCCGGTGGCCCGGCTGGTGGACGTGCCGCGCGGTCAGGCCATCGCCACGGTGGTCCTGTTCACGGTCCTGGTCGCCTGGGCGCTCCTGCGCTGACACCGGCCACTCCCCCGCCCACGGCAAAGGGCCCGCGCTTCCCCGTCCGGGGCGCGGGCCCTTTCTGCCGCCTACGGCCGGGGGCCCTCCAGGACCCGCCGGCCGGCGGGCGCTACGAGGCGCCGGCGGCTGCTGCCTTCCTGGCCTCCCGGCCCCACCGCATCACGGTGTTGCGGTCGAACTCGGAGGCGTCCGCCACGGTCTGGGCGCTGGCGTGGCCGTCCACGTAGTGCTGGGTGGCGGCGGCCTGGAGCGCGGCGTGTGTCTTCTTCTCCCGGTCCATGGCCTTGGTGTAGTCGGTGGTGAGCCGGTCCAGCTCCGCCAGGGCGGCGGCCATCACCTCGTCGTCGTAGACCGGCACCTCCGCCGGCTGGCCCTTGACGCGTAGTGGCTTGACGCCGGCGTTCCGGGCGAGCACGCCGACGTGGTTGCGGTCGTAGGGGGTGTGGTCGGCGACCAGCCCGGGCGCGGCGTTGCGCTCGTGCAGGTGGCGCACGATCGCCTCGTGCAGGGCGTCCCGGGCGGCGGTGACGGCGTCCTTATCGGCGTTCAGCTTGGTGCGCTGGCGCTTGAGCTCGCGAACAGCACGAGCCTCTGTGGCGGGGTCGTAGGTCGGCATGCCCAGCACTATGCCATATCGGGTTGCAATCCGGAAGCGCACCGGCGTGTCTCGTGATGCAACTTGACAATGCAATGTGGAGTTGCAAGTATGTGGGTGTCAGGACGGGCGAGGGGCCCGGACGGAACCGAAGGAGCGCGCCATGAACGCCACCACCACCACCACCACCACCGCCACCACTGCCCCGGCCCAGGTCGGCAAGGGTCGCACCGTCCACCAGGTGCCCACCGGCGAGATGGTGACCCTGTGCGGCAGCACCGCCACCAGCGTCCTGACCGCCGCCGAGGCCCAGTCCAAGAAGGGCAAGGCGTGCGCCAAGTGCACCAAGATCGCGGCCCTCCGGACCGCCGAGGCCGCCCCCGAGGCCCCGGCCGCCGAGGAGGCGCCCGCCGCCCCGGCCGAGCAGGCGCCCGCCGAGGCCGCCCCGGCCGTGGAGGCCGCCCCGGAGTACCGCACCCTCAAGGGCGTGGGCGCCAACGGCGCGTTCCAGATGCACGGCGACCTGCACGAGGTGCGCGGAAAGCTGGTGTTCACCTCCTGGGGCACCGCCAAGCAGCTCAAGGGCGAGCCGCACACCTTCACCCGGCAGTGGACCGAGCGCGGCGGCCACCGCTACCTGGAGGACGCCGACGGGCGCACCGTGGAGTTCAACGGCGGCGTGGCCACCAAGGTCTGGGTGGTGGACGGCGTCCCGGCCCCGGCCGCCGACGTCGCCGAGCAGGCCCCCGCCGAGGAGCCCGAGGCCCCCGAGGCCCCGGCCGTGGACGAGGCGCCCGAGGAGGCCCACGAGGCGGACGCCGCCCCGGCCGTGGCCGAGGCCCCCGAGGTCGAGGACGCCCCGGAGGCGGACGACGAGCCCGCCCCGGCCGGGCAGGTCCGGGTGACCGCCTACACCGCCGCCCGGGAGGCCCTGCACATCAACGGCCAGGACAACGACGACCGCACCCTGACCCTGGACGCCTCCGCCGTCCAGGAGGCCGTGGCCGCTATGCGCCGCATGCCCCGCTGGAACGCCGCACAGGAGCGGTTCACGGTCAACAAGGTGGCGCTGATCGTGGCCGAGGACGCCCAGGGCCAGCGGGTGTGGGTGCGCGGCGAGGCCGCCCCGATCCGGGTGGACTTCGCCGGTAACCCGATCGACGAGGACGCCCCCGCAGAGGCGGGCACCGTGGACGGGGCCGCCGTCCTGGCCGCCACCCGGGTGCTGCGCCGCCGCGCGGAGGTCCAGCGGGTCATCAATAACCGCACCGCCGCCCGCGCCGCCAGCACCCCGGCCGAGGCGCCCACCGCCTGACCGCCCCGCCCCGCCACGGACGCCCCGCCCCCGCCAGGGGGCCGGGGCGCCGGCCGTTCCGGGGCCGCCGTACGACGCACGGGTGAACCGACCATGCAACCCCGCAAAGCAACTTGACATTGCAATGTGGAGTTGCGAGAGTGTGAGTGTCAGGACGGGCGAGGGGCCCGGACGGAACGGAGGGACAGCGCAATGAACACCACCGCCAAGGCCGCGCAGCAGATGACCCGCCTCGTTGAGGCGGAGGACGCCCTCACCACCGCCCGCCGCGAGGAGGCCAAGACCGCCAAGGCCGCCGAGCGCGCCACCGCCCGCGCCAAGGCCGCCCGCGCCAAGGTCGCCGAGGCCCGCAAGCTGGTGCGCGCCGCCGAGTGCACCGGCAAGGGCGTGGCCGCCGCCACCCGCCGCCTGGCCACCCGCATGGCCAAGGCCGCCGAGCTGCAGCAGACCGCCCGCGTGGCCCGCTACGAGGCCCGCCTGGCCGCCCGCGCCGCCGCCACCGCCGCCCGCCGCATGGACCGCCTGGCCCTGCGCGCCGCCCGCATCGCCAGCCAGGCCGTGGGCCAGATCGCCCAGCGCCTGGGCGAGCACGCGGCCACCCCGGCCGCCGAGCAGGACAAGACCCTGCCGGTGGAGGAGCTGCCCGCCGTCGAGGAGATCGAGCAGCACGCCGAGCGCTTCAAGGCCCTGGACGCCGAGGCCAAGGCCCAGGCCAAGCTGGCCGACGCCGAGAAGAAGTGGCTGCGCCGCCTGCCCGTTGGCCAGTACGGCCGCGTGACCGTCACCCGCACCAATGGCGGCACGGTCATCGACGCCGACCAGGTCGCCGTGGCCTACCTGGACAACGGCCTGGGAGTGCCCCCGCGCAAGGGCCGCAAGGACACGTTCAAGGTCGCCGTGGAGGCCCCGGCGGTCGAGACCGCCGACGAGGTGGAGCTGGTCATCGCAGCCTGACCCACCCCCCAACCCGCCGGGCACCGTACGGTGCCCGGCCCCCACCCCAGAAGAACGGAGCACACCCCATGTCGATCCTGCCCCGCCACACCCCCGCCGTTCACCTGACCGCCCTCCAGGAGGAGCTGACCGCCGCCGGCATCGAGCTGGGCCCCATCAAGCCTGGGACGCGCGTGACCCGGATCGTGGACCACGGCGGAATCCGCTGGGAGTTGACGTTCCTCGGCGACGGCTACGGGTGGTGCCTGCGCGGCCCCGGCATTGAGCACGGCGTGGGCATGGACGCCCCGGAGGCCGCCGAGCGCATCGCCGCCGCCGCCCTGGACGAGGAGGAGCCCGGCATCCCGGCCCCGGCCACCTGGCGCGGCGTGCCCGTGCCCGCGGAGTACGTCACCAGTTGGGACGGTCCGGCCGCCGTCGCCTGGCGCGAGGGAGCAGGCGCCGCCCTGGCCGTCGCCAGCCTGCGTGCGGTCGCCGCCCAGGACGGCAGCTGACCACCACCCCCCACCGCCCGGGCCGGGCGCACCCGATAGGCGCCCGGCCCACCCTCCACGGAAGGAACCGCCGCCATGCCCGCACCCGCCCTGTACGGAGTCGCCGCCTGCGACGTCGCCACCGGCAGCCTGCTCACCTGCAACTCCGTGTTCGACCTGGAGGACCTGCCCGCCGTGCTGGAGGACTACCGCATCCGCTACGCGGACCGGGACGACGTGCTGATCGACCTGGACACCACCCCCCTGGCCGTCAACTGACCCACCCCGGCCGGGCCGGGCGCACCCGGTACTGGACGCTCTCACCCTGGATGACCCGCAGGGGTGAACCTGCCCCACCTGCGGACATGCACCCCGCCTTGCAACTTGACATTGCAAGATGGGGTTGCTTATATCGGGGTGTACCGCCAAGCACGACAACGAAGGAGCACCACCATGGCGATGAACCCCACCCCCAGCACCCCCACCGTGGCCATCGCCCGGGAGCTGCGCCGCCTGGGCCTCAAGCAGGGCAAGGGCGGCGACTTCACCGTGGCCGGCCACTACCGCAACGGGGAGCGCCTGTTCACCTACGTCACCGTGTTCAGCAAGGAAGGGGAGCGCCTGGTGGCCGCGCACGCCGACGAGATCGAGGAGCGCACCGGCAACGGCCCCTTCCCGCTCAAGGTGAGCGTGCGCTACGTGGGCGACATCCCGTTCACCGACATCCACAACGGCCCCCTGGCCCGCGTCCGGGAGCTGCCCGCCTCCGCCGCCCAGGCCGCCGACGAGCAGCCGGCCGAGGCCGCCGAGGAGGCACCCGAGGCCCCGGCGGCGACCGAAGCGACCGACGCCCCCACCCCGGCCGCCGACGCCCCGCAGGCCGCCACCGAGGTGAGCCCCACCGACTGGCGCGCCGAGCAGGCCGCCCACGCCCTCGCCTGGTCCACCAAGCACGCCGCCGCCGTCCGGGCCGCCGTCGACGGCCACCTCGTCCGCGACGAGGACGGCACCCCGCGCCTGGTCGCCCGCCCCGGCCTGGGCGGAACCCCCATCGCCGCCGGCCGCCTCGTCCCGCTGGAGGCCGCCGGGTACCTGGTCCACGGCGACGCCGACGAGCACGGCCGCCGCCCGATCCTGGCCACCGCCGACGCCCGCCGTGCCCTGGCCCTGTGGGACGCGTTCCAGCCCGCCCCCGTGGAGCGCGGACGCAAGCAGGAGCACCAGGCCCTCCCGCCGCTCCAGGGCGGCGAGGAGTGGACCCGCCGCGCCAAGCAGTTCCGCGCCGAGCAGGCCCAGCGCGAGGCGGAGCGAGAGCGGTTCTACGCCGAGCTGGAGGAGCGCCACGCCGCCGAGGCCCTGGAAGACCGCTGCTGGGACGCCTGGGCCCGCGTCCAGGACATCACCCACCGCCTCGGCCGCAAGGCCCCGGCCGGGTGGGCGCCCACCGACGAGGAGGCGGAGCTCCACCGGCTGGACCCGGAGATCGTGGCCCTGCTGCGCCAGCGCGCCGCCGCGCACGCCGCCGAGCAGCAGCCGGTGGAGGCCGAGGCCCCGGCCGCCGTCGACGGCCCGCAGCAGGCCGCCGAGGCCGCCGACGCGGAGCTGTGGGGCGCCGTCCCCGGCTTGGTCGCCGGGCCCGGCGTGGTGGAGCCCGGCATGCACGTGGAGTACCTGCCCCCGTTCACCCCGGGCGCCCGCACCCGCCACCCCCACGGCGGCACGATCGTGAGCGTGGGCACCACCTGCGTCCGCTGGCGGCCGTACGCCTGGCACCAGGACGTGCGCACCCCCCTGGCCCACATGCGCGTGGACGCCGGCGCCCACCTCAACCACCGCGAGTACTCCCGCCGCTTCAAGGCCGCCCGGGCCGCCGGCCGACCGGCCCCCCAGGCTCCCGCCTGGTGCGTGTGGAGCCTGGCCGAGCACCTGGCCCACGCCGCCGAGCAGACCGCCGCGGCGGCGGCCCTCGAGGAAGCACCCGCCCGCGTGGTGGTCATCCCCTGCGGGGGCGCCAAATTGGACCGCCCGGCCCCGGCGGGGGAGCTTTACGTGGGCGGGTATCACCGGGCGTGCCGCCGGGCGGCGGACGCCCTGACCGCCCAGGGCGGCACCGTGGTGGTGCTCAGTGCCCTCCACGGCCTGGTGCCCCTGGACCAGGTGCTGGAGCCGTACGAGCTGCGCATGGGCCAGCCGGGCAGCGTCACCCCGGCCCGGCTGGCCGAGCAGGCCCGGGCCCTGGGCCTGGACGGCGCGCGCGAGGTGGTCGCCCTGGGCGGCGCCGCCTACACCCGCGCGGCCCTGGCCGTGTGGCCGCACGCGGACACGCCGCTGGCCGGCCTCGGCGGTATGGGCTACCAGCTCCAGGCCCTGGCCACCATCGCCGCCGACCAGGCGCCCGCCGCACCGGCAGGCGCCGTCCCGGCCGGTGACCTGCCGACACCCGACCCGGAATGCAACTTGACATTGCAATGTCGAGTTGCTTTCATGGTGACTACCGGGAGGGCACAGGGCCCGAACGGGGAAGGAGCGAGCAGCCGTGACCACCACCATGCGGATCCAGAACACCGAGGACGCCGTCGCCGCCATCGCCGCCCTGGCCACCCGCGTGATCGCCGCCGACAACCGGCCCGGCCACAGCCTGGAAGAGGTGGGCGAGCGCATGACCGCCGACGACACCCTGGACGCCATCCGGCGCTCCTACGACGCCAACCGCGCCCGCGGCCTGAGCGTCAAGGACGCGTTCACCCGCACCGGCCAGTCCCTGGTGGCCCACTACTGCAACAGCGCCGGAATCCCCACCAGCTGACCGCCCCCGCCGGGCCCACCCGGGCCCGGCCCCCGCCCCCCGCACCACCCACCCGAGAGGACGCCCCCCATGGCCCGCACCGTCACCGCCCGCACCCTGGACCTGTTCACCGGCCGCACCGGCACCGCCATGAACTTCGCGGAGGCCACCGTCATGCTCGTGGCCATGACTGCCGCCCAGGTGCGTGCCTGGGCCTGGGTGGGCGACCCGATGGACGGCACCGCCCCCGTCCAGGGGTGGGAGGTGCGCGACCGCACCGGCGCCCTGCTCGGCGCGATCCTGCCCCTCGGCCACATGGCCACCAGCCTCCACGCGGAGTGGTACGACCCGCAGGCGGACGAGTTCTTCCCGGCCGGGGAGACCAGCGCCCCCGTCACCACGCAGGCCCTGTCCATGGTGGTCAACGCCCGCCGCTACGGCGTGGGGGAGCTGCCCGCCGGCCGGGACCACGTGCTGGACCCGGCGCCCGCCGCCACCCGCCGCAACCAGTCGTGCCCGTTCGGCTACTGCTGGGACGCGCACTGCCCGGACCACGGGCCCGTGTGGGCCGCCGCGGCCTGACCGCCGCCGGGCGGACCCCCCGCCCCTGACCAGCCGCATTCCCGGGCGACACGTTCGCCCGGAATGCAACTTGACATTGCAATACAGAGTTGCAATCATCAGTGATGTGAGGGGCCGACGGGGCCCCCGGGAAGGAACCACCGCCATGACCACCACCGCCACCCGCACCGCCCCCTACGCCTACCGCCAGTGCGCCGCCCGCGCCCGCGACCTCGCGGACATCCTCCGCACCCGCCTGGACGGCCACCCCCACCGCGGCGAGCTGCTGGTGTTCATCGGCCACCTGCACACCGCCGCCGAGGGGTTCGAGACCGCCGAGCCCCTGGTCATGGACGGCGTGACCGTCACCAACGTCACCCCGGCGGAGGGCCACCTGCCCCTGCTCATGGCCACCGGCCACGCCGCCGACCACCCGGAGGCCGGCATCTCGCAGGCCGTCTTCGCCTACGTCACCGCCCCCGTCACCCGCCGCACCTACCGCCTGGAGCCGCTGCCCGGCGGCGGCCGCGAGGACGCCGAGCTGCGCACCCGCATCGCCCTGGCGGAGCACGACCTGGCCACCGAGGGCGACCCCACCACCCGCTACGCCCTCCTGGCCACCCTCGTGCAGCTCCACCGCGACTTCCTCGCCCGTGGCGGCCAGGTGGCCGCCTGACCCACCCCGCCGGGCCGGGCGCACCCGATATGCGCCCGGCCCCCGGCCCCACCCCACCCACGGAACGGAGCAGGACCCATGCACCGCAACTACGCCACCGCCCAGCGCATCGGCGGCCGGGAGATCCAGTGCGACGCCACCGCCGTGCGCACCGCCCCCACCGGCGCCCGCGCGTACGTGCTCCTGGACGGCATCGGCACCAGCGACGAGGTACGCGACTGGACCCGCGCCGCCGCCGTCCAGGTCGCCGAGGCCGCCGCCCGCCGCGGCGACGCGGAGGCCGGCCTGCGCGCCGTCCACGCCCGCTACGCCGCCGAGGAGTCCCGCCAGGACGAGTACCTGCGCCGCTACCTGCCCAGCGCCTGCGCCCTCGTGGCCGTCACCACCCCTGGGAGCAAGGCCCTCCAGGTGGCATGGTGCGGCGACGTGCGCGCCTACCTGCTGGTGGGCGGCACCCTCCACCGCCTCACCCAGGACCACAACCTGCGCCGCGTGTTCCCGCCCAGCAAGACCTGGCCGGACGGCGGCAACCGCAACATCGTGACCACCTTCCTGGGCGCCCCCTGGACGGACGAGGAGGTCAAGCAGCAGTGCGGCCACCCGGCCATCGAGACCGCCCGCCGGGAGGTGGACCGCGCCCGCCTGCTGCTCGCCTGTGACGGGGCGTACGAGCCCCACGAGGACGCCGGACACCACTTGTCCGACCTGCTCGTGGACGAGCCCGCGCAGGCCGCCCGCAGGGTCGTCACGCGGGCCGTGGCCACCGCCCGCAAGACCACCGACCGACCGGACAACGCCACCGCCCTGGTGGCGGACCTGGACCTGTAGGCGCAGGCCGGGACGGTGTCCGGGCGTGTCCGCCCCCTGTCCGGGGACGCGCCCGGACATCGCCCCGGGCGACGTGCCCGACACTCCACAATGCAACTTGACATTGCAATGTCGAGTTGCCAATATGGATCACGTGAGGGAGGGCGCAGGGCCCGACCGGAAAGGACAGCAATGCAGCAGCGCGAGATCACCCGCACCACCGTGGATGGCGCCCTGACCGTGACCGGCGACCTGCACGTGGGCCGCCAGATCGGAGACCGCACCATCCACAGCGTGGACGAGGGCATGACCGTGATCCTCGTGGAGTTCACGGACGGCACCTGGGTCCACTTCAACTACGGCCGCCGCGTCAACACCTGACCCACCACCAGCCGGGGGCCGCACCCGATATGCGGCCCCCGGCGACCACCCCCACCCACACCCACCAGAGACGGAGCCACCCGACATGACCACCACCACCACCGCCAAGCTCATGCCCGCCAGCACCGCCCGCACCATCGCCCGCCAGGTCGACGAGCCCGGCACCACCCCCCTGCGGGAGAGCGGCATCTACCGGGTGCTCGCCGAGGCCGGCTACACCGCCCACGAGATCGCCACCCTGTGCGGCAGGCACTGGAACCACGTGGACCTGCGCCTGGGCCTGGCGGACCTGGACCAGGCCAGCCGGGACGCCCTGGACGCCGGAACCATCACCGTGGGCCTGGCCTGGTACATCTCCCGCCTGAGCGCCCCGAACCAGCGCGTGATGCTGGCCCGCTGGAAGCGCGGCGACTTCAAGGACGCACACGAGGCGTCCGACCACGCCGCCGACCTGCGCCGCCTTGAGGCCCCCACCACCTGACCCACCCCCGCCGGGCCGGGCGCACCCGATATGCGCCCGGCCCCGGCCCCCAACCCACACCCCACCCAAGGCAAGGAGCCACCCGGAATGATCGAGATCACCCACACCCACGCGGACGGCACCCTGGTGGACGGCACCGAGCGCGGCGACGGCACCGCCCCCATCCTCAAGGCCCACGGGTTCCGCTGGTTCCCCTCCATCAAGCAGTGGGGCATCCGGGGCAGCCGCGACCAGGCCCCCCGCCGCCTGGCCATCAACGCCGCCGCGGAGGCCCTGCGCGCCGCCGGTCACGAGGTGGAGGTGAACCTGGACGACACCGTGCGGGACAACAACACCGTGCGCGCCGACAAGCACGAGCGGCTGGAGGGCCGCCGCGCCGCCCTGGCCGCCAAGGGCGAGCGCCTGACCGCCGAGTCCGCCGCCCTGCACGCCCGCTCGAACGCCATGGTGGAGCACATCCCGATGGGGCAGCCGGTCCTGCCCGGCCGCCGCGGCCAGGCCCACCGCAACCTCCTCAACCGCTCCATCGACACCGCAATCCGAGGCTCCCAGGCGGCCCGTCAGGCGGAGGTCATGCCCGCCCGCGTCGAGGCATCCCGCGCCGCCGAGATCCGCACCGAGCGCCCCGACGTCGTCAAGCGCCGCGTGGACCGCATGGAGGTCGAGGTGCGCGGCGTTGACCGCCGCCTGGCCCGCCTCGCCCCCGGCCCCAGCGTCGTGCGCGAGCAGTACGAGGGGGACCGCGCCACCCTGCTGGAGCGCATCAAGGGCGACCAGGCCCTGCTGGAGCAGGCCCGCGCGGAGGGCCGGTTCGGCCAGTACAGCCGCGACAACGTCCACAAGCACGACCTGGTGATGATCCGCGGCCAGTGGCGCCAGGTGGCCCGGGCGAACACCAAGACCGTGAGCGTCACCACCGGCTACTCCTGGACGGACAAGTACGGGTGGGAGGAAGTGCGTGGCCTGCGCTGCGGCCACGTCGAGGACGCCGAGCAGGCCGCCCCCGAGGCCGCCGACAGCTGACCCCCGGACACCGGCCGGACACCACCGGCCGGACGCGCCGGACACGCACTGACCAGCACGGACAACCCACCACCGGACGCGGGGCGGACATGCCCGCCCCGCGTCCGGGACACCCGCCCCGGACACGTTCGGGACGCCGCCCGCCCGGCCGCCCCCTCCGGCCCGGGCGGCCCCTCGTCGTCGTCCCCAGGCCCCACCTCGCCGCCCGTCGTACCCTGCTCCGCTGCCCAAGCAGCCCCCGAGCAGGGACAACACGCCATGAGCCAGGCCACCTACGACCGCACCGAAGACGTCGCCCTCGGCAACCTCCGCCCGTTCCCCGGCAACGCCCGCCGCGGCGACCCGGCCGTCATCCTGCAAAGCCTGGTGCGCAACGGGCAGTTCCGCAGCCTTATCGTCCGCGACACCGGCGACGGCCTGGTGGTGCTCGCCGGTAACCACACCCTCCAGGCCCTGCTGGCCCACGGCCCCGGCCCCTGCGGCATGACGACGACCACCGAGGACGGAGAGCTGCCGTGCGCCCTGTGCGGCGGCCAGGAGTGGGCGCCTGCCGCCCGGTGCGAGATCGTCATCTGTGACGACGCGACGGCGACCCGCATCAATTTGGTGGATAACAAGGCTGCGCAGGCGGGGGGTTGGGACGACGAGGCCCTGGCGGAGCTGATCGCCGGTCTCGACGGCGACCTCGCCGGCACCGGCTACACGGACCAGGACCTGGCCGACCTCGTCGCCGCCATCGAGGAGGCGTACGAGGACGAGGAGCCCGAGCAGCCGGCGGCCCCGGCCGGGAGCACCGCACCGGCGCAGCCGGCCACCTCGAGCGCCGCCGCCACCTCGGCGGACGCCATCCCCGAGGGGCCCGCCCCGGGCACCGTGGCGCCGCCCATGCCGGACGGCATGCGCTCCATGCTCCTGACCTACCCGGCCGCCGACCGCGACGAGGCGGCCCGCCTGGTCGCCGCCGCCCGCGAGGTGTTCCACGCGGAGGACGCGAGCGTCATCGTGCTGCGCGCCCTGCGCCCTCGTCGCCGTCCTGGACTCCCGCCACGCCCACGACGGCGTGGTCACCGTCAAGGCGCTGCTGCTCGCCGCAGGGGCCCCGGAAGCATGAGCACCGCCGTAGACGTCGCCCCGCCCGTGCGGCGCCGCCTGCGCCGCCCTGAACGGCTGCTCACCCAGAACAGCGAGCTAGGCGACGAGGGCATTTGGAACTGGACGCTCCCGGATCTGGCCACCAGGGTGCGAGACGGACGCACCGTCAAAACCTGTCCGGCTGCTGGGGTCTGCGCCCTGGCCTGCTACACCCCCCAGGGGACCTACCTGTTCCCGGGCGTGGTGGACCGATTAGCCAAAGCATCACAGAGCGGTTCGGCGGTGCGTCACCGGAGGAGGTCGCGGAGGGGATGCTCCAGAAGTCGAAGGAGTTCGCGGCGAGCGGGAACCGGGTGTACCTGCCGATCGCCGACTGAGCTTCGCTGCTGGCGGTCCGTGTCTCGGAGCGGTCTCAACTGGCCGGGGCACGGGCCGCCTCACGTTGTGGGGAGACTGAACCGCTGGAGTCAACGGCTTGTTGGATGTACCACAAGCGCCGGACGGTCGCAGCCTGCCGGATCGTGAGCACCTGGTTTCTCCTGTATCGACTGCGGGCTGTGTCCGCAGTGGGACTCTTCTCCAGAACGGAGAAGCTGTCAGCCAGGATGGTGACGTTTAGGAGACGCTCAGCGGTGATCCGCGACGCTTCAACCTCATGTATTCAGTCGAGGTTCATGCATCAGGATGTACGACTAGCTACGACCTTGCGGTGTTCTCTGATGTCAGGCGCGGGGGATATGCCCCGCGCCTGACATGGGTGTTACTTCTTGTGGCAACCCCACTTGCCGTTGACCTTCGTGTAGTGCTTGCCATTGGGGCACTTCTTGTGGTGCGGCGTGGGGCTCGGTGACGCGTGCGTACTGGCGGCCACGTTGGCGTTCGCCAGCGGCATCGCGAAGGCGCTACCCGTGGAGGCCACGGCTGCTCCACTGACCAGCATGCCCGCGGCAACGCTGGTGGTCAGAGCTCGTACGAATCGGTTTCGCATGACTGGCAACCTTTCCGTGCTCGACGTCGGTGCCTTGGTCAATTCTTGTGCTCCTTGATCCAGCTCGCATCTCGATCACCAGGTGGCATCCGGCAGTTCTGCGGTCCGAGCCGCGCTTCCGCAGGGGGCCGGGCCGGGGTGGCGGGAACGCAACCTCCAGTACGTGCTGGACGGCCTGGGCGGCTGGCAACGGCGGATGGCCGCCGAGTTCGCCCACCCACGCCACCAGGGCGGGTGGGTGCGCATCCATGACGCCGGCGACTTCTTCAGTGACCACTACCTGGCCTCCTGGCTCCGCATCATGATCTTCCGCCCCGGCGTGAGCTTCTACGCGTACACCAAGGAGATCGCCCGGGTAAAACGCATGGTCGCGCCCAACCCGCCCCGCAACTTCCGCTGGGTGTACAGCTACGGCGGCCGGGAGGACCACCTCCTGGACCCGAACAGGGACCGCGTGGCCGACGTGTACCCGGACGAGGCCGCCATCCGCGCGGACGGCTGGCACTCCCAGGACTCCAGCGACCTCCTGGCCGTCCTCGGCCCCGCCCCCGTCGGCATCCCCTCCAACAACATCCCGGCATTCCGCCGACGGATGAAAGGGCGCACCTTCCGGCAGTGGCAGGTCGAACAGGACGCCCGCCGTGCTGCCCGGTGAGAGCAAACTTCACTCGCTGTCTGGTGATGGTGGCGCCGGGATGGCCAAGTCCACGTAGACGAGGGCGTTCCGTGCCGCCTCGCGGAACTGCCTCCGGTGCTCCTCATGACGTACAAGCGCACGCACCCACTGCCCACGCGCGGAGTCGGGTTGTGTCGGTCGAAAGGCGATCAGAGTCGAGGCCGAATCCAGGAGACTTTTCGCTGCGTCCGCTACGTCTTGGGGGCCCGCAATTTCGATGAGTGACACTGCGCCGTACACGTCCCGCCGGGCCGCGGTCACCATGTTGTGGCGTAGCTGACGAGAGCAATCGTCAAGACTTGTGGACCAGGTGATGTAGCGGTCTTCACTCTTTGGTCTGCCGATGGGTGAAGCGCATTCGGATTTTGCGGTTGTTCTCACCGTGGCGGGTTTCCTCGCGGAAGCCGTGCCGTTGGTAGAGGGCATGAGCACGCGTGTTGACGGTGAGCACGTCAAGGAGCAGGTCCTGATCCCGCTGGGCTGCGGTGTCGGTGAGGGACTGGATGAGCTGGGTACCGATACCGCGTCCCTGGTAGCGGGGGTGGAGTTCGATGCGCCCGAGGTAGACCTCGGTCGCGCCGTACTCGACGATCAGAATGCCTGCGTCGGTTCCGTCGACGGTGATGATCTGCCAGCGGTCCGGGCGGAAGCTGCGCTCGTGGTAGGCGCGTTGGTCTTCGTCGTCCCAGCCCCACACGGCCGTGACGTAGCTGCCCATGGCGGCCTTGTGGAGCTGGAAGCAGAACTCGCTGTCGGCCGGCGTCGCCGGGCGCAGATCCACGGTGTTCATGCCGCTATCACCTCGGTGCGTTCGACGAGGCGGCCGCGTTCGAAGCGGGCTCCGGCGCGGACGAGGGCGACGAGGTGGGGCGCGTTCACCGCGCGCCAGCGGGCCTGGGCGGACTCGACGAGCTTGAAGACCATCGCCAGGGCGGCGGTGCGGGAGCCGGCGCCGCGGGTGACCTTGGTCCGCAGCCGGACGGTGGCGAACGTCGACTCGATCGGATTCGTGGTCCGCAGGTGGATCCAGTGCTCGGCGGGGAAGTCGAAGAATGCCAGCAGCTCGGCTTCGTCGTCGGTGATCTTCTTGACGGCCTTGGGGAACTTCGCGCCGTAGAGCTGGGCAAACGTCTTGATCGCCGCTCGAGCGTGCTGCTTGTCCTCGGCGTTGTAGATGTCCTGGATCGCCTTCTTCGCGCCTGGCTGCGCGGACTTCGGCATGGCGTCGAGCACATTTGCGGTTTTGTGAACCCAGCACCTCTGCTCGTGGGTGGCGGGGAACACCTCGGCCAGGGCCTTCCAGAAACCCAGGGCGCCGTCGCCGACCGCAAGGATGGGAGCGCGCATGCCCCGGCGGGCGCAGTCGCGCATCAGGTCGGCCCATGACTCGGCGGACTCCCGGTAGCCGTCCTTGAGCGCGACCAGTTCCTTGGAGCCGTCGGCGCGCACGCCGACCAGGACGAGCACGCAGGCTTTGGCCTCCTCCAGACGGACGTTGAGGTGGATGCCGTCGGCCCACACGTACACGTAGTCGACCTCAGCGAGGTCGCGGTCCATGAACGCGGCGTGGTCGGCCTGCCACTGCGCGGTCAGCCGGGTGACGGTCGCCGCCGACAGGCCGGCCGCCGAGCCGAGGAACTGCTCCAGCGCCGGAACGAAGTCCCCCGAGGACAGGCCGTGCAGGTAGAGCAGCGGCAGCACCTCGCTGATCTTCGGGGACTTGCGGCACCACGGCGGCAGGATCGCCGAGGAGAACCGCTTACGCTCACCGGTCTCGGCATCGACGCGCTTGTCGTTCACGCGTGGGACCTTGACCTCGACCACCCCGGCCGCGGTGGTGACCTTCCTCGGCTGGTGGTAGCCGTTGCGGACCACGAGCCGCCGCCCCGTCTCGTCGCGCTTATCGACCAACTCGGCTATATACGCGTTGACTTCGGCTTCGAGTGCGGCGGCCAGCATCCGCCTCGCGCCCTCCCGGACGATCTCGTCGATCAGGGAGGAGCCGTTGGCGGTGGTGCTGTCGTCGTTGACTACGCTGAGCACGGGCGTGCCTTCCCGACCGGTGCTGCGAACACCGGCCTACTCGATACTGTCGATCGATCACTCGGGAAGGTACGCCCTTCGCGTGCCCTCACGAGCCCGATCCACAGGTAATGAGCATTGCTCTAGCTGTGACGCGACTGCTTATTGATCTTGGTTGTGACCTGGTGTTGCTCAGTTGTATCGAGCGGTAGATCTGTTCCGTAGGTGGGGTTTACGCGGGGTCGAGTGTCCGGCGCCGGAGGATACGTGGGCTGAGCTGGCTGTTTGGTGCTGCGCAGTGGACTGAGTGGGGCAGCGGTTTTTGCTCAGTGTGGGTGGCGGCGGGCGGGGTCGACGGCCCGGATCCGCAACGCTCGGCGGGCCCGGGAGGCAGTGCCGCTGGTAGGTGTCCGGGCAGACGACGGAACTCTCGAAACACCCCTACCGGATTTTACGGACTACCGGCAACAGGCAGCGGAGCTCGAAAGGCGGTAGGCCCGGGTCGGGTGACCCGGGCCTACCAGTTGGTGCGAGAGGCGGTTCTAGAGACGCGGTCCCTTCAGGGTGTTCTCCCGCCGCTTGCGTAGCAGCCGCAGGACGAGCCAGATCAGTACGACCTGGACGATGCCCGCGATGGCGTGGACGGACGGGGCGTATGTGTCGGGGCCGGGGCTGTAGTCGTCATAGCCGAAGACCACCGCGCCGAAGAGGAAGAGGATCGTCGTCACGAAGCCTGACGGGAAGGTGATGACCGAGACGGCCACGCTCGCGGCGTCCTGGCCGCGTTCCACGCTCAGGTAGTCGAGGCCGAACACCACCACCAGGTACACCAGGGCGAGGAGCGCGCCCGTCTTGCGGGAGGGGAGTGTCATGTTGTTCTCTTCCGAGCGCGTCATGCGTCGCCCATGGTGTTGATGTAGTGGGTCAGGTCCTTGAGGTTACTGACGAGCTTGGACCAGGTGCTCTTCGCCTTCTTCACGTAGTTGCTCTTGCCGATGTACCAGGCGTCCGCCCCGGGCGGCACGTTGCCGTGGATGGTGATCCGCATCTGCCCGCTCTTCAGGTGAGTGAAGTAGAAGGAGATGAAGCCGGGGTAGTCCGGGTGACCCCAGCGGGTGTTGAAACGCCAGCCGTTGGAGGTGATGCTCTTCACCTTGACCGGGAACTGGATCTTGACGCCGAGGATCTTCACCCAGAGGTCCATCTTCTGGCCGACGTGGCTGAGCTTGCTGGCGTGGCCGCCGATCGGGAAGACCCAGTTGAAGTTGTCCCGGAACTTCTGGAAGTACCGGTGCGCCGACATGTGCGGGTTTCCGACGTTGTACTTCAGCCAGTAGTCGAAGGTACCCGCGGTGTCCGTGCAGTTGACGGGGTCGCCGGAGCAGTAGCCGTAGGCGTTGTCGCCGCCGCCGGGTACCGGGTCCGTCTGCAGGAAGGTTCCGGTGGCCGGGTCATAGCCGCGGGCGCCCAGCATCAGCAGTCCGCCCGGGGCGTCCGCGCTGCGGGCTGCGGTGCCCAGCCAGCCGTAGCCGCCCGTGGTGGTGGTGTCGGGGGCTCCGTACTCGTCGAAGTGGTGGACCACCGGCGTACCGCCCGAGGCGAGCGGCAGCTGCACGCTGATGTCGCCGTGCAGGTTGGACAGTTGCAGCACCGCGCTACCGCTCGCGCTCGTGACGGCGCTCAGTCCGCCGGTGAGGTCGCCGACGTTGCGGCTGACCGTGACGGCGGTGCCGGCTGTCACGCTGCTCCAGGCCGGGGTGTCCGCACCGGAGCGGTAGTGCCGGGTCGTGGTCGACGTGGTGCTCCAGGTGCCGTCCGCGGCCTGGGTCTCCGCCGTGACGGTCGCCTGCCGGTCGGCCGCGTCCAGGCCCCAGGTCGTCCGTGCGGACCCCTTGGTGACCTGCCGGACTGTGTCGCCGGTGTAGTAGGTGGCTGTCGTGCCGTCGGTAGCGGTGGTACGGCGGCCGAAGGCGTCGTACACGGCCTTCGCCGTGGTCGTGCCGCGGGTCGCGGTGACCAGACGGTCGGCGCTGTCGTACGTGTAGGACGTGCTGTCGGTCGTGGGTGTACCGGTGCCGCCGCAGGCCTCGGCGACCGTGGACGTGGTCAGGCCGGTGCGGTTGCTTCGGTCGTCGCCGAACGCGTACACCCGGGTCGTGCACGTCGAGCCGGTGTCGTCCTGCGCGGAGGTCAGGTGGCCGATGCTGTCGTAGCCGTAGTCGCTGACGAGGGTGCCGCCGTCGGTCTGCGCATGCGAGGCGAGCAGGCCGGAGACGGTGTAGTCGCCGTGGTCGGACAGGACGGTCGTGTCGTCCGAAGCGGTGTACTCGCGGCCGGTCTCCCGGCCGTCGGCGTCGTAGTCGACCGTGAGAGTGGTGCCGCCGGGCAGGGTCTCCTTCACGAGTTGCCCGTCACCGTCGTAGGTGCCGGTGAACGTGCCGGCGACCGAGTCACTGACCGAGGTCGGCAGGCCGCGCGGCTCGGCGGCGGTGTCGTAGGTGTACGTGGTGGTGGACGGGACGGAGTCGGTGATGGTCAGGGCCCGGTTGAGGAAGTCGTAGCTGGTACGGGTGGTGTTGCCCGTGCCGTCGTCGTACGCGATCTCACGGCCGAGGCGGTCGAGGGTCGAGGTGATCGTCTTTCCGCCGGAGGTGACCTTGGTCTCCAGGCCCGAGTCGTCGTAGCTGATGGTGGTGGTGGGCAGGGCGGTGCCGGTGCCGCCGGTCACGGTCGTCCCGAGCGCGCGGCCCGCCTGGTCGTAGCTGGACGTGGTGGTGCGGGTGACACCGTTCGCGGTCTCCTTGACGGTGTCGGCCTGGCCCCAGCGCCCGTAGGTGAAGGACTTGCTCACCAGCTGCGTCGGGTTGTCGCCGCCACCGGTGACGGCGCCAGCCGGGGTGATCGTGCAGACCAGTCCCGCCCACTCGGGGTGTCCGGCGCAGTCGCCGGTGGTGGCCCAGTAGACGGCCGTGGTCGTGCCCGCTCCGGTGGTGGAGGCGCCCGGCAGGGTGGTGCTCACCTGATGGCCGGCCACGTCGTAGGCGGCGGTCGTAGTGATCGCCTTGCCGGCGGGATCGCGGATCTCCTTGACGGCGAGGCCGGTCGTCCAGTCGTACACCGTGCGCACGGTGTCGGCGTCGGCGTCGGCCGGGTACCCCTCGATCAGGGCGCCGGTGGTCTCGGTGGTGACCTGGTCGGCGACCGGGGAGGTGTCGGGACGGCCCTCGTCGTAGGTGCGCACGGTGTGGGCGCGGGCCAGGACCGGGGTGCCGGCCGGCAAGTCCGTGCCGCCGGCGGGTGCGGTGACCTTGGTACGCAGGGTGACGGTGTGCAGCGGGCCGCTGCTCTCCCGCTCCAGGGAGGTGCCGTCGGTGCCGGGACCGTAGACGCTGGTGTCGGACAGCAGCAGGGCCGCCTCGGCGGTGCCCTGCGCGGTCGTCGCGGCGTCCGCGCGGACCTTGTCCAGCTCGGCCGCGAGGAGCGCGTCGGCGCTGGTCGTCTTTCCGAGCGCGAGTTCGCGGTTGGCGGCGGTCAGGTCCCGGACCTGGTTGCCGTCCGTGTCGTACTCGCTGGTCGAGATGTGCCCGCCGGGCTCGGCGACGTTCACGGTGTTCATGTCGTCGTCGAGGTAGGTGATCGTGGCCCTGCTGTAGTCGGCCGCGGTCAGGGCCGTGCCGTTGTTCGCGGCGGGCACCTGATCGGCCGGGAAGACCGCGGTGGCCCGGGTGGGCAGGTCGCTCTGGCCCCAGGCGGCCACCGAGGCGGCGTCCATCGGGTAGGGCGCGGCGCTGCCGGAGACCGGGACGTCGTAGACGACCGAGGCCGTGGCGGTGCCGTTGGTGGTGCCGGAGGTGCCGGGCGTCAGGGTGGGCCGGGAGGCCTTCAGCAGCCGTCCGGCCGGGCCGTTGCCATCACCGCCGGTGCTGTAGCTGAGCGTCCAGGGCAGTTCGGCACCGGACGTGTACGTCGCCACGCGTCCGGCGGCGTCGTAGGTGTACGTCTGCTTCTGGGCGGTGGGGACCCGCGGGTCCCAGGCCTCGCGCAGCAACCCGGAGCTGTCGTAGGCGTACTGGGCCACGACGGTCGAGGTGGCAGCGCTCGCACCGGGGTCGGTGAGCCATACCTTCAGCTGCTTGACCTGGTCCTTGATGTCACCGAGGCTGCCGGCCGCGGCCGTGGTGTAGTCGGCGTAGACGAACTCCAGGACGCGGCAGCCTGCCGTGCTCGGCTTGGCGGCGCAGGCGGTGTTGTCCTTGTCGACCGCCTTGTTGGGCGAGATCAGGTACTTGGGCCGGCTGAGCGTGCGGGTACCGGAGGTCACCGGTTCCACGGCCACGGTGGTGGTGGAGTCCTCGGTGGACTGCTGGCTGGTACGCAGCGTCCAGGTCGTGGCGTCGGTGAGCCTGCCGAAGGTGGACACCACACCGGTGACCGAGTCCTTCAGCGTGAAGGTGTCCTGGTCCAGGGCACCGGTCAGCGTCATCTGCGTGGCACCGGGCTCAGCGTTCCAGGTGGTGGTGCCGGAGCGGGTGAAGGCGACCGAGCTGCCGTCGGCGTTCATCAGGGACAACGAGGTGCCCGAGGTCTTGCGCAGGCTGGTGTAGCCGATGCCGGTGGTGGCCGTCACGGACGACACCCATCCGGGGCCGAAGACCGGCGCCTGTCCGGCGGTCTCGGTGTCGACCGCGCGCGAGGAGAAGGTGCGGGAGACGGTCGCGTCGAAGACGGAGGCGTCATCGGCCGTCATGGCGAAGTCGCCGGTGAGCAGGTTGACGCTGCCGGGGCCTACGTTCTGCTGCGGTGCCGATCCGGCGGCCCGGTCCAGGGTGACGGAGACGGGCGTGCTGGAAGCGCTGGACCCGCCGTCCGTGAAGGTGGCGCGCAGCTGGACGGTGCCGTCGTCGTCGAGGGTGTCGTCCATGTGCCAGGTCAGTGCGGTGGACGTGCCGCCGGTGACCGCGACGGGCCAGGCGGAGACTGTGGCCGATCCCGCCGAGACGTCGCCCACCGGGATGTTGCGCCAGGTGTCGGCCGCGCCGCGGCGGTACTCCCAGGTCGCGCCGGTGAAGCCAGAGTCGCCACTGGCCTTGAGGTCGACGTCGGAGGTGGTCCAGGCGCCGTCGCGCGGGGCGGTCACCCCGAGGGACCCGCTGCCCACGCCGAAGGAGTACACGGTGGTGGCCGACGACAGGTTGCCGCCGGAGTCGACGGTGCGGGCGCGCAGGGTGTGCGGGCCGTTGCCCGGGGCGATGGTGATGGTCTGTTCGTCGCCCCCGTTGCCGTCGGTGGTGTCCAGGGCGCGTTGGCCGAGCACCGTGGAATCGAGGCTCCACTGGAATCCGGCGCCGTCGGTGGAGGAGGTGTCGAGCGTGCACGGCACCCCGCCGGACGCCTTGGCGGTCCAGGCGCCGGCCGGGTAGGCGGCGCACTTGATCACGGGGGCGGCGGGGAGCCCGGTGTTCATCACGAACGTGGTGTAGCCGGACCAGGGACCGTAGTCGGTGCCGTCGTAGCCGCGGACACGGAAGCGCAGGTGCTTGCCGGCCGGCAGCGCGGACGCGGTGGGCACGGTGATCGAGGCACTCCCACCCGAAGAAACGTTTCCGCTTGTCGCTGTATAGGAGTACGTGGTGTCCGCGTAGTCCGGGTCGGCCGTGATCTCGAACTGGCCCTTGACGGAGGACCCGTCGGCGTCGGTGACCTTCGCGGACAGCTTGGGTGTCAGAGAGGTCGCGTACCGCTTGCCGTTGTACGCGTTCAGAGCGCTCGGCGAGATCGCCGCGCCGGAGGTGGTGGCGTACGAGTTGTAGGTCACGACCAGCTTCGGCGCGTAGCCGGTGGTGGTGTAGTTCGCCGACCGGAAGCGCCGCCAGGTCGTCGAGTCCGTTTCGTCGGCGCTGCGGATCTGCAGACCGTAGTTGGTGGAGCCGTCCGCCCACGCCTGCGTGATCGTCTGCAGGTTCCAGTTCGACCAGTTGGCCGCGCAGGACGAGGAGTACCCCCAGTGCCCGGTGTTCGTCGCCACGCCGGTCGTCGTGGTCGACGGCTGGGCGCCCCAGGTGATCGACGACGAGGACCAGGTGGACGTGATCCGCCGGGCCTGCGTCGCAGCACCGGAGGTGGAGCAGGTCGCCGAGTAGTAGTTGTACAGCGACATCGTCGCCGACGTGATGTGCTTGCCGGTGAACTTCGACACGTCGAACTTCAGGTACGAGCGCGCCGTGTCCGTACCACCGTCGTACGTGCCCGACTTCAGCTCCTGCGAGGAGACCTGTGAGTCGGGATAGTCCGGGTTCTGCACCCATGTGTCCGTGGTCACCGCGAGGGTGGAGGTCGGGTCCACGGTCACCGGATAGGTCGCGGTGGCCAGGAAGTCCTGGTCCGGGGTGAGGACCAGCGTCTGTGAACCGTCGTCCGCAGTCTCGACCTTCGTCGCCACCTGCTCCTGGTGGGCGGACTCGCCGGACGCCGGATCCTTGCTCGCGTCCCACATCATCGGGGCCGGCGCCTCGGCCACCAGATCGCCACCGCTGTTCTTCAGCAGCAGGTGCCCGGATTCGGCCTGGGACAGCTTCAGCCCGTCCAGCTTGAGCGGAATCCGGTAGGAGACCGCGTCGCCGGGCTGCTGGGCCAGCTTGACGTTCTCGGAGAAACCCTGCGCGAGCGCCGTGACGGACAGAGTCTGGCCACTGCCCAAATCGTAGGAGGCGGTACTGCCCTTGACGGTCGGCGTCGGGAGCTTGTCCTCCCAGCCCAGCCCGAACGACTCCCTGCCCTTGGCCACCGACGCCAGATCCGAGTCACCGCCGTCAGAGACGGCAACATCCGCCGCCGCCACGGCAGGCGTGAAGTCGGCGCCGGTGTCGGACAGCGTTGTGTCGATGTCCTTCCACACGCCGTCCTGCTTCACCCGCACCGGACCGGCGTACGCCTCCGTCTCCAGCTCACCGCTGGGCAGCGCATACGTCGTCGAATCCGTCGCCCGGGCGGACAACACCTCGATCTTCCGGTCCTGCAGACGCGCCATCAGCACCGCAGACGCCTCGTCCTGCGCCTGCGCAGGACGAGGCGTCTTGGTGGCGTCCGACTGAGCGGACTCCGCCGGCACACCGGATGTCGGCGTAGCGAACGCGATGCCAGTGTCCTGCGACACCAGCGCGGCCTCGGCCGCGAACAGCATCACCACACCGATAGCGATCTGTCGCAGCCGTCGCGCCTGGCGCGACCCGCCCCTTCTCGATCTGTCATGGGCCACAGGTCTGTGACGCACGATCAGCTCCCTCCCTTCGTACTCCGCAAAGCGGAGCCAACAGAAACGAACTGATCTTCACTGAAGGTTCGCAGTAAACCCATGGGATTCGAAGGAGATGGTCAAGTGGAACCCTTGAAATAGTCAAGGATCTCCAAAGGGAAGCTGGCGGGGTACTCGGCTGTGAGTGTCCTGGTTGAAGGCTTTTGTGACCCTAGATCCCCATGTAGCGGATGCCGCGACGCCGTAAAGGGGTTCCCTCGGTCGGTTCAAGATTTTTCCAAGACATGGAAGAAAAAGTGGATCAATCGGTAAGAATTTGGCAAGAGTCCTGACGGATCATCTCCCTGCAGCCTCCCTGACGTCACGAGCGACTTCGAAGTGACACGGCTCAGTGAGGCTGCGCCAAGCTCGTTTCCGCAGTTCAGTGGGGCTGGTGTGATCCACCGGTGAGGTCCTCACGCTGGTAGGCGGCATGATCGTCGGGGCGAGTTCGTCCGCCCGTCCCGTCATCGCTGTACTTCGCTGTTCGCCAGGACGAGCAGGGCTCGCAGGAGCGTGGCGGCCTGCCGGGTGTCGGTGCGGAGCTTGGTCAGGGTCCGCCATGACTTGAGGTTCGCGAAGCCGTGTTCGTTGGCGGCGCGTTCGCGGCTGACAGGCGGTTCGTCTCCTTCTCGGCAGCGGTCAGCTGGTGGTTGCGGGTGGCCTTGCGGCCGGTGATGATCACCGGGTCGTCGGCGGGTTTGTCGTCGAGGCCGACGAAGCCGAGGTCGGCCAGGGCGCCGAGGCCGGCTTCCCGCAGGTGTTCGGTGATCTTGTTGTGGCGGGCGGTGGTGATCTCGCTGGACCGGCCGGGCTTGGCCGCGGAGATCCAGATCAGGTTGCCCTTCTCGTCGGTCAGCGCGAGAAACAGCAGGCCATGGGCCTTGTGCTTGCCTGAGTCTCTTCCGGTCGTCCTTCCCGGTGCGGCGGTGGGTGCGGATCAGGGTGCCGTCGAGGAGGACCACGACCCCGCCGAGGCGGGCGATCTTCTTCAACGCCCGGTCCAGGCGCTGGGACCGGGGGGCCAGCAGCTTCACGACTTCCTTCCCCCAGCGGCGGACGGTGGACTCCCCGACCCCGTTGCCGCCGGCCGTGTCGGCCAGACGCTGGTCGTGGCGCAGAACGGCGAGCACGGTGACGGCCATCCGGCCGGGTTCGGCCTTGCGCCAGGGCGAGCGCATCTGGTTCCGGCGCCGGCGTATCAGGTCGGCGACGAGGCTGATGGTCCGCTTCGACAGCGGGAGGCGGACCTGGTAGACAACTTCCTGAGCGTCCTCGGCGGGCTGGTTTTTGGTCACACATCTACCAACTCCCGCCGGGGGCCCTCGCGTTACGGCAGGAATCGGCCCGTCCGGCCGTCAGCACCGCTGGTCAGCGTGGTCGGTAGCGGCCCGATGCGGTGCGGACAAGCCAGCCACGGTCGGAGAGTTTGCGCAGCTGGCCCCGGACCGGCTCGATCTTCGCCGGGGTCGTCTCCCGGCCCAGCGCGAGGGCGACGTCCTTGGCCATCACCGGACCGTCCGCCCCCGCCACGATCTCCATGATCCGGCGGTACTCCGAGGTCAGGGCCTCCAGCCCCATCCCCTCGACGCGATCGGGCACCACCCGCATCCCGCCCGCACCCGGGCCCACCGTCACAGCAACCGGCTCCGGCTCCGGCTCCGGCGACACGATGCCCGGCGGTCGCCGTCCACCGTCGGTGGCCTCAAACCATTGCCCGAACACCACCTCGGCGGCCTCCAACCGGGCCACTCCAGCTCGAGTTCGCACAGCTCCTTGCGCAGCAGTTCGGCACGTTTCGCCAGCTCAAGCCGCCGCTCGATCAACCACGTCAGTACGTCCGTCATGAACATTCCTCCCGACGCGGAACCTACGCAGCAGCCCCCGAACCTCACGCCAGAACCCGCGAGAACGCCCACGCCAGACGATCTCGTGCTAATGATCAGGCCACCTGTCAGCGTGAGGACCTCACCGGCGCATCACACCAGCCCCGCTGAACTGCGGAAACGAGCATGGCGCAGCCTCAGTGCAATCGCGCAACGTGGACGGCGTCCCATGAGCGACCTTGCAGGACCTCCACTGGACGGAGGTCCGACGGCTGAGCCAAGATCGGGGAGAGGGGGCGGGAGAGTTGAACGAGAAGAACTTTGCAGATATGGCGAGCCAGTTCCTGCGCGCGACCTTGGACTCGTGGCGCGCAGGGAACTACGTCTTCGCTGTACTACACGCCGGTGTCGGATGCGAGCACATCCTCAAGGCCCTGCTGTGTCGTCACAACCCGCTGCTGATAGCGGAAAAGGGCGACCAGGCCTTTCGCTTCCACTCCCTTGGACACGGCGACGCGGACGGCGTCAAGCCTCTCTCAGAGGCAAGGACCATCGGCATCCTCGATGCCTTCAAGACCGCCACCATTCTCATGCGCGGCCGCATGCCGGTTGACGAGCAGACGTTTCGACCGTTCGCCAACTCCCGTAACGGCGTCGCCCACTCTGCTTACGTCGATGACCACCTGGCCGTCAGGAAGGCTGTCGAGACAGGAATCCAGGTTGTCGAGTCCGTCCGCGCCGAGCTCGGGATCGATCCGGCTGACTTTTGGGGCGAGTACGTGAGCGTGTTTGCAGACCTAGCCCAGGTCGCTGACATGCCCGCCCCCGCAGGACATGCCGACCGACCCCTCATCGAAGCCTTCGCGGAACAACTCGCGCTCACCGAACGGGCTCGTACCCGCGCCGCGATCTCGATGGCCGTCACCACAGCCGTCGAAGCCGCGGCCTGGGAATCGGCAACGAGGTCCGGCGAGCACCAGGAGGACGTTGCCCGCACCGCCCTGAACACTGCACTGGTCTCCGCACTACGGACCGCCGGAGCCCAGGCCCGCCAGGCCGCCGCTCAGCTCCTCGCAGAGTACGAAGTGCTCTCACTCCCCGGCCGGTCCGACACCTCGCCCGACGACGCTGGCGTCATGCGGCAAGCTCACACCGCCGTGACCGTCAAGGTCATGATCGCGTCGGGCGTCATCGCAGGACTCGTCGACGTGCAATACCTCGACCTCGATCTCCCTGTCATTCTCAGCCTGATCAACCTCGACGCAACCGGATGGCTTAGGAACAGCCAGGCAACTGGTGAGCACGCGTGGTGGCGAGACTGTCCAGCGTGCGGCTACGCCGGCAATGTGTACGGGGACCTCAACGCCGTACCCTGCCAATGCGAAAGGTGGGAGGAGGAGTGCATGCACTCTGGCGGGGTCATCGATGTCGGAACCGTCGAATCCTTCTCCTGCCCCTTCTGCGGCCTTTCACTGAGCAACCGTGGGGAGATCATCACCGCGGGCATCGAGTCGCGCACCGAAGCCCCAGGGCCGTTCTGGTGAGCAAGCCTAAGAAGCACTATTTCGTTCCCTTGGTGTAGCTCCGACACTTCCCGGACTCGAAGTAGCGCGTCCAGGCTGTACGGCTCGCCCACCATCCTGGGCTGCTACCTGCGGAGATCGGTTTAGCGCCCTTCGCTGCCCCGCCGGTCCCCACAGTCGGTAACCACAGGCGAGCACCTGGTCCGCCCCGGCCGCCCCCTCCGGCCCGGGCGGGCCCTCGTCGTCCCCAGGCCCCCGCTCGCCGCCCGGCGTACCCTGCTCCGCTGCCCAAGCAGCCCCCGAGCAGGGACAACACGCCATGAGCCAGGCCACCTACGAACGCACCGCCGACGTCACCCTCGGCGACCTCCGCCCGTTCCCGGGCAACGCCCGCCGCGGCGACCCGGCCGTCATCTTGCAGAGCCTCGTGCGGACCGGCCAGTTCCGCAGCCTCATCGTGCGCGACACCGGCGACGGCCTGGTGGTCCTCGCCGGCAACCACACCCTCCAGGCCCTCCTGGCCCACGGCCCCGGACCCTGCGGCCTCACCACCACCGTGGACGGCGAGGAGCTGCTGCCCTGCGCCCTGTGCGGCGGCCAGGAATGGGCGCCCGTAGCGCGCTGCGAGATCGTCACCTGCGACGACGCCACCGCCACCCGCATCAACCTGGTCGATAACAAGGCCGCGCAGACGGGCGGGTGGGACGAGGAGGCCCTGGCGGAGCTGATCGCCGGTCTCGACGGCGACCTCGCCGGCACCGGCTACACGGACCAGGACCTGGCCGACCTCGTCGCCGCCATCGAGGAGGCGTACGAGGACGAGGAGGACGAGGAGCCCGAGCAGCCGGCGGCCCCGGCCGGGAACACCGCACCGGCGGAGCCGGCCACCTCGAGCGCCCCGCCGGCCAGCGGCGACAGCATCCCGGAGGGCCCCGCCCCGGGCACCGTGGCGCCGCCCATGCCGGACGGCATGCGGTCCATGCTCCTGACGTACCCGGCCGCCGACCGCGACGAGGCGGCCCGCCTGGTCGCCGCCGCCCGCGAGGTGTTCCACACGGAGGACGCGAGCGTCATCGTGCTCCGCGCGCTGCGCACCCTCGTGGCCGTGCTGGACTCCCGCCACGCCCACGACGGCGTGGTCACCGTCAAGGCGCTGCTGCTCGCCGCAGGGGCCCCGGAAGCATGAGCACCGCCGTGGACGTCGCCCCGCCCGCGCGGCGCCGCCTGCGCCGCCCTGAGCGGCTGCTGACCCAGAACAGCGAGCTACGCGACGAGGGCATTTGGCACTGGACGTTGCCCGCGCTGGCCACCCGGCTGCGAGACGGGCGCACCGTCAAGACCTGTCCGGCTGCTGGGGTCTGCGCGTCCGGTGTCGCTGCAGATGCCGTGTCCCCCGCGTGTGTGTCGCTTTACGTGGGACCGGAGCCCCGAGGCGCCAACACGCCATGGAGGATCAAGGTGTCTCATTCCTTCGCTGCCCTGTGGCTTAGATCACACTGTTCGGCGACAGGGCCAGCTGTTCGATGTCCACTGGCTGCTTCGGTGGTCCATCACGCTGACGGGCTTCGAACTTTACGGCGGCAGGTGCACTCGGCGTGGAGCGGACGCCGAACGTCGAGTGCTGGGCTACTCGTCCTCGTCGTCAATCGGTTCAGTGATCCACTCCGGAGGTACGAGGGCCTGGCTGTTGCTGTAGCGCCAGCGCTCGACGACGTGGTCCCGGAAGAGCGGGTCGGCCAGGTCGGCGTGCTCGACGACGATGACCTGGAGCGCGCCGTCGAGTGCCTGGACGGTGTCGTTGATGATCCGGTAGATATTCAGCAGGTGGCTGAGGTCGGTCCCCTGGGGTGTGGGCTCGCCGGTGTAGTCGGGCGGGAAGTACACCTGGGACGGCTGGTCGAGGATCAGCGTCCGAGGGACGGGTCCGCGGTGCTCGCTGAACCACTCGTGCAGGCTCAGCAGCGTGGCGACGTGGTAGCCCAGGTGGTTCTCGGCGCTGCCCATGTCGGCGAGCCGGACGGGACCGTCGGCCGTGTCGGCGACGACAGTCAGCCGGTTGACGTCGAGGCGGATGGGCGCGTCCGAGTGGTCGAGCTCCAGTGCGGCAGCCTTGGTGCGGATGTTCTGGCTGATCAAGGACAGGTAACTGGTGAGCCGGTCGCCCTGGGTGTCGTCGCTCAGGAGCTCTTCCAGCTCAGCGATCTGTCGCTGGAGGTCGTCGCGGCGGTCTTCGACCTGCGGGGCACTCACATGCTGGGCGGTGGTGTCGAGGTAAAGGCTGATACGACCGCGCACATGGGCGGCCCGCTGCGACTGGTCCGGTTCCTGCTGCAGCGCGCGCAGCCCGGCGCTGATCTCGTTAATCTCGTCCTGGCTGCGGGAGAGCGCCGCGCGCAGTTGCTGCAGCTGCTCCTCCTCCAGGGCCGTCTGGCTTTGCAGGGCGGGTGTGTCGCTGCCGATCACCTGCAAATCGCCGTCGAGGCGTTCGAGGTCGTGCATGATCGTCGCCACCGTGGTGTTGGCCGAGGCGATCGGGCTTTCGCACACCGGGCACTGGGCGGCCTGGGAGGTGTCCGGGGACAGTCGCATCAACCCGAGAGACGCGAGACGCCGGCGCTGCTCTCTTGCCTCACCCGCGAAGTCGTCATTCTCCTCGACCGCGCGCTTGAGGTCGGCGATGCGGGCCCGGGACTGCCCGACGGCGCGCCGGAGTTGGGCGCGCCGGCCGATGGCGGCGGCCAACGGGTCGCCGTCGTTGTCCGGTCGGGACTCCAGCTCTAGCCGGATGCTGCCTTCCAAGGCCAACCGCAGAAGGCCAAGGACCTCCTCGGCCGTCGGCTCGCTGTCGCGGTGCGGTAGAAGCCCTGCCTCGACCGCCTCGGTGAGCAGTGCTCGGGCCTGGCCCGACGCTGGGCCGAGGTCGCGGGCCTGGGCGAGTTTGGCTTCAAGGTCGGAAAGGTCCCGGCGCAGGAGCCGCAGCCTGTTGCGCAGCGCTGCCTGTTCGGGGTCGACGGCGCCAAGGAAGTACGGGATCACACCCCGGATGGTGTTCGGCCGCCACTCCTCACCTTGGGAGTGGAACAGCAGGTCGGGGTTGGCGACCTCGTTCTGCGCCTGGAAGCAGAAGTACAGCGCGTGGCGGATCGACGGAGCGATGGTCTGGGCGCGGGCGACCGCGGGCACCTTGACGGTGCGGTCGATGCCGCAGAAGTCGCTGAGGATGTCCTTGGCGGTGTCCAGGGGCGTCGCGAAGGTCAGCTCCTCCAGCGGGGGAGGCGGGGTCTCTGGGGCCTGGGACAGGACACACAGCACGGTGCTCACGGCGTTCCCCGGCTCCGGGGCGCGCCGGGCAACGAAGAGCTGCTGGCCGGGCTTCGCCAGGGTGACGGCGTAGGCGCCCACGTACTTGCGGACCTTGCCGGCCTTGACGGGGTAGTCGGAGCTAGCCAGGCAGTAGTCGATGATCGTCAGCAGCGCGCTCTTCCCGCGCCGGGAGTCGCCCGTGACGATGTTCAGGGTGCCGGTGTGGAACGGGACCGTGCGGACCTGCCCGGGCTGCTTGCCGTAGACGGTGACCGCTTGGATCTGAAAGGTCACGCTTGGACTCCCAGGAGCGTCAGGACGGTGCTGATGCTGCCGGTGCTGGGCAGCCAGCGCCCGAGTTGGTGGGCGGCTTTCTGGATGGCGGTGTTCTGTTCGGGGCCGTCCTTGAGGGCCGTCACGGCCCGTGGCTTCACCGTCAGCCCGGAGCCTTGAAGCCTGAGCACATCGCTCTGAAGGGCGAAGAGCAGGCCTGGTCGCACGACGGCGGCGAGGGCGGCGGCGTTGAGACCCATGGCCACGCGCACGGCCTCGTTCTCGTCGAGCCAGTTCATCAGCCCGGTGCGGATGGTGGCGGGCAGCGCCGTCCGGATGGACGGTTGGAGAGCCATGACCGCGGCGGTCACTGCGACTGGAAGCGGGCAGGCGGAGCGGTACTGCTTCTCGTAGCCCTGCACAGCCCGGACGCACACGAGTGCTGTGAAGGCCGGGTTGAACAGGGCGCGCTCCTCGCGGCTGAGGTCACGCTCGGCCATCAGCGGCTCCCGCCGGCTCCAGCAGAGCCGCCAGCCGGGCGCTGAAGTCCGGATGCCACCCGACCCGCAGCTCGTCCGCGAGCATCTGGTACGAGCCCTTGACGACGAACACCTCTTCACAGCCGGTGCGGATGCGAAGCCGGGCCTCCCGGTCGACCCACCTGTAGATCAGCTTGGCCTCACGCTTCATCTCTTCTTCGGTGGCTTCATCGCCGAGGTCTTCACGCATCTCGGCGAAGCGCGACTGCCACTCCTCCACGAGCCTGCGCTCATACGCGCCGATCTCGCCGGCACGTAGCAGGTTCTCATTCGCCCAGCGGGAGCGCTGAGCGAAGGCCCTCACCCAGTCCCGAACCGCGTAGCCGATCCGCTCCGCGCCCACGTCGATCAACCGGAGCTGATGCACGAACACCTTGTCGGCGGCATCGGCAGCGGCCGGGGCCGCAGCCGTGAGCGCGGCGATATCAGGGTCGATCGGCAGATTGTGCTCACCGATCTGATTGCGCAGATCGTTGAACAGCTCGTCGAACTCGGCGCCGGTCACCGGATCCGACCCCGGGAAACTCATCTGGACGGACGCCCGCTCGAAGAACCAGCCCTCAAGACGCTGAAGAAAGGACTCGGCGTACCGGCGCTCGACGGCCAGGCTTGCGTAGCCGAGCAGGTCCTCCCTGATGGAGTCCATCCCCGGCGCGTCACCGATGACCTCGACCCGGCTGATGAGCTCGGCCCGGCGCTGCGCCCCGAGCGCGTCGAACGCCTCGAAGGCCTTGGCCAACGTCGTACTCTTCGAGGACTGCCGCGCCTGGACGAGGAGGGCCTCGGCAGCCTGCTCGTCACGGTGTCCGGTGGCCTTGGGCTGCAGGAGGAACCCCGCGCCGTCGTCCGGCAGTTCTGCGGTGGTAATCAGGTAGAGGCTTGTCTCGGCAAGGTCGATGTGCCCCTCGGTGACGGCGTGTGACCAGACCCTGATTGTCTTCCACAGGTCCGACGACAGGTCGGTCAGTCTCACGTTGTCTGCCCGCTTCTTCAGCTGGGTCAGCTCGGTGTGCGACCCGATGAGGGCCTGGACATCGTCCGTTGCCTCAATCGCCACACTCCACTCGATCCCGCCCCTGGAGAGTTCCACACACCGCTGGAGCGCCACGCGGAGCTGGTAGAGGTATCCGAGCGCTGACGCCGATGCCTCGAAGGGATTCTCCGGGCTGGTCATGCACCCACCGCCTCCCTCTGGCTACCGAGTGCAGCGATCATTCCATGGCCGCGCCGCAGGTAAAACACGGACTGCCGAACTTGTCGAACCGTTACGAGTGCTGGCCAGCCGCCCGTAGTAGCCGCGCTGACCGTTACGGCAGCCCGCGAATCAGCGTAAGGCGGGTGGCTAGCCAGGACTCCAGCGACCTCCTGGCCGTCCTCGGCCCCGCTCCGGGCATCCCGTCTAACAACATCCCGGCCTTCCGGCGTCGGATGAAAGGGCGCACGTTCCGCCAGTGGCAGGCCGAGCAGGACGCCCGAGGCGCCCGGCGGGGATCGCCTCAGATGGCGCCATCGGTCGGCGGCAAGGCAGGCACCTCAAGGTCGACGTAACCCAAAGCGCTGCGCGCGGCCCGGCGGAACGCAGCCGCAACCACTTGGTGCTGTTGGAGAGCTTCCCTCCACCGGCGAAGGTCTTGCGTCCGGATGGGCTGAATGGCCAGCAGGACGTTCTCCGCGACCAAAAGTTGGGTGGCGGCGTCCACGACGCTCTGCGGCCCTGGAATCTCAAGCAGTCGTGCCGCTTCCCGAGCTTCCTCGGAAGCGGCGGCGATCTCGTCGAAGATCCCTGGCGGCTCTTCGCCGCGGTTGCGTACAGCGACCGCACAGGCATCAGTCAGCCGACGGTCAGCGTTCAGCATCGCCTGATAGGCGGCCTGTCGCTGGTCGCGCTGCCATCGCTGATCCTCCGCGCGTAGCTGCACGACCAGCAGGTTCGCGCTCATCTTCGCCGCCCGGTTGGCGCCCCAGATCGCCGCGCTGGCACCAACTACCGCCCCCACTAGACCGAACACGGCCGCTATCCAGTCGCCCACCCGTCGCATTCTGGGCTATCCACCCTGCGGGGACCACCCACTTCAGCCCCCGGCACGGGACGTAATCAGACACAGGGACGGAACTTGCGCCTCCGCTTATCCTTCTCCGTCGCCCAGACCGCGAGCAGGGGAATAAGCCCATGTCACAGGCGACGTACGTGCGCACCCAAGAGGTGGCGCTGGAGGAGCTGAGCCTCTACCCGGGCAACGCCCGCCGCGGCGACGTGCGCCTCATCCTGGAGAGCCTGCGCACCAGCGGGCAGTACCGCTCCCTCATCGCCCGGCAACTCCCGGACGGCCACCTGGTGGTGCTCGCCGGTAACCACACCCTCCAGGCGCTCGCCCTCCACGGCCGTGGCCCCTGCACGGCGTCCATCCCGACGTTCGCCAACCCAGACGCCTCCTGCGCCCTGTGCAACGGCCTGCCCTGGGAGCCGACCGCCCGCGTGGAGGTCGTGGAGTGCGACGAGGAGACCGCCCGCCGCATCAACCTCGTGGACAACCGGGCTGCCGAGAAAGGCGACTGGGACCTGGACGGCCTGGTGGAACTCCTCTCCTACCTGCCGGACCTGGACGGCACCGGCTACACCGACGCGGACGTGGAACGCCTCATCGCCCCGCCCCCCTCCCTGGAGGAACTGGCCGACACGTACGCCCCGCGCGAGGACTACGGCGACGAGACGCCCGCCGGCCGCTCGCGCGCCACCCCGGCCGCCGAACCCGCCGACCGCGGCGAGGGCAGCGGCCTGTGGCCCGTGCTCCGCCTGCGCATCCCGCCCGCCGTCCGGGATGAGTTCTACGCCGCCACCGCCACCTGCCCCCGCTCCGCCGACGACGGCGCCCGCCTCGCCTGGCTGCTGGAACTGACCCGACCCACCCGAGAGGACTCCGCCCGATGACCACCGCCACTTACCTGCGCACCGACACCATCCCGGTGGACAAGCTGACCCCCTACCCGGGCAACGCCAAGCGCGGCGACACCGGCGCCATCCTGGCCAGCCTGCGCAAGAACGGGCAGTACCGCGGCCTGGTCGTCCGCGAGCAGCCGGACGGCCGCATGGTGGTCCTCGCCGGCAACCACACCCGTCAGGCCCTGTTCGAGCACGGCGGGGGCGACTGCGGCGTCAAGGCGTGCGGCGTTTGCCGCAACAGCCCGCACTGGGTGCCCATCGCGCGCTGCGACGTCGTCCAGTGCGACGACCAGACGGCACTGCGGGTCAATCTCGCGGACAACAGGACCGCGGACCTCGGCAGCTACGACTACGCCGGCCTGGCCGAGCTGCTGGGCACCCTCGGCGACGTCGACGGCACCGGCTACAGCGATCAGGACGTCGCGGACATCACCGAGCTGATCGCGCTCCCGCAGGACGACCTCAAGGCAACCGCCCGCCCCGCGAGCACCAGCAGCGGCGACGGCCCCGGCCTGGACGGCAGCCCGGATGAGGAGAGCACCCCGGAGACCTTCCTGCCGGTCATCACCCTGCGCGTCAGCCATGCCACGTTCGACCGCTGGCGCACAGCTCTCGACGCCCACCCCGGTGAGGACGACACGGCCAAGCTGCACGGCCTCCTCGGCGAGATCGAGACGGCACGCGCCCGGGCGGCCGCATGACCACCACCGCGGCCGGCCACGGCCAGCCCTTCAAGGTGCTCTGCTCCTATGCCTACTTCCGCGGCCACAACTTCGGGCCGCTGCTGGAGAGCGTCCACCAGGGCCCGGCCATGGTGTTCGGGGACTCCGGCGCCCACTCCGCCCGCACCCTCGGCATCTCCCTGACCCTGGACGGCTATGCCACCTGGTGCCACCGCTGGGACCAGCACCTCACCCTGTACGCCAACCTGGACGTCATCGGCGCCCCAGAGGCCACATGGCGCAACCAGCAGGCCCTGGAGACCCAGCACGGCCTCACCCCGATCCCCGTCTTCCACACCGGCGAGCCCTGGAGCTACCTGGAGCGGTACATCGACGAGGGATACACCTACATCGCCCTCGGCAAGCTCCTCGGCAACCCCCTGGATGACCTGCTGCCCTGGCTCGACAAGGCATTCCGCATCGCCGGCGACCGGGCCGTCTTCCACGGCTTCGGCATGACCGTCTGGGACGTCGTGCGCCGACTGCCGTTCTACAGCGTGGACTCCTCGACATGGACCCAGCCGTACCGGTTCGGGATCGTCAAGCTCTTCGACCACCACCGCGGCCAGTGGGTCAGCTTCCTCATGCGGGACAAGCAGAAGGTCCTCCAGCACCGGGACCTGCTGCGCGCCCACCACACCGATCCGCGCGTGTACGCCTCCCACGGCACTTACGACCGCACCGAGGCGACCGTCACCGCTGCTGTCGCGTGGCGCCGCGCGGAGGCATACCTACGCGCCCGGCATGGCCCCATCCGCTTGCCGCCCAGCCCCCGTAACCCGATCACCCGCCACGGCGGCACGGCCACGCCAGGCCTGCACCTGTACCTGGCCGAGTCCACCACCACCAACATCTACCGGGCCAGCAACGGCGTACGGGCCCGGGCCCACCTGGAGACCACCCGATGACCACACCCGGCACCCCGCCCATCTGCGAGACCCCGCACGCCACCAGGCAGGAAGAGGAGGAATGCGAGCAGCGCCGCCTCACCGCACCGAACCCCCTCGACCCCTTCCCCCTCGCCCGCACCGTCACCGTCGGCCCCATCCCCGTCTTCTTCACCAACGTCAACCGGGCCATGGGCCTGCGCGCCCACTCCCACACCGGCGCCGTCACCGTCGTCTACGACACCGTCGGCCGCCACGGCTACCCCTCGTTCGCCGACACCAACGCCGCCCTGGAGCGCTACATCCACGCCCTCACCCGGGCCGTGTTCAAGGACGCCACCAACGAGGACATCGCCGACCGCCTATTCGCCCGCCTCGACGGCTACGTGGACCCGGCATGGGAGCCGTGGGGCGGCGCCTACCAGCTGCGCGCCGTCCACCTGGACGTCATCGGCGTCCGCGACCAGATCGGCCACGACAGCGGCACCACCCGCTACACCGTCGCCCGCACCAGCCCCTACTCCTCGGCGGAGGGCGCCTCTTGAGCCCGCAGCTTCGCCTTGCGGCGGCTCTCGCGCGCCCGCTCGCGGCTGCACGTGATGCACTCCCGCGACGGCGCCCGGTTCGCCCACGTCCTGATGCGCAGGTTGTCCCCCTCCAGCAGGTGGTTGTTGTCGCAGTGCGTCTTGCGCTTGTTGTGCGACAGCGGCGAGTTGCCCGCCAGGGCGTTACCAGTCCGGGTCACCAGGCGCATGTGGGCCGGGTTCACACACCGGCGGTGCGGGCAGTCCGGACCGTCCACGCACGTCTCACGCACTCGCGTGTGGCACTCGTGGTCAATCACGGCCCCGTCCGGGATAGGGCCGTTGGCGAGAGTCCACGCCAGCCGGTGGGCCAGCCACAACTTCCCGTCGTAGCTGCCCTGGCCGTACCCCACCTTCTTCATCACGTACCGGGGCCAGGGCCAGCACTCATCCGCCGTGCGACCACGGCGCGCTTCAGCGAGCGCGGTAACCGCGCCTCCCTTGTTCGGCATGCGTTCGACAATATCGTGACGTACGGTTAGGAGACAAACACGATGAGTCACCTGGTGACTGTGAAGCACAACTTCGAGACCGCCCACCGGCTGCCGCACCTGCCCGGCAAGTGCACCAGCCTGCATGGCCACTCCTGGTGGGCGGAGGTCACCGTGGCCGCCCCCGAGCTGTCCCGCGGCGGCCTGGTCGTGGAGTTCGGCGCCCTCAAGAAGGAGTTCCGCGCCTGGGTGGACCAGCACTTGGACCACGGCGCCATGCTCGGCGCCCAGGACGCCCTCCTGCCCGTCCTCCGGGCGCACGGCTCCAAGGTGTACGAGGTGGCCGGCTGGCCCACCGTGGAAGCCACCGCCGAGCTGCTCGCCCAAGTCGCCGGCGACATCCTGTTCGACCTCGTCCGCGCACCCGGCGCCTACGTCTCCCGCGTCCACCTCCAGGAGACCCACGTCAACGCCGCCATCTGGGAGCCCACCGCCCTGGCCGGGGCCGCCTCGTGACGCTGGACCTGGACACCACCGACACCCTCGTCGTGCAAGAGGTGTTCGGCTGCACCGTGCAAGGAGAGGGCCCCTCGGCCGGACGGCGCTGCTCGTTCATCCGCCTGGGCGGCTGCAACCTCTCGTGCACCTGGTGCGACCAGCCAGAGAGCTGGGACGCCTCCCGCTTCGACCTACGCCAGACCCTCACCCGTCGCCCCGTGCACGAGATCATCACCCGGGCCCTGGACGGCGACCCCGGCATGGTCGTGATCACGGGCGGGGAGCCGCTGCTCCACCAGCACCAGGACGGATGGCGGTCCCTGCTCGGTGCGCTCATCCTCGCTGGCGCGGAGATCGAGGTGGAGACCAACGGCACCCAGGAGCCGACCGAGCACACCGCCCGCTGGGTGACCTGCTTCAACGTCTCGCCCAAACTCGCCCACGCCGGCGACCCAGCGGACAAGCGCATCCGGCCCGGCGCCCTGTACGCCCTCCACGACACCCGCAAAGCCTGCTTCAAGTTCGTGTGCCGCGACCTGGACGACCTC
Organism: Streptomyces sp. NPDC096040; assembly: GCF_040303265.1. Classification (NCBI taxonomy): domain Bacteria; kingdom Bacillati; phylum Actinomycetota; class Actinomycetes; order Kitasatosporales; family Streptomycetaceae; genus Streptomyces; species Streptomyces sp. NPDC096040. Next base: position 360,229 of record NZ_JBEOTA010000003.1, read on the forward strand.
CACGAGGTGCAGGTGTTCACCGCCGCCCACGCCCTGGACCCGGCCCGGGTGTGGATCATGCCCGAGGGCACCGACACCGCCACCATCACCCGCCGCCTCGGCGAGCTCGCAGACCCCGCCATCGCCGCCGGGTTCAACCTGTCCCACCGCCTGCATGTCGCCATCTGGGGCGACGAGAAAGGCCGATGAGCCATGACCACCACCGACCAGCCGCAGGGCCTCAACGTCGCCCCGGGCGCTCTCACTCCCAGGAAGGGGCGCACCATCCAGCTCCCCGCCTCCGCCTACGCGGGGGACCCACTCCCGGCCGCCGTGGCCCTCAAGGCCGGCGTGCGCCTGTGGCTGGCCGCCCGCGGCCTGGACCCGGCCGCCCCAGACCTGGTGGACACCCCGGACCGGGTACTGCGGGCACTCAACGAGTTCACCGCCGGCTACGACGAGGACCCCGCCAAGCACCTGGCGCGCACGTTCCCGGCCCAGCACGCCGGCACCCCGATCGTGGTCACCGGCGTCCCCTTCACGTCCCTGTGCGCCCACCACCTGCTCCCGTTCCACGGCCACGCCGACATCGCGTATCAGCCGGCGGTCGGGGACCCCGTGGCCGGCCTGTCCAAACTGCCGCGCGTCCTGGACGTGTACGCCCGCCGCCTCCAGACCCAGGAAGACCTCACCCGCCAGGTGACGGAGGCCCTGGAGGATCACCTAGCCCCCGTGGGCGCGGCCTGCATCATCCGGTCCGAACACGGCTGCCTCGCCCACCGCGGCGCCCGTAAGCCTGGCTCCGTCATGGTCACCGCCGCCTACACCGGCCTGTTCCTCGACAGCCCCAAGGCGCGTGAGGAGCTGCACCGCCTCATGTCCGGATGAGCGTTCGGTCATGCGAACCAATAGGGATATGCGAACGGAGGGCACCCGATGAGCGCGAGCAAGGCCAAGCGCGCCCAGGTCGCCGAGCGCCGCTCCAAGGCCATCGCCATGGTGCTGGCCGGGGTGGACTACGACACGATCGCCGACCGGCTCGGCTACGCGAGCAGGGGCGCCGCCCACACCGACGTGGACCGCGCCCTGTCCGCCAACCTCACCAACCTGGAGACCGAGGCGGGCAAGCTGCGAGAGATCCAGTTCGGCCGTTACCAGCGGCTGCTGGCGGCCGTGTGGCCCAAGGCCCTAAAGGGCGACTTGAAGGCAGTTGAGGGCGCGGCCCGGCTGGTGGACCGCATCGTGAGGCTGTGGGGCCTGGCGGAGCCCGAGCGGCTGGACGTCAACGTGGACGCGCAGCGCCTGGGAGACGAGATCCTGGCGCTCCTGCGCGAGCAGACCAGCGACGGCGAGACGGACGGCGACGAGGGCGACGAGGATGCGGCTGACCTGCCGTAACGACCCTGTACGAGGGGCCCGGCGACATGATCCCGGGCCCCGGTGCGCTCGTACCATTTGGGTCATAAGCCCCGCGGCGGCGGCAACCACCACGGGGCGGTGCCAGACCTACCGACCCTGTGATGACGAGAGGTCCGACGTGCCCGACCGTACCTGTGTGACGCCGCGCTGCGGCAAGTCCCCCGCCCCCCACCGCGCCCGCCTCGGTGACGGCTACTGGTGCAACACCTGCCTGAACCACTGGCAGCGCGTTGGCACCGACCCCGCCGAGCGCCAGGCGCTGCGCCCCGTCGCCGACTCCTGCCCCGTCGAGGAGGACGGCGTACGGTGCGGGCGCGCCGTGGCGGTCAAGCGCACCGGCTGGTGCGAAACGCACCGCAAGTCGGCAGCCCGCAACAACGGCATCCCGGCGCCCCGCAGGAGCAGCCCGGGCGCCCTGCTCGCCCTGGTGCGCGCCGCCGCGGTGGCTACGGGCGAGGAGTGCATCATCCCGCCCGGCTGGAATCAGCGGCCCATCGTGAAGCTGGACGGCGAGCAAATGACCGCCGCCCGGGCCGTGTGGACCGTCGCCCACGGCGACCCCGGCGACCAGCACGCGCTCCACATCTGCAACGGAGGCGACGGCTCCCACGGCTGCATCTCCATCCGCCACCTGTACCTGGGCGACAACGACCAGAACACCCAGGACCGGCTGGACGCGGAGCGGCAGGCGCGCGGCGAGGGGCACGGCAGGCACATCCTGACGGAGGCGCAGGTGGCGGAGATCCGGCGCCGTCACGTGCCCGGTACCGGTCCGTACAACCGCGGCAACAGCCGTGCCCTTGCCGACGAGTTCGGCGTGGGCGTGACGACGATCCGGGCCATCATTCGGGGCGAGAACTGGGGATGGCTGAGGAAGGGGGCGGCGCGTGTCGACACTGGCCGAGATTGAGGCGCAGGTCGCCGCTCTCGTACGCGCGGGGGACACCAAGGCCCTCCGCGCGCTGCGGGACCGCGTCCGGGTCCAGCACACCAGTAAGCGCGCGCGCCGCGCCGCGCGGTACATGTACGACCCCGTCGGGTGGGCCCGGGACTGCATCGCCTGGGGCGAGGGGGAGGGCCTGACCCCCTACCAGACGGACATCCTGGGCGCGCTCCCCGTCCACCGCCGCGTGGCTGTCCGAGGGCCACACGGCCTCGGCAAGACCGCCCAGGCCGCCATCACCGTCCTGTGGTTCGCCACCACCCGGGAGGCCGCCGGCATCGACTGGAAGGTCATCATGACCGCCAGCGCCTGGAGGCATCTCTCAGTTTTCCTCGTTCCCGAGGTCAGGAAGTGGGCCAAGCGCATCCGGTGGGACGTGCTCGGCCGACCCCCGTTCTCGGAGCGCACCGAGTTGCTGGCGCTCAACCTGAAGCTGGTCAACGGCGCGGCCACCCCGGTGGCGTCCAACAAGCCGGAGCTGATCGAGGGCGCGCACGCGGACTCCCTGCTGTACCTCATTGATGAGGCCAAGATCGTCCCCGATGGTACGTGGGACGCCATCGAGGGCGCTTTCTCGGGCGGCCGCACGGACGGCCCGCCCGGGGAGCTGCCCGAGGCGTTCGCGTTCGCCATCTCCACGCCTGGGCCGCCCGCCGGCCGGTTCTACGAGATCCACAAGCGCGCCCCGGGTCTGGAGGACTGGCACGTCCGGCACGTGACGCTGGAGGAGGCCATCGCTGCTGGTCGCATCTCGCGCCAGTGGGCCGAGCAGCGCGCCAAGCAGTGGGGCCGGGACAGCGCGATGTACGCCAACCGCGTCCTGGGGGAGTTCCACGCCTCGGATGAGGACAGCGTCATCCCCCTCGCCTGGGTGGAGGCCGCCATCGAGCGGTGGCACGTGTGGGACCAGGCCGACCGCCCGGACGTGCCCGGTCGGCGGGTTCTCGGCGTGGACGTTGCCCGCTCCGGTGGCGACTCCACCGTGCTCTGCCACCGCCGCGGCCTGCTCGTCGCCTGGCTGGAGAGCCACGACCGCGAAGACACGATGCACACCACGGCGCGCGTCCAGGCCGCCCTGGGCGAGGAGGACGGCGCCGCCGCCGTGGTGGACTCCATCGGCGTCGGCGGCGGCGTGGTGGACCGGTTGCGAGAACTCGGGGCGCCCGTGCTCGCCTACACCGGAGCGGCTGGCACCAAGCTGCGCACCCGTGACCGGGAGTGGGGTTTCGTCAACGTCCGCTCTGCCGCGTACTGGAAGCTGCGGGAGCTGCTCGATCCGGCGTTCGGCGCCGAGCTCGCGCTCCCGCCGGACGACCTACTGGTGGCCGATCTGACCACGCCCACGTGGGACATCACCACTGGCGTGCCGCCCAAGATCAAGGTGGAGCCGAAGGACGACGTGATGGCGCGCCTCGGGCGGTCGCCGGACCGGGGGGACTCCGTGGCCATGAGCCTGTTCGCGGACAACCTGGCGGCCACCAAGCTGCACGCCCCCGGCGGACAGCGCGACAGTCGGCCGTCCCGCGCCGCTGCTCGCTATGGCCGCCCGACGACCCAGGGCCTGCCGCCGTCCAAGTTCACCTAAGCCGGGATTGGGCCACGGCCCCGGCGTTGTCTCGTTGTCCGACTTCGTGGTAATTGATCAGATGCCGTAGACGGCGAAGGCATCGTTGTGGTTGAGGAGATCGCGGCGGGCGTGGGCGATGTTGGTTCGTCCGGCCAGGCGGAACGTGCTGATCGCCAGGTTGCGGAAACTGGCCAGGGCTCAGGGTGCGGTGCCGGTCCTGACCTGAGGTCAGGTGCTCGTGGTGCGGCGACGGGTGAGGTCCGTAACCCCCTCAAGGTTCTGCACTCGGGGACAGCAGCCGCTCGTTCTCCAGGGTGAGCTGCCTGATCCTCTCGGCGTACACCGCGATGGTCCGGCGGGCGTCGTCCTTTTCGCGGCGGAGCCGAGCGATCGTCTCCACCGGCGTCGGAGGCAGGCCGACCGTAGCTCTGTCCTTGCGGCGCTCTGCCGTGCGGAGTCTGAACTCCTCAATGATATGTGGGTAGTTGCGGTGTCACCTGGTGTTGCCCTTGCGTGATCCGTAACAGTGCGTCTTAGGCGCTTTTGGGTTACGGCAGGGTGGCTTGAGGAACATCGAACTGATTTCCCTGAAAGTGGCGCGAGCTGGGGTTTCTGCGTGTATTCATCTGTCATGGAGTGTGCGGGGGAGGTCCGTTCGGGGCTGCACGGTCGGTTGTCTGATCCGGCTCGACAAGTGTGGGCGAAGCACGATCGGAAGAGCGATGGCTGGCTGCCGTTGTGGCGGCACATGGAAGACAGTGCCGCGGTGACCGGGCTTCTGTGGGACCGGTGGCTTCCTGAGGGAGTGCGGCGGCGAGTTTCTGAGGTGCTGCCCGACGGGGAGAAAGACGCGCGGCTACTGGTGACATGGCTGGCGGGCGTGCACGACATCGGGAAAGCTACTCCGGCCTTCGCGTGCCAGGTGGATGCGTTGGCGGACCGGATGCGCTTCGCGGGTCTGGAGATGCCGTACAGGCGGGAGATGGGGCGGGACCGGCGGATGGCGCCGCATGGGCTGGCCGGGCAGTTGCTATTGCAGGAGTGGCTGGAGGAGCGGTGCGGCTGGCCGGGCCGGGCCACCGCTCAGTTCGCGGTGGTGGTCGGCGGGCACCACGGCGTGCCGCCGGACCACGCGCAGGTCGGCGACCTGGATGCGCACCCGGCGCTGCTGCGTACGCCTGGCCGGAGTTGGCAGGTGTGGCGGCGGGTGCAGGAGGAACTGCTGGAGGCGTGCGCGGATGAGTTCGGCGTGCGGGCGCGGTTGGGGGCGTGGCAGCGGGTGAAGCTGCCGCAGACGGTGCAGGTGCTGTTGTCGGCGTTGGTGATCGTCGCGGACTGGATAGCGAGCAACTCTGATCTGTTCCCCTATGCGGGGCTGGGGCGGGCGGCTTTGGACGCGGACCGGGTGGCGGCGGCCTGGGCCGGGTTGGACCTGCCCGAGCCATGGCGGCCGCAGCCGTTTGAGGGCAGTGTGGCGGAGCTGTTCGCGGCCCGCTTCTCCCTTCCGGCCGGCGCAGGGCTGCGCCCGGTGCAGGAGGCAGCCGTGCGCATGGCGTGGGAGATGCCCGAGCCGGGGCTGCTGATCATCGAGGCGCCGATGGGAGAGGGCAAGACGGAGGCCGCGCTGGCGGCGACCGAGGTACTGGCCGCGCGCAGCGGCGCGGGTGGGGTGTTCTTCGCGCTGCCGACGATGGCGACCAGCAATGCGATGTTCCCACGCCTGCTGGCGTGGCTGGACCGGCTCCCCGCGCAGGAGGGTCAGCGCCTGTCAGTGATGCTGGCGCACTCGAAGGCGGCGCTGAACGAGGACTTCACCCAGTTGAAGTCGGCCTCGTGGCAGTGGATCGCGGCGGTGGATCCGGACGGCACCGAGGAGCCGCCCCGGCCGGGTGGCGAGGAGCGGGCCGCGCCGGCCGAGTTGGTGGCGCACCAGTGGCTGGGCGGCCGGAAGAAGAGCATGCTGTCTTCGTTCGTGGCCGGGACAGTCGACCAGCTGCTGTTCGCGGGCCTGAAGAGCCGGCACCTGGCGCTGAGGCACTTGGCGCTGGCGGGCAAGGTCGTCGTGATCGACGAGGCACACGCCTACGACACTTACATGAACTGCTACTTGGACCGGGTGCTGGCGTGGCTGGGCGCGTACCGGGTGCCGGTGGTGGTGTTGTCAGCGACGCTGCCGGCGGCCCGGCGGCAGGAGCTGGCGCAGGCGTATGCGGGTGCGAGCGGCCGGGACGAGAATTTCGCTGCATTGGGTGTGGCGGACGGCTATCCGCTGCTGACCGCCGTCGCCCCGGGGCACGCGCCGCTGCTGGAGCAAGCCGAGGCGTCCGGCCGCGGTGGCCGGGTGCGGGTGGGGGCGCTGGCGGACGACCTTGCGGTGCTGGGCGACCGGTTGGAGCGCGAGCTCGCTGATGGCGGCTGCGCGCTGGTGGTGCGCAACACCGTGGACCGGGTGCTGGAGACCGCGAAGGCGCTGCGTGAGCGGTTCGGCACGGGCGAGGTGACCGCGGCGCACGCCCGGTTCGTCGACGTCGACCGGGCCGCCAAGGACAAGGCGCTGCTGAAGCTGTTCGGTCCGCCGGAGACGAGCGGCGAGTGCCGCCCGCGCCGGCACGTCGTGGTGGCGAGCCAGGTCGCAGAGCAGTCGCTGGACGTCGACTTCGACCTGCTGGTCACCGACCTGGCCCCGGTGGACCTGCTGCTGCAGCGCGTGGGCCGGCTGCACCGTCACGCGCGTGAGGGTCGTCCCAAGCGGCTGCGCGAGCCGCTGTGCCTGGTCACCGGTGTGACCGGCTGGGAGGGCGAGCCTGCGGAGCCGGTGGCAGGTTCGCAGGCCGTCTACGGGCCGTATGCGCTGCTGCGCTCGCTCGCGGTGCTGGATCTGCCGCGGGAAGGCGGGTACCGGGTGGTGGAGCTGCCGCAGGACATCAGCTCCCTGGTGCAGCACGCTTACGGCGACGGACCGGCCGGGCCGGCCACGTGGGCCGAAGTGATGGGGCAGGCACGCCGCGAGAACGACGACGTCAAGGCGGCCAAGGCCAGGGCCGCGGACACGTTCCGCATCGCCGCGGCGGCCCGGCCGGGGCGGTCGCTGGTGGGCTGGCTCGCCGGAAACGCGGGGGACGCGGACGACACTCGCGCCGGGCGGGCGCAGGTGCGCGATGCACCGGAGAGTGTGGAGGTCATCGTCGTCGAGCGGCTCGACGACGGGTCGCTGGCGACGGTCAGTTGGGCCGGTGAGGGGCGTGGCGGCCTGCCGCTGCCGAACGACACCGTCCCCGCCGTAAAAGCGGCCAAGGCCGCAGCGGCGTGCACGCTGCGGCTACCGGCGCGGATGGCGAAGCCATACGTGATCGACCGTGTGATCGCCGAACTCGAGCAGTTCTGCATCCCGAACTGGCAAGCGAAGGAAAGCATCTGGCTGTCAGGCGAGCTGATCCTGCCGATCAAGCCCGGTTGTCAGACCCCTGTGGCAGGGTTCCGGCTCAGCTACACCCCCGACGACGGACTTGAGGTGTCCCGTGAGCGGTGATCATGCGGCAAATCCTGGCGGCCTGCTGTCGTTCGACCTGACGGACTGCCTGTGGCTACCCGTGCAGCTGCTGGACGGCGGCGAGGCAGAGCTGTCACTGCGCCAGGTCTTCGCGCAGGCCAGGCGGATCCGCAGGCTGGCGGGCGACCTGCCCACTCAGGACTTCGCACTGACCCGGCTGCTCCTGGCAATCGCGCACGACGCCCTGGACGGACCGGCGGATACAGAGGCGTGGGCCGAGCTGTGGGAGGACGACGTCCCGTTCGCTGCCGTGTCTGGCTACCTTGACGAACACCGCGACCGATTCGACCTGCTCCATGCGCGCACGCCCTTCTTCCAGACACCCGGGCTGCGCACCTCGGGCGACGAGGTGTTCTCGCTCAACCGGATCGTCGCGGACGTGCCCAACGGGTCCCCGTTCTTCACCGCGCGCTTCCCCGGCGCGAGGCGGATCGGTTTCGCCGAGGCCGCGCGCTGGGTGGTGCACGCCCACGCGTACGACACCTCGGGCATCAAGACCGGCGTTGTGGGCGACCCGCGGGCCAAGAACGGCAAGGCCTACCCGCAGGGGGTGGCCTGGGCCGGCAACCTCGGCGGCGTGCTGGCCGAGGGGCCGACGCTGTGTGAGACGCTGCTGCTCAACCTGGTCGCTGCCGACCACCTGCCCGTCCGAGCGGGTGACCTGCCCGCCTGGCGCCGTCCGCCCGCTGGTCCGGGCGCGGCCACGGACCTGGCCGCGCGCCCGGCCGGACTGCGCGACCTGTACACCTGGCAGTCGCGCCGACTGCTGCTGCACGCCGACGTGGACGGCGTGCACGGCGTCGTCCTCAGCTACGGCGACCCGCTGGCCCCGCAGAACGCCCACACCATCGAGCCGATGTCTGCCTGGCGGCGCAGCCAGGCCCAGGAGAAGAAGCTGAGCAAGCCGCTGGTGTACATGCCGCGCGAGCACGACCCGGCCCGCGCCGCCTGGCGCGGCCTGGAGGCTCTGATCGCGCCGCGCGATCAGGGCGCGGCAGGGGGTGGTGAGCCGGCGTCGTCGCTGCGGCCCGGTGTCGTGGACTGGCTGGCGCGGCTGACCGGCGAGCGGATCCTGCCGCGGCGCACGCTGGTGCGGCTGCGCACCTACGGTGCGTTGTACGGCACGCAGCAGTCCGTGATCGACGAGGTCACCAGCGACGCGGTGGCCCTGGCCGTGGTGCTGCTCCACGAGGCCGACCGGGAGCTGGGCCAGACGGCCGTCGACGCCGTCGCCGACGCCGACCTGGCCGTGCGGGCGCTCGGCGACCTGGCCACCGACCTGGCCCGGGCGGCCGGCAGCGAGTCCGAGGCCGGCCGCGGCGCCGCGCGCGACGCGGGTTTCGGCGTCCTGGACGGCCCTTACCGGCTCTGGCTTGCCCGGCTCGGTGAGAGCGACGACCCGCGGCAGATGCGCGCCGCCTGGCAGCGCACCGCGCACCACCTGATCGGGCGGCTCGGCGACGAGTTGGTCGAGGCCTCCGGCGAGGCCGCCTGGCGGGGCCGGGTCGTCTCCCAGGCCAATGGCCAGACGTGGCTGAACGCGGCCTCGGCCGACCTGTGGTTCCGTTCCCGGCTGCGCAAGGCCCTCCCGCTCGTCCGGGCCGACGCCACGGCTGCCGTGCCGGCGCAGGCCACCGCCTCCGATCAGATCGGTGCGCAGGACGCGCCCGCCGACGACGACTCCCGGAAGGTGCCCGCATGACTGCCGCGCCCGAAGCTCCGACTCCCAAAGCCCCAGCCCTTGATGCCCCGGGCGCCCAGGAGGGCACCGTCCGCGCGCTGGTCGGGCGTGAGATCGCCCGGCTGCAGCGCGGCTACCTCGCCGACCGGCCCGAGGCCGTCGCCGCACTGGCCCGGCTTCGCCGCGGCGCGGGCCGGGACGCGGCCGCCGTACCGGACCTGTGGGGCCTGATCGATCTCGAGCCCCTGTACGACGACCCGCGGCTGCGCATGGACGCGGCCGAGACGGCCGTCTACACGGCCATGACGCTGTGGTCGCTGCACCAGCAGTCCCGCAGCAGCGGCATGCACCGGCCTGGTACCGAACTCGGCGCGGCCGTACGCCGGCTGATGCCGCCCGGCGAGATCGACGAGCCGGTCCGCAAGCGGTTCGTGCGCGCCGGTACCTCGGCAACCCTGCCCGTCCTCGCGGTCCGGCTGCGCGAGATCGTCCTGCTGCTACGGGGCAAGGACATCGCCCTGGACTACGCCCTGCTCGCCGAGCAGCTCTACCGCTGGCAGCAGCCCGGCGGACCGGACCGCGTACGCCGCTCATGGGGTCGCGCCTTCCACGCCCACCGCACCACCCCCGACGAGAACAGCGACGGCGCTGCCGTCACCGACCAGAAGGACGCCTCGTGACCGCTCGCCTCATCCTCGACGTGCACGCCCTGCAGAACGTCCCGCCGAGCAACCTCAACCGCGACGACACCGGCGCCCCCAAGACTGCCCTCTACGGGGGCGTGACCCGCGCCCGCGTCTCCAGCCAAGCCTGGAAGCGGGCCACTCGCCGCTACTTCACCCAGTTGCTGGACCCCGGCGAGCTGGGCGTGCGCACCAAGCGCGTCGCCGAACTGCTGGCCGAGCGCATCACCGTCCTGCAGCCGAGCCTGGACGGACCCCAGGCCCTGGCGCTGGCCGCCGACGTGCTGCAGACCGCCACCGGCTCGAAGATCGAGCCGCCCAAGCGGAAGGTCGACGCCGCGAAGAAGAACGGCGAGCCCGCCCCCGCGCCCGAGTCCTCGTACCTGATGTTCCTCAGCTCCCGCCAGCTGGACCTGCTGGCCGCCCTCGCCATCGAGGGCGCCGATGACATCAAGGCGTTCCTCAAGGACAAGGACGCCAAAGCCCGCGCCAGGAAAATCGCCGACAGCCGGCACTCGGTGGACATCGCCCTGTTCGGCCGCATGGTCGCCGACTCCACCGACCTGGGCGTCGACGCCGCCGCGCAGGTCGCCCACGCCCTCAGCGTCCACCGCGCCGAGACCGAGTCGGACTACTTCACCGCCGTCGACGACCGCAACCTGGACTCCGAGCCGGGCGCGGGCATGATCGGCATCGTCGACTTCAACTCCGCCACGCTCTACCGCTACGCCGCCGTCGACGTGAACCTGCTGGCCCGCAACCTCGGCCAGGGCATGGACAAGGACGAGCCGACCACCCCGGTGCGCCGCGCCGTCCAGGCGTTCCTGGACGGCTTCGTCTCCTCCCTGCCCACCGGAAAGATCAACACCTTCGGTAACCACACCCTCCCCGACGCGGTCGTGGTCAAGCTGCGCACCACACGCCCCGTCAGCTTCGTCTCCGCATTCGAAAAACCCGTCGTCGCAGACGAGTTCGGCGGCCACATGGAGGCCGCATGCGCCCGCCTGGCCGACTACGTCCCCGAGCTGGAGCGCGCCTACGGTGAGGACCACTGCGCCACCTGGGTGCTGCGCGTCGGCCCGGCCACTGCCAAGCTCACCTCTCTGGGCAGCGAGGCTCCCAGCTTGTCCGCTCTGGTCTCCGCGGTCGGCCAAGCCGTGGCCGACCGCCTGGAGCAGCGCGGATGAGCGTCCTGACTCTGCAACTGGCCGGCCCCCTGCAGTCGTGGGGGGCCTCGGCCCGCTTCGCCCGCCGCGGCACGGAGAACGCGCCCACCAAGAGCGGCGTGGTCGGCCTGCTCGCCGCCGCGCTGGGACTGGATCGCGACGCCGACCAGCAACTCACCGAGCTTGCCGCGCTGCGCTTCGGCGTACGCATCGACCAGCCCGGCACCCGCATCCGCGACTTCCAGACCGCGCACCACCTCGACACCGGCGAAGCCATGCCGCTGTCGGAGCGGTTCTACCTGGCCGACGCCGTATTCGTCGCCGCCGTCGAGGGCGGCGACGCGCTGGTCGACCGGCTCGCCACCGCCCTGCGTGCGCCGGCGTATCTGCCGTACCTGGGCCGGCGCTCCTGTCCGCCCGCGATTCCGCTCGACCCGGCTGTCCACTACGGCGAGGCCAGCCTGGAGCAGGTGTTCGCCGACGAGCCGTGGCGCGCTGCCGACTGGTACCAAAAGAGGCGCAGCCACCGAGAGCGTGTCGAGCTGACCGTGCTGCTCGAGGCCCGCGCGGCAGATGGCGCTGCGGAATCGCTCGGAGACGCGCTGCGTGACCAGCCGCTCAGCTTCGACCCCCGACATCGCCGCTACGCGCTACGCACCGTCCACAGTCGCACGGTGCTGGTCGCCAACCCCCACGCCCGCCCGCGCCAGGCCGTCCCGGCGCACGACCCCACCGGACACCTGGAAGGCGTCTGATGTTCCTCACCCGATTCCGAGTCAACACCGCGCGCACGGACGCCCGCCGCCTGCTGTCCGCACCGCAGACCATGCACGCCGCCGTCATGGCTTCCTTCCCCCAGGTCCTGCCCACCGCCGAGCAGACACCGAGGGTGCTCTGGCGCACCGACCGCAACGCCACCGCCGAAGTACTGCTCTTCGTGGTCAGCCCCGACCGGCCCGATCTGACCCACCTGGTCGAGCAGGCAGGCTGGCCCGCCGCAGCCGCCTCCGGCACCCCCGGCTGGGAGACCTACGCCTACACGCCCTTCCTGGAACGGCTGGAAAAAGGCACCGACTGGAACTTCCGCCTCACCGCCAACCCCGTCCACCACGCCCGTACCCACGACGGCCAGCCCACCAAGCGCACCGCACACCTCACCCCCCGACACCAGCTGCAGTGGCTGCTCGCCCGCCAAGACCCCGCTGGCTTCCGCGTCCTGTCCAACCCTGACAACAGGCGGATCACCGAGCACGGCAACGAGCACCAGATCACCGTCCGCGACCAGCGCAGCCTCAACTTCGGCAAGCGCAGCGCACCCGGCCGCGTCACCCTCACCACCGTCACCTACGACGGACGGCTGCAGGTCACCGACCCCGACGCACTGCGCCACGTCCTGACGAGCGGCCTGGGCAAGGCCAAGGCCTACGGCTGCGGGCTGATGACGCTCGCCCCGGTGGGGTGAGCCGGTGACGACCGTCGGCCGCAGACCCGCGAGCAGCCCACGCGAACTGACCCGGGCCGCCGACCGGGCCAGCTTCATCTACCTGGAGCGCTGCACCATCCACCGCGACGCCAACGCGATCACCGCCGAGGACGCCGAAGGCACCACCCACATCCCCTCCGCGACCATCGGCACCCTGCTACTCGGCCCCGGCACCCGCATCACCCACCAGGCGATGAGCGTGCTCGGCGAGACCGGGGCCGGCGTGGTCTGGGTCGGCGAACACGGCGTGCGCTACTACGCGGCCGGGCGGGCACTGTCCCGCTCTGCCGCCCTCGCCCAAGCGCAGGCCTCCTGCTGGGCCAACCGCCGCACCCGCCTGGACATCGCCCGCGCGATGTACCGTCTGCGCTTCCCCGACGAGGACCCAGCCGGCTGCACCCGCCAGGAACTACTCGGCCGCGAGGGTCGCCGCGTCAAGGACTGCTACCGCGCCCAGGCCCAACGCACCGGCGTCCCCTGGCACGGCCGCCGCTACACCCCCGGCGACTTCGCCTCCGGCGACCCGGTCAACCAGGCCATCACCGCCGCCGCCCAGGCGATGTACGGCGTCGCCCACGCCGTCGTCGCCGCACTGGGCTGCTCGCCCGCCCTCGGATTCGTCCACTCCGGGCACGAACTCTCCTTCGTACTGGACATCGCCGACCTGTACAAGACCGAAGTCGGCATCCCCATCGCCTTCGACGCCGCGGCCGCCTCACCCGAAGACATCGGCGCACGCACCCGCCACGCGCTACGCGACCGCATCCACGAACTACGGCTGCTGGACCGCGTCGTCGCCGACATCCACCACCTGCTCCTGCCCGACCACGCATCAACCGCCGCCTTCGATGACATCGACGAGGTAACCCTCCAATCCGACCAGGACCTCCAGGTCGCCGCAGGCATCAACTACGACCTAGAGAGCTGCTGGTGACGGTCATCGTGCTCACCAACTGTCCCGCCGGCCTGCGCGGCTTCCTCACCCGCTGGCTGCTCGAAATCTCACCCGGCGTCTTCATCGGCAACCCCACCGCCCGCGTCCGCGACGCACTGTGGCACGAGGTCCGCCAGTACTCCGGTCAGGGCCGCGCCCTGCTCGCCCACACCACCAACAACGAGCAAGGCTTCACCTTCCGCACCCACGAGCACGCCTGGCGCCCCATCGACCACGAGGGCCTCACCCTCATCCGCCGCACCAGTGAACACGCCTCCGCCCCCTCCCCGACAACCCCGCCCCGCCAGGGCTGGAGCAAAGCGGCCAAACGCCGCCGGTTCGGCAACCGCTGACCGACCGGACACTCGATGCGCCCTGATTCACGATGTATGCCGGATTCCGTGAAAGTGCTAAATCCCCGAGGCTCTCGGTCATAAACCCGCAGGTCACCGAGTCTGCTCCCCGCACCCGCGGGGATGGTCCCGACTGGGGGACCCACCATGCACCCGGCTGACGACTGCTCCCCGCACCCGCGGGGATGGTCCCGTCACCACCGGTGAGGTCCTGGTCCTCACCCACTGCTCCCCGCACCCGCGGGGATGGTCCCGCACCATGCACCGAATGCCAACCGAACGACGACTGCTCCCCGCACCCGCGGGGATGGTCCCGCATGCGCGTCCTCCTCAACATGCCCCCCCGCCTGCTCCCCGCACCCGCGGGGATGGTCCCCAGGAGATCGACACGCCGGACATGGCGGACACCTGCTCCCCGCACCCGCGGGGATGGTCCCCCGTTCGTCAACGTGCCGCCCGCCCCGACCCCCTGCTCCCCGCACCCGCGGGGATGGTCCCTGACAGCGGAACAGGCACACTAGGCGCATAACCTGCTCCCCGCACCCGCGGGGATGGTCCCTCTGCACTGCGGGGCGGGCAGGCCAACTCGCACTGCTCCCCGCACCCGCGGGGATGGTCCCGTGACCTCCGCGATCACGTAGAAACGGCGCACCTGCTCCCCGCACCCGCGGGGATGGTCCCCGGATCGCGGGGCTGTCGAGAGCGTCGGTCACCTGCTCCCCGCACCCGCGGGGATGGTCCCGACCTCTTCGACCGCGGCACCGACGAGCAACTCTGCTCCCCGCACCCGCGGGGATGGTCCCCCAACTGCCGCTCGGTGACCAGAGGGCCGCGACTGCTCCCCGCACCCGCGGGGATGGTCCCGTCTCCAAGGTCGCCACCCGCTGGGCGAGGGCCTGCTCCCCGCACCCGCGGGGATGGTCCCCCGTGCAGGTCTACATGGGTCATCCCGTCCGGCTGCTCCCCGCACCCGCGGGGATGGTCCCTGCCCGGCCTGTTCCGGCAGATCAACACGACCCTGCTCCCCGCACCCGCGGGGATGGTCCCGCGATGGAGACTCTCGGCTGGTGGCAGAACCCCTGCTCCCCGCACCCGCGGGGATGGTCCCGGAACGAGGATCGACGGCGCGGCCTGCTTGTTCTGCTCCCCGCACCCGCGGGGATGGTCCCCGACCGGTGTGCGGCTGGCGGCGTCACGAGTTCTGCTCCCCGCACCCGCGGGGATGGTCCCTGCACCGTCGTGGTGGAGTTGGCGCCGATCGTCTGCTCCCCGCACCCGCGGGGATGGTCCCGACAGGTACCGGCCGAGCAGCTCCACCCCCGACTGCTCCCCGCACCCGCGGGGATGGTCCCCTCGATAAGGCTCTGTCGATCGGATCGGCGATCTGCTCCCCGCACCCGCGGGGATGGTCCCGCCAGTGGTGGCGCCAGTACTCGACGCCGCTGCTGCTCCCCGCACCCGCGGGGATGGTCCCGAGGGACCGGTGCGGCTGTGCGGCCGGGACGACTGCTCCCCGCACCCGCGGGGATGGTCCCACGGCGACCTCGGTCACCGTTACCGGCCTGTACTGCTCCCCGCACCCGCGGGGATGGTCCCGGGGTGATGCCCCGGCTTCCGAGGTGGGAGTACTGCTCCCCGCACCCGCGGGGATGGTCCCGACTTTGCGTAGGCGCGAGTCCCGGAGATCGACTGCTCCCCGCACCCGCGGGGATGGTCCCGCGAGCAGAACCAGCACCATCGACGCGCTCGCCTGCTCCCCGCACCCGCGGGGATGGTCCGCAGCCGGCCGTTGGGACCGGTCTGGTTTACGGCTGCTCCCCGCACCCGCGGGGATGGTCCCATCACCGGCCAGCCCATGAACCGCTCGTTCAGCTGCTCCCCGCACCCGCGGGGATGGTCCCGTCCGCCAGTTCAACCCGCGCGATTCGGCGGACTGCTCCCCGCACCCGCGGGGATGGTCCCGCAGACTTGACCTTGCGGCCCTTCTCCGAGGTCTGCTCCCCGCACCCGCGGGGATGGTCCCCCGTGGTCCCTGCTGTTCGGCGCCCTCCTGGCCTGCTCCCCGCACCCGCGGGGATGGTCCCGCCCGAAGGGTCTCCTTCGCGGTGGTGAGAAGCTGCTCCCCGCACCCGCGGGGATGGTCCCAGGAGAGCAGCGCAATGGACAGACAGCAGATCCTGCTCCCCGCACCCGCGGGGATGGTCCCGAGGAGTTGAGGGAGCGCATCGTCTCCCTTGACTGCTCCCCGCACCCGCGGGGATGGTCCCTCTCACCGTCCGGCGCGGGCATAGGCGGCGTCCTGCTCCCCGCACCCGCGGGGATGGTCCCAAGATCTGGGCCGGGGACAAGGTCAAGGTGAGCTGCTCCCCGCACCCGCGGGGATGGTCCCAGGGCCCCGTTCGCGGGGTGCTCGGCCCCTTCCTGCTCCCCGCACCCGCGGGGATGGTCCCGACGAGATCCGTGCGCTCCTCATCCGTGCCGGCTGCTCCCCGCACCCGCGGGGATGGTCCCAGCGCATCGCTGGTCAAGGGCGTCTGACCCTGCTGCTCCCCGCACCCGCGGGGATGGTCCCCACCCGGACTCCACCGGGCCGATCCACTGGGTCTGCTCCCCGCACCCGCGGGGATGGTCCCCACCTGAAGGGTGATCCGAAGGTGGCGCTCAACTGCTCCCCGCACCCGCGGGGATGGTCCCTTCGCCCGGACCCCCGTGAACGCGGTCACCAACTGCTACCCGCACCCGCGGGGATGGTCCCGTTGGCGATGTTCCCGTACGTTGCGACGATGTCTGCTCCCCGCACCCTCGGGGATGGTCCCTTCTCATCCATCTCGAACGCCAGCTCCAGGGCCTGCTCCCCGCACCCGCGGGGATGGTCCCATCAACCTGCCCGGCGTTTCGGACGCCACCGTCTGCTCCCCGCACCCGCGGGGATGGTCCCACCAAGCTCGCCAGCCGCCTCGCCCATGAGGACTGCTCCCCGCACCCGCGGGGATGGTCCCGACGGGATGCCGTCGGCCTTCTGTGCGATGCCCTGCTCCTCGCACCCGCGGGGATGGTCCCCAGATCCGCACCGCGGCCCGCGCCGGTATCTACTGCTCCCCGCACCCGCGGGGATGGTCCCACCTTCGAGGGGCTGGCGATCCCGAACCCAGACTGCTCCCCGCAACCCGCGGGGATGGTCCCTCGCGGTGCGCTTCCATCCACACGCGGATCAGCTGCTCCCGGCACCCGCGGGGATGTTCCCGCGGGCGAGACCGCGGACACCCGGATCGACCGCTGCTCCCCGCACCCGCGGGGATGGTCCCAACGGCGTCCGCATGTCCAACTCCAAGTGGGACTGCTCCCCGCACCCGCGGGGATGGTCCCGCGTACAACCTGCAAAGCACGGACGCAGCGAACTGCTCCCCGCACCCGCGGGGATGGTCCCGACACCGACGTCGCCGCGAGTCGGCACGGCAACCGCTCCCCGCACCGGATGGTCCCCCGGTACTCCGGGAGTCCGCGAGTCCGGGAGTCTGCTCCCCGCACCCGCGGGGATGGTCCCGAGATCGGCGGCGTCTGCCTGGACTGGGCCGAGCAGCGCGCCCGCCAGTGGGGCCGGGACTCCGCCATGTACGCCAACCGCGTCCTTGGGGAGTTCCACGCCTCGGATGAGGACAGCGTCATCTCCCTCGCCTGGGTGGAGGCCGCCATCGAGCGGTGGCACGTGTGGGACCAGGCCAGCCGCCCGGACGTGCCCGGCCGGCGCGTGCTCGGCGTGGACGTCGCCCGCTCTGGTGGGGACTCCACCGTGCTGTGCCACCGCCGCGGCCTGGTCGTCGCCGAGGTGGAGACCCACGACCGTGAGGACACCATGCACACCACGGCGCGCGTCCAGGCCGCCCTGGGCGAAGAAGAAGGCGCCGCCGCCGTCGTGGACTCCATCGGCGTGGGCGGCGGCGTGGTGGACCGGCTGCGAGAGCTGGGCGCGCCCGTGCTCGCCTACACCGGGGCGGCCAAGTCCAAGCTGCGCACCCGTGACCGAGAGTGGGGTTTCGTCAACGTCCGCTCTGCCGCGTACTGGAAGCTACGGGAGCTGCTCGATCCGGCGTTCGGCGCCGAGCTCGCGCTACCGCCGGACGACCTGCTGGTGGCCGACCTGACCACGCCGACGTGGGACATCACCACCGGCGTACCGCCCAAGATCAAGGTGGAGCCCAAGGACGAGGTGGTGGCCCGCCTCGGCTGCTCCCCAGACCGCGGGGACGCCACGGCGATGAGCTTGTTCGCGGACAACCTGGCGGCCACCAAGCTGCACGCCCCCGGCGGGCAGCGCGACACCCGGCCGTCCCGTGCTGCTGCCCGGTACGCCCGGCCCACCACGCAGGGCCTGCCCGCCACCAAGGCCGGGGCGGGCAGCACGCGCTGACTACTTGCCAGACAGTAAGGCGGTACTCACCCGACTCGATCGTATTCCTCAATGTCTTCGAGAACCGAGACGGTGACCATCACGTCCAGCGGTGAGCCCCAATCGACATGCAGAAGGAACTCGACACCCCCCGTGCCGCCTTCCGGCCCGTGGACGCCCACGTTCGACACCCAGATGCTGGCCGCTCCGAGACTCGGTCGAATAGTGTCCAGCCCGCCAAGTCCGCCTGGGAAACCCGGGAACTCCGCCGCCGTGACAATCACAGCAGACTTCCGATTGATCGGAGCCCAGTTGAGATTCGCTCTGCTGGTGCCCTGCTTGCCGGTGAGGAAGAAGCGTATTGAGCGCGCCATGTCTGACACCTCCGCTGGCAAATCGCTTCGCTGCGGCGACGGTTGCCGGGCCGCCAAGCAGCCTCGCGTTTCCATCAGAACATCGATCTGACAGCGCAACAACTTGACGCGAGCGTGCGCCAGACCCTTGAGGGTTTACACGCCACTAAGGACTGGTAACAAAGTGAGTTTGTAGCCGGGGCTGGAATGACGGCGTGTCAGTTCTCGTTGATGCTGCCCGGATGGGGGTGTGAGGTAGCCGAGACGAAGAGTGCGCGCAAGCCGTGGGAGGTCGAGGACGGGCTGTGGGAGCGGATCGAGCCGCTGCTGCCCGTGGTCGAGCGCCGGTACCGGCATCCGGGGCGAAAGCGCCTGGATGATCGCAGGGTGCTGTGCGGGATCCTGTTCGTGCTCTATACCGGGATCCCGTGGCGGTTCCTGCCTCAGGAGCTGGGCTTCGGCTCGGGAATGACCTGCTGGCGGCGGCTGCGGGACTGGAACGAGGCGGGAGTCTGGCAGCACCTGCACGAGCTGCTGCTGGCCGAACTGCGGGCGGCCGACATGCTCGACTTCTCCCGCGCCGCCGTCGACTCCTCCCATCTGCGCGCGATGAGGGGTGGGCCGGCCACCGGCCCGTCCCCGGTGGACCGGGGGAAGACC